>JANYJJ010000091.1 GCA_025358485.1 Burkholderiales bacterium | reverse complement strand
CAGGGCTATGGGGTCAGGTCTTGCATTTGACATAAACCTGTCTCATGGCCCGCCCCCTTTCGCATTGAATTCCCCCATGCGATCGACCATCGGCCATGGGGTCACACAAGGGCCATGGGGTCAGGTCATGGGGTCAGGTCTTGCATTTAACCCATGGGGTCAGGTCTTGCATTTAACATAAGCCCTTCCCACGGCCCGCTCCCTTCGCGTTGAATTCCCCCAAGCGACTTACCGGGTCACCTCGCGCGGAGACCGTCGCGAGCCCATCTACCGCGGTGACGACGATCGGCGCATGCACTTGGCAGTGATGGCTCAGGCCATGAATCGTTTCAACGCTCAGTTGCTGGCCTATTGCCTGATCGGCAATCGCTTCCACCTGGTATTGCACACCCGCCAAGCCAACTTGTCGCGTCTGATGCGCCATCACAACGGCGTGTACGCGCAAAGCTTCAATCGCCGCCACGGCTTGTCGGGCCACTTGTTCCAGGGCCGCTTCAAGGCCATCCTGGTGAACCGAGATGCTTATCTGATGGCTTGGTGGTCAGCCCGGCCAACTGGCCTTGGTCTGGCTGCAGCGCACACGCTGGGCTTGTGGCAACGCCGCAGTGGCTGGACTCCAATTGGATGCACGCCCACTTGCTGGGCAAGGAAGTCGTCACCCTGCGCGACCGGAGTCGCGCGGTGCAGAAACTGAGGCCGATCATTTCGGCGAAGCGCTTGATGTCCGTGACGCCGCACTGTTGGCGGCGTTCCGCGACGGCGGCGTGACCATGATGGCGCGGGCGCGGCACACGGGGCTGTCGGTGTCGCATGTGGGGCGATTGATCGGGCGAGAGCAGGTTGGAAGCAAGACTTCCCCGCCGTCCGTGTGACCCCAACGTCCGGATCTCAAACCCGACCATAAAACTCAAGGCTCGTTGGACGAAAGTTACTCGCCTTCTTGCACAAACCGCCTCAGCGAAACGATGAGCTGTCTGCCATTGACACCAAATCGCTCAAACCCATGGTGAAGGTAGAAGGCCTCAGCGGCATCATCCTTGGCATCGACAACCAAAGCGAACACCGCCACGTCGGAACGCATGGCTCGAAGGGCCGCGTCGGCGAGCAACGCACCGCCGAGCTTCTGACCGTGAAACGCCTGGTCGACTGCAAGGCGGCCGACGCGGGCCACAGGAACTGACGGGTAGCGCGGTAGGCGCTTGGTGAGCGCCTCGGGCAAGTCGGTCAACGGCACGCCGCCTGCCGCCAAGGTGTAGTACCCGGCGACCTTGCCTGAGCTGGCGTCTACCGCCACAAAACAAGTGCTGGCTCGGCGGCGAACGTCCTGCGAGGCTTGGCGCACGAAGTAGCCGTCCAGTGCCTCGACACCGCAAGCAAAGGCTTCACGGGCATGGCTGGGCCCCAGCACCTCCAGCCGAAACGCGGCCGTCACGTTGCGTCGGCGATCAGGCGTTTACGCGCTTTGAGTGCACGCTTCATTGCAGGCACGAGAGGTTCGGGGTTTGCCAGCATTTCGGCGAACCGGTGCTGGTCGTCAACCGACAGGCGAATGATCTGTGCGTCTTCTATGGTCTGACGAGCATCTTTCAATGCGGCGGCAACCAAGAAATCGCTGATGCTGCGACCCTGCAGTTCGGCGGCGCGGCGAACGATGGCCAAAGCGTCTGGCGCGATGCGCGCCTCGACCCGTGATGTGCGGGTGAGTTCCAGCGTGGGCATGATGTTCCTTAGACTAAATCTAAAATGTACGTCGATTCAACGTACATTGTCAAGGAGACGTCTTCGAAATCGCAGCCGCATCGCTTGCCGCAGAAACAAGCGAAAGGTCATTTGGTCAGACCCCAGTGTTTTTATCCAACCTACATCATTGCCGCGGGACGAGCCGCCGTTGCTTTCTAAGCCATCTTGCTCAGACGGCACGAACGCAACCGGTTTTCAACTGCCCGATTTGAATCCATACAATGTACGTATGAGATTCGAATGGGATTCCTCCAAGGCGGCGTCGAATGCCAAGAAGCACAAGGTCACTTTTGAAGTGGCCGCGACTGTGTTTTACGACGACTTCGCGGTTCAGTTCTTCGATGACGAACATTCTTTCGACGAGGACCGCTTTTTCTTGTTGGGCATGAGCTCAGACGCAAGGCTTCTCTTGTTGTGCCATTGCGAGCGAGAGGATGCAGAGGTGATTCGCATCATTTCCGCTCGCAAGGCGACCGAAAGTGAAGCCCAGAACTACCGAGGTGAATGACATGAAAGCTGAATACGATCTGTCGAAGATGAAGTCGCGTCGAAACCCATACGCGTCCAAACTCAAGAAGTCAGTGACCATGCGCCTTTCCGAAGATGTGATTCAGTACTTCAAAGGCATGGCCACGGAGACTGGGGTTCCGTATCAAAGCCTCATCAATCTTTACCTTCGAGATTGCCTTGCGCAAAATCGAAAGGTCGAGATCAAGTGGCCAAGTGCCGTCTCTTGAAAAACACCCCCAAATGGCGCTTGTGGCGGGCCAACATCGATGCTGCCTTCAACCGTTGCTCTGGCCCTTTCACGCGCGCAGAACCAAGCGACGGAACTTTGAAGGCGGTCAGTGGCCACGCATTTGAAGCGTGCTGTACAGGCCTTGAGGCCGCAGTGATGCACCCGGAGTGATGCTGTTGGAGTGGCGCATGGAGTGAAACGCGTTGACGCTTTGAATGTGCCACGGGTCACGCACTCGTTGGCCCGCCGACGGGTTCAGCGCCGGGCTGATGCCAGCCGTGCATGGCGTGTCGATCAGAAAGTGCGCCGTCGCCACCGTGGTTGACGACACTTCACTCCGCCACCTCACTCCGCTACTTCACTCCGCGAGCTCACTTCGCGGCCCCCATACCCGCAGGCAAATCCATCTCGCCGCTGGACGTGAAGCGGAAGCCGCCAAAGCCTGCACCCGCGCCCGCACCCGAGCCCGCCAGCTTGCCCCGCAGCTGGTAGCTGAGCTTCGCGCGGTTGCCGTCTCGACCGCCTAGCGCAAAGCTCAACGCTTGCTTGATCACCGAGCTGGCGGACACGGTCACGGGCACGCTCAACACCAACTCGCCGAAGCGCGGCACCGTGCCGCGTTGGTCGCTGACGCCGCTGGCGAAGTCGGTGCCGCGCACGTCCAGGTCAATGGCGATGCCGTCAAATTCCACCGGCGCGTCGTTGGGGTTTTGCACGCGCAGTTTGACCATGAAGCGCAGCTCCAGGCCTTGGCCTGTGAGGGGCTCGACCGCCACCACGTTGACCTTCACGGGGTCGCGGCCGCCCAGGCTGGCGCAGGCGCTGAGGCCGGTCAACACCAGGGCGCTGAGGCAAATCATCAACAGGCGGCGAAGGAACATGGCGGGCACTCCGAGTGGCAAAAGCGGGCAATGGCGCGCAGTGTAGGTCTCGCGAGAAAAGCGCATCGGGCAAAATTGGCGATGACTTTTTCTGACCCGAACTTTCCTTTGCGCCGCAGTGTGCGCAGCTACGTGGTGCGCGCGGGGCGCATGGGGCCGGGGCAGTTGAAGGCTTTGAATGAGCTGGGGCCGAGCCTGCTTCAGCCTTACCAACCTGAAGCGTTGGACTGCCCCGCGCTGTTCGGCCGCAGCGCGCCGGTGGTGCTGGAAATCGGCTTTGGCATGGGCGACGCCACCGCCACGATTGCGCAGACCATGCCCGGCACCGACTTCATTGGCGTGGAAGTTCATGAACCCGGCGTGGGTGCGTTGTTGAAGCAAATTGGCGAGCGCGCGCTGACCAATATTCGCGTGATTCAGCACGATGCCGTGGACGTGTTGGAGCACATGATTGCGCCGCAATCGCTGGCGGGTGTGCATGTGTTTTTTCCCGACCCGTGGCACAAGCTGAAGCACAACAAGCGGCGCTTGATACAGGCGCCTTTGGTCGAGCTGCTGGTGTCGCGCTTGCAAGCGGGTGGCTACTTGCACTGCGCGACCGATTGGGAGCCGTATGCAGTGCAGATGTTGGAGGTGTTGTCAGCCGAAAAGGGTTTGCACAACACGGCTGACGGGTATGCGCCCAAGCCTGACTACCGGCCACTGACGAAGTTTGAGAACCGGGGCTTGAAATTGGGTCACGGGGTTTGGGATTTGGTGTTCAGGGCTGGGGCTGCTTGAGCGTGCGTGGAGGCTTCGATACCTCAGCCCGAACGGGGTGGGGGGCGTTGGGACACAGCGTGGCTTCGATACCTCAGCCCGAACGGGGTTTGGGGGGCGTCGGGCTAGATCGGGGCTTCGATACCTCAGCCCGAGCGGGGGCGGGGGGCTGGTGTCGAAATCGACGCTGCGATTTCGCTGACCACACGGGATGGGTGCGTATGTCGCTTTGCAGGCTTCGATACCTCAGCCCGAACGGGGGGCGTGGCGGCGCTGCGCAGTCTTCTGATTGGACGCTGCG
>JANYJJ010000041.1 GCA_025358485.1 Burkholderiales bacterium | reverse complement strand
GCAACTTGCGCGTTTGCGCGCTCGACAGCCACTGCGTGTCGCCCAAACCGCGCGCACCGGCCAAGGCGTCATACATCTTCAAACCAATGCCGTAGAAGCCGCGCTCCCACCACTGAAAACCGGGCATCACAAACGCCAGTGGCTGCGCCAAGTGCGGCGCGTTGGCCAACAAGCAGGCGCGTTCTTGCAAGGCTTCGCGCACCAAGGCGACGTTGCCCTGGGCCAAATAGCGCACGCCGCCGTGGACCAATTTGGTGGAGCGTGAAGAGGTGCCTTTGGCGAAGTCGTCGGCCTCGAACAGGGCCACACCGAAGCCGCGTGCGGCGGCGTCCAACGCCACACCAAGGCCGGTGGCACCGCCGCCGATGATGGCAATGTCAAACGGTTTTTGGCTGCGCTGATGGGCGCGTAGCGTGTCGAGTTGGGCGCTGCGCTGCATGACTTGCGCCGTCAAGTGAGCACCGAGCTTTGCGCGATACCGGCGTCCACCAACACATGCTGGCCGGTCATGCCGTTGCTGTCGTCGCTGGCCATGAACAAGGTCACGCGCGAGACGTGGCTGGGATCCAGGCGAATCTTCAAACACTGCGCATCAAGAAAGGCCTGGTCGGCCGCCGAATCGCGGTGCAGCTCGGTTTGGCGCTCGGTGACGATGGCACCCGGCACCACGGCATTCACCCGAATATTGCGCGGCCCAAGCTCGCGCGCCAAGGTGCGCGTCAGGCCCAAGATGCCTGCTTTGGCGGTGGTGTAGCCCGCCAAATTGGGCCGCCCGCGCATCCAACTCACTGACCCCATGTTGACCACCACACCACCGCCCGCCTGCGTCATGGCAGGGGCCACCGCTTGGACGGCGAAGAAGTAGTGTTTGAGGTTGAGGTTGAGGCGGTCGTCCCAAAACTCGGGCGTCACGTCTTCCATGGCGTGGCGGTCATCGCGGCCCGCGTTGTTGACGAGCACGTGAATGGGGCCGTGTGTGGCGATGATGTTTTTGAGCAGGCTTTGATACGTCGGCGTGTCTCGCACATCGCAGGCTGCGTAGATGGGTGTGCCCTGACCCGCCGCTTCAATGTCTGCGATCAACGCATCGCCGCCACCCGCCTTGGTGCCGCAAAACGCCACCCTTGAACCCTGCGCTGCAAAGTGACGCACCACGTCGGCCCCAATGCCTGAGCTGCCGCCGCTGATGAAAACCAATTTGTTGGCGAGTGACGGGTAAGTGGTGATCTGCTTCATTCAAATTCAACAAAATTCAAACCAATTCAAACGTACACATTCGCTGGCAAGCCCGGCACATCCACGCGCAGCGACAGCACACAGCCTGCCCATGGTTGTTCGGCCAGCTCTGCCGCGGGGCGGCCTTCAGATGCGGTGGTGATGTAGAGCGTTTTCAGGTCAGTCCCACCAAAACACGGCATGGTCGGGCAGCGCACAGGCAAACGCACTTCGCGCAACACATCGCCTTGCGGCGACAAGCGCAGCACACGCCCGCCTTCGAACATCGCGACCCAATAGCAGCCTTCGACATCGACCGCCGCGCCGTCAGGCCGACCGCCGTATTCGTCCAAGGCTGCACCGGCCACCTTGTGGGCGAAGCTGGCGAAAGTGCGGCGTTGATGCAGGTCGCCCGTGGCCGGGTCGAAGTCAAAGGCGTAGATGCTGTGGGCTTTGGTGTCGCTCCAATACAGGGTGCGGCCGTTGGGGCTCCAGGCCAGGCCGTTAGACACAGTGATGCCGTCAGCCTTCTTGGTCAACGCGCCTTGGGTGTAGCAGTACAAAGCCGCCAAAGCGGGGTCGCGCGGCTCGTAAATCGTGCCCACCCAGAAGCGACCTTGGGGGTCGCATTTGCCGTCGTTGAAGCGTTCGGTGGCGGGGTTGTAGGGTGCGTCACTCAAACGCGTGCGCTCGCCGCTTTGGGTGTCGAAGCGCCACAGGCCGTCGCGCAGGGCCAGCAGCAAAGCGCCGTCCAGCATGGGCGCGCAACACGCGACGTTGGGGTCAAAAGACCAGTGCTTCAAGTCGCCTGTGCGTGGGTCAAAACGGTTGAGCGTGCGCCCGGGAATGTCGCAGTAGTAAAGCACCTGCTCCACCGGATGCCACAGCGGCGACTCACCCAACAAGGCGGGCGACGCGACGGCGAGTTGAACCTCAAAGTCGTGCGCGTTCATCGGTTCAGTCAAGGTTCACTCAAGCTTCACTCAAGCTCAAAGCACCGTCACGTCCAACAACATCGACGCTTCAAAACTCTCACCGGGCTGCAAGGTGCGCAGGCCGTGCGCCGCCGGGTCGGCCATGTGGACGGCGTTGCTGACGTGGCTGACGGGCTCGACACAAAAGTAGTCTTTGTCTTGCGGCGTATAGACCACCAAATAGTTCAGCGACGAACTCAGTTGCAACGAAAACTTTTCATCGCGGATTCGCGCGGGGCCCTTCCACCCTTGAAAGCAATTGTCGAAGTTGAGGTGGGCCACGTCGCCGTCTATGCCGCTTTGCGCGTGCTTGCTGATGGGCAACTGTGTGGCGTCTGATTCCCAACGGTCGGTCAGTTCCACATGCATGCGGCTGCGTGCGCGTTTGGGGAAATACGGGTGCCAACCCAAGCCCACCGGCTGCGCCAATTCGCTGGTGTTGGTGATGGACATTTGCAGACTCAGCGTGTGCGGCGTGAGGGTGAAATATTGGGTGGCTTCAAACGCAAAGGGCCAGTGCCCGTCGGGCGTGTGGCGGTAGCGCAGCACCACTTCTTGCGCGCTGTGCGACACCATGTCCCAAGGCCGCAACCAACCCACGCCGTGCACCGAGTGCGGGTTGTCGTCGAAGTTGGCCTCGGTCTTGTACTCAACACCCTTCCAACGAAAGTGGCGGTAGCCCAAGCGGTTGGAGTAAGGCACCAACGGGTAGCAGCCGGACTGGCGCGAGGTGGTCAAAACGGCCGGTGCAGTGCTGCGCAAGATGGGTGTGTCGCGGTGCCACAAGCCCGCAATCGCGCCGCCCAAATCGGCGCGCACCGCCAAGCGCAAAGCACCTGCGTGCAGCTCGAAACTTCCTTCTTCGGTGGCAGCTGATGTCGAGGGGAGTGAAGTCATGAATGTCCTGGAGGGGGTGAAATTGTTGGGTGTGAGCCAGCTGCGTGATGCCGAACGGGTTGAGGTGTCAAAGCCAGCGTGGGACTTCCTTCGATACCTCAGGACGGTCGGAGAAGCCACCTCAGCCCGAACGGATATTTGTTTGTGTTTCACATCGAGAGAGCTGGTGCTGATCGCTGCTTGGCATGTGCGCACTTCATCCTACCCGTGTCAGATGCGATAAGTTCCGCATCACCACCCCGCTGGCAACACATCCTTCAACAACACAGGCAAGCCCGTCTCAATGCTGCGATGCGCTGCCAAGCCGGTGGCCACGCTGCGCAGACCGTCTTCCAAACTCACCTCCGCCACGCTGCCCGCCCGTATGGCCGCGGCAAAGCGCTGATGCTCGATGTAAGACGCGCCGAAATGCTGGCCCGCGTATTTGATGTTGGTGTCCCACACGCGGCGCACCGCCACGCCTTTGCCGCTGCCGGAAGGCTCGCCCCAGACCTTGCGCGTGCCCCAATCTTCGCGCTTGCCGTAACGCAAGGTCAACGCGGGCAGCAACGATTCGAGCTTGCCGGTGTCACCCACCACGGTGATGTGTTCGCTGTCGATGGAGTTTTCGGCAAACATGCACAGGTCAAGCATGGCGCGCGCGCCGCTGGGGTATTCGACGATCACAAATGCGCTGTCCAAAATGTCGGGCGTGCGGCCCTCGTAGCGCTCGTCCAGGTGATTCACACGTTGCCCGCCCGAGGCAAAAACACGCTGCGGTTTTTCGCCCAGCACCAAGTCCATCAGGTTGAAATAGTGGCAACACTTTTCCACCAAAGTGCCGCCGGTGTTGGCGCTGAAGCGGTTCCAGTCGCCCACCTTGGGGTAAAAAGGCTCGCGGTGTTCGCGGATGCTGACCTGTTGGATGCGCCCCACCGCGCCGCCGTGCGCCATGCGAATCATCTCGGCCACGGGCGGCATGTAGCGGTATTCCTGGGCCACCCAGACGATGCCTTTTTTGCCTTCGGCCAAACGCATCAGCTCGACACCGTCCTGCATGTTCGTGACCAGCGGCTTCTCGATCAGGATGTGCAAATCGGTGGCCAACGCGCTGCGCATCATGTCGATGTGCGTGAAGTTGGGCGTGGCAATCACCACCGCGTCGCACAGGCCGCTGGACAGCAAATCGCGGTGGTCAGAAAACACCTGCGGCGGCGTATTGCAAAGCGCCAAAGCCGCATCGATGCTCGCGCTCACGGGGTCGGCCAAGGCAGTGACTTCAGCGCCGGGCAATGCCTTGAGGTTTTCAATGTGCTCGCGGCCCATGCTGCCGCAACCGACGATGCCGTAGCGAATTTTGCTGGTGTCCACGCTCATCCTTTCAAACCTCCTTGCGTCAAACCGCCCACCACGCGTTCTTGAAAAATTGCGATCAACACCGCCACCGGCACGATGGCCACAATCAGCGCCGCTGAAATGATGGGCCAAGGAAAACTGAACTCACCTTGGTACAGCGTGATGCCCACCGGCAAGGTGCGCATGGAAGCGCTGGCGTTCAGCGACAGCGCCAACAAAAACTCGTCCCAAGCGTTGACGAAAGCCAAGATGCCTGCGGTGAAAACACCCGGCGCAGCAAGCGGCAACACCACCGTCCACAAGGCACCCAAGCGGGTGCAGCCGTCGATCATGGCGGCGTTCTCCAGGTCTTTGGGAATGCTTTGAAAAAAGCTCACCAACACCAAGGTACACACCGGCAAATTCAGCACCACATAAGGCAACACCAAGGCGGTCGTGGTGTTGAGCAAATTCAAGGCGCGCATGGTCTCGAATATCGGCACGAGCAAGGTCACCAAGGGGAACATGCTGGACGCCACGATGGCGGTGAGGATGAGTTGGCGGTGCTTCAAATTCAGCCGCGCAATGGCATAGGCCGCAAACGACGACACGATCAGTGAGAACACGGTGGACAGCCCCGCCACCCACACGCTGTTGCCCATGTACTTGAGCAGCGGCTGGTCGGTGAAGGCTTGAACGTAGTTGCCAAAGGTCAGTTCGCGCGGCCACCAGGTGATGGGTTTGCTGACGAGTTCAGTCTCGGTTTTCAGCGAAGTGAGCAAGATCCAAACGGCCGGAAAAAAGCCGTTGAACACCACCATGCAGGCGGCAATGAAGCGCAGGCTGCGGACTTCGAACAATGAATTCACGATTCGTTTCCGATGCGCTTCAAGTACACCGCCGTCACGCACATCGACATCAAAAACATGAACACCGCCAGCGTGGACCCGTAGCCCACATCCAAGTAGTCGATGGTGGTTTTGTGAATCAACATGGCCAGCGTTTCGGTCGCGTTGCCGGGGCCGCCTTTGGTCATGGTGTAGGGGATGTCGAAAGTTTGCAGCGCGGTGATGGTGCGAAAAATCAGCGCGACGATGATGGACGGCATGAGCATGGGAATGGTCACTTGGCAAAACTGTTGCCACTTGGACGCGCCGTCAATTTCGGCGGCTTCATACAGCGAGTGCGGAATCATTTGCAGCCCTGCCAACAAAATGAGCGCCATGAAAGAAGACGTCTTCCACACGATGGTGAGGCAGATGGCGGCGAAGGCGTAACGCGGCGTCAACAACCACATCGTTTGTCCGTCGCTGAAAGCGCCACCACCGAAGCGCCGCACCACATCGTTGACCACGCCGTATTCGGTGTGAAAGAACCACGCAAAGATCAAACCCGCAAAGCTCAGCGGCAACGCCCACGGCAGCAGCAGCGCCAAGCGCACCGGCCAGCGGCGCTTGAACGGCAGGTTGGCGAGCATGGCCAAACCCAGGCCGACGACAAGCGCGCCGGGCACGGTGATCAGGGTGATGAGCAGCGTGTTTTTGGCGGCGTTCCAAAAGTCTTTGTCGTTGAAAACGTCAACGTAGTTTTGCCACCCCATGAACTTGACTGAGCCTGTGCCGCCTGACAAGCGCAGGTCGTGAAAGCTGTTCCAGATGAGCTTGGCGATGGGGTAAGCAACGATCAGCGCGAGCAGGAGGAAGGCGGGGGTGAGCAACAGGACGGCGAGGGTTTTTTCGCTGGGGTCACGCAGGCGGTCTAGTTGACCTGGGGGTCTGGTTGGGGGCGTCATGTTGGATCTCTGACGACTTGTGGTGCAACCGATGCTTGTGAATGCGTTGAAGGGGACAGTTTTGTGTTTTTAGCCTTCACCTCTCCCCAGCCCTCCCCGTCGAGGGGAGGGGGCAAAACGGGTGTGTGCGAATTGATTGCTTTAAAGATCATCTGCATCACGCCCTCCATGTTTTGCAAGACTTCGTTGTTCCAGAAACGCAGCACTTGAAAGCCTTGCGACTTCAACCACGCATCGCGTTGAGCATCCTTTGCTGATTCGGCATGCTGCCCGCCATCCACTTCAACAATCAAGCGCACTTCAAAGCACACAAAGTCAACGATATAGATGCCAAGCGGGAACTGCCTTCGAAATCTCAATCCATTCAGCGAGTCGCCGCGCAGCGACTTCCAAAGAGCGCGCTCGGCATCGGTGGCACTGTTGCGAAGCGCAGTCGCAAAGGCCTTTTGATCAGGTTTGATGCGGTGCATGTCGCGTGGTTGGATGAGTGGCCTCGCCTCGACGGGGACGAAGTGTTGCCCCCTCCCCTTGACGGGCAGTAAGTGTTGCCCCCTCCCCTTGACGGGGAGGGTTGGGGAGAGGTGAAAACTCAGCAACAAATCCGAATGTATTCATAGTGCTCACCTCCTCCCCTGCCCTCCCCCGTCAAGGGGGAGGGAGTCAATGTTGCGCCTCCCCCTTCAACGGAGGGGGAGCCAATTGCGTGCCCGCGCCGACCGACAAGAAGTGTTGCCCCCTCCCCTTGACGGGGAGGGTTGGGGAGAGGTGAAAACTCAGCAGCGAATCCGAATGTGTTCATAGTTCTCACCTCCTCCCCTGCCCTCCCCCGTCAAGGGGGAGGGGGTCAATGTTGCGCCTCCCCCTCCAACGGAGGGGGAGCCAATTGCGTGCCCGCGCCGACCGACAAGAAGTGTTGCCCCCTCCCCTTGACGGGGAGGGTTGGGGAGGGGTGAAAACTCAGCAACAAATCCGAATGTGTTCATAGTTCTCACCTCCTCCCCTGCCCTCCCCCGTCAAGGGGAAGGGAGTCAATGTTGCGCCTCCCCCGTCAAGGGGGAGGGAGTCAATACATCCGCTCCCCCGTCAAGGGGGAGGGAGTCAACACATCCGCTCCCGCTAGAAGGGTGAGGGAGTGAATTCACCGCATCACGCGCTGCAACCTGCTCTCAATCTCCGCCACCCCTTCGGCCGGTGTTTTCGTGCGCGCCAAAATCGCGCTGGTTGTTGTGCGGATGGTGTCGCTCACTTCGCCGTAACGCTCAGATTGCGGACGGCTGCGGCCTGCAATCACGACGTTGGCGGCGTCTTTGAACCAGGGCACGTTCTTCAGCACTTCGGCGTCGGTGTACACGCCTTGCTGGGTTGGCAACAGCGAGCCTTCCGCCGCTAAAAACTTGCTGGCATCGGCGCTGGCCATGAACTTCACCAGCTTGGCCGACTCGGCCTTGCTCTTGCTGAAGGCACTCACTGCCCATTGCCAACCACCCACGCAGGTGGCGCTCTTGCCGCCGGCCACGGCAGGCAAAGGCATCACGCCGACCTTGCCCTGCACCTTGCTGTCTTTGTCGTCTTTGAAGCGGTCCCAGGCAAAGCCCCAGTTGATGGCAAACAGCACCTGACCCGCTTTGAACTCATTCACCGTGTCGGGTGTTTTCACTTCAGCGACGTTCTTTTTGATCACGCCCGCGTCCACCATGCTGAGCCACTGGTTCAGCCCTTTGACGGCGGCGGCTTTGTCCAAAGTCATCTTGCCGGATGCGTCGTTGAAGTCTTTGCCTTGGCTCCAGTACGGCAGTAAAAAGGTGCAAACCGCCCCTTCAATCGGCGCGCCCTGAATGCTCAAGCCTTGCAAGTTGGGGTCGCCTTCGGCCTTTTGAATCTTGATGGCTGCAGCGCTCAATTCGTCCCAGGTTTTGGGTTCTTTGACGCCGTGCTTATCGAGCAAATCTTTGCGGTAGTACATGAACATGGCGTCGGCAAACGCGGGCATGGCGGCGATCTTGCCGCCCACCACGTTGGCGCTGGCGTACACCGGCAAGTAGGGCTTCATGGCCACCGCAGGCTCGCCCACGTAGGCGTTCAGCGGCTCCAACCAACCGGCGCTGAAATACTGCGCGGGGTTGACGATGTCGATCATGTAGATGTCGATGGCGGTGTCTTTGGCGTTGAGCACGGTGCTCAAGTACTGGCGCTGCAATTCGCTGGTGGCACCGCCGGTTTCGATGTCAATTTTCACGCCGGGGTTGGCGACTTGGTATAGGTCGAACAGCTTGCGCATCAGATCAGGGCGTTGGTTGGCACCGCCCGAGAAAACGCGCAGCGAAGTTTGGGCAAATGCGCTGGTGCCGATCAAAGAAGCGGCCAGCGCGAAGGTGGAAATCAAGTGACGACGTTTCATGGTGAGTCTCCTTTTGTGGTCTTAAAAAACTGCTTCGAAAATTTATAGCGTGACAGCTTGGCCGCTGACAGCGTCAAACAAACGTAGCGCCTCAGCCGGCACAAACAAGTCCAACTTATGGCCGCGCCGCTCTTTGAAACTGGCGGCGCAGCGGGTGATCCATTCGGTGTTTCCTAACTTCATGGTCACCAAAGTCTCTGAACCCAAAGGCTCTAGCAACATCACTTCTGCGGGCAGCTTGATGTCGGTGGCGTTCAACGCAGCAAGGCTGACATTTTCAGGCCGCACACCGATTTTCAAGCGGCTGGCTGATGCCGCAGCCCGTGCCAAACCAGCAGGCAAAGGCAAGCGCACACCGCCCAAATCTGCCTGCCCATCCACCAGCGTGCAGTCGCTCAAATTCATCGGTGGCGCACCGGTGAAGCCCGCCACGAACAGTGCAGCCGGGTGGTTGTAAATGGCGTCTGGCGTGTCGTACTGCATCTTGTGTCCGGCCTGCAAAACACAAATGCGGTCGGCCAGGGTCATGGCCTCGGTTTGGTCGTGGGTGACGTAGATGATGGTGGCACCCAAACGCTGGTGCAAGCGCTTGATTTCGGTGCGCATTTCGTTGCGCAGTTGGGCATCTAAGTTGCTCAGTGGCTCATCAAACAAAAACACTTTGGGCTGGCGCACGATGGCCCGGCCGATGGCCACGCGCTGGCGTTGTCCACCCGACAACTCACGCGGTTTGCGTTGCAGCATGTGGTCGATTTTCAGCAGCGCAGCGGCGTCGCCCACGCGCTGTTTGATCTCGGCTTCTGGCGTTTTGCGCAGGCGCAAACCGAAGGCCATGTTGTCGTACAAATTTTTGTGCGGGTACAGCGCATAGTCTTGAAACACCATGGCGATGTCGCGGCTGCGCGGCGGCATGTCGTTCACCACGGCGCCGTCGATGAGCACCTCGCCGCCGGTGATGGGCTCCAGGCCCGCCACCATGCGCAGAAGCGTGCTTTTGCCGCAGCCCGACGGCCCCACAAACACCACGAATTCGCCGTGCGCAATGTCCAAATCCACCCCGTGGATGACCTTGTTTTTGCCGTCGTAACTCTTAACGACTTGGCGCAGTTCAACAGCCGCCATGCTCAGTAGCCCGTGCCTGATTGCGTGGTGCCACCGCTCAATGTGTGGACATGCTCGGCACTGTGCGTCTTCAATGCTGTGATGGCCCCTTGCGCAGCGCGCATGAGCAGCCCCAGGTCAGACGCGATGCCCACAAAGTCGAACCCCGCCGCGCGGTACTGCGCCACCACCTCGGGCGTGCCGCCCACCGTGCCCACGTGCATGCCGACTGCTTTGCACCGCTGCGCAGCCTGCGCCATCAATGCCATCACATCCGGGTGTGTGAGCTGGCCCACCAAGCCCATGGCCCCCGACAAATCGGCCGGGCCTAAAAAGATGGCCGCCACACCCGGCACGGCAGCAATGGCTTCTAAATTGGCCACGGCTTCAGGCGTTTCCAGTTGCACGATCACGCCGATGTTTTGATTGGCCGTTTTGAAGTAGTTGGGCACGGTGCCAAACCGCGAAGCGCGGCTCATGCCGGCCATGCCTCGCACGCCCTCGGGTGGGTAGCGCGTGGCCGCCACGGCGCGGTGCGCTTCATCGGCGTTTTGCACAAAGGGAAACAGCACCGTGGTGGCCCCGGCGTCGAGCACACGTTTGACCATCACCGTGTCGTTCCAAGGCACACGCACTATCGGCAGCATGCGGGTGCTGGCAACGGCTTGCAGCAGGTGCACCACGTCCATCAAATCAAGCGGCGTGTGCTCCATGTCGATCACACCCCAGTCAAATCCTGCACAGCCCACGGCCTCGGCCACGAGGGGGCTGGCCGACATGACCCAAGTGCCGATGGGCGCTTGACCGCCCGTGGCTTGCATCATTTGTTTGAATGCGTTCATCGTGATTCGCCTTAAAAAATCACAGGTTCTGGTGTGGCTGCGGCGCCCTGCAAAAAGTCGAAATCGCAGCCCTCATGCGCCTGCGTCACGTGCTGCTGATAAAGCTTGGTGTAGCCCCGCACAAACGGCTGCGCCGGTGCCACCCAGACAGCACGGCGGCGCGCCAATTCAGCCTCACTGACCAACATGTTGAGTGTGCGCGCCTGCACATCGAGCGCGATGTCATCCCCAGTTTGCACCAAGGCCAAGGGCCCGCCCACCGCACTTTCGGGCGAGATGTGGAGCACACAACTGCCGTAGTGCGTGCCGCTCATGCGCGCGTCTGACAGGCGCACCATGTCGCGCACGCCTTGCAACAACAGCTTTTTTGGGATGGGCAGGCCGCCCCATTCCGGCATGCCGGGCGCGCCGACGGGGCCAGCATTGCGCAGCACCAACACGGTGTTCTCATCCACATCCAAATTCAAGTCACTCATGGCCGCCAGCATCTGCGGCTGGCTGTCAAACACCAAAGCGCGGCCGGTGTGTTGGAAGAATTTGACGGACGCCGCAGACGCTTTCATCACCGCGCCGTTCGGTGCCAAGTTGCCGCGCAAAACGGCCAATGAACTGCCGGTGCTGACAGGGTTGTTGAGCGGTCGAATCACTTCTGCGTCCAACACATTGCAGCCTTCGATGTTGTCACCCACGCTGCGGCCCGTCACCGTCAACTCAACTAACGACAACTCTGCGCGAATCACATTCATCAACGCGGGCAAGCCACCGGCGTAGTAAAAATCTTCCATCAACTTGTCACCGGCCGGGAACAGGTTGGCGATGACCGGCACACGGCGCGCCACCGCATCCAAATCGTCAAGCGTCAAGCTCACGCCCGCGCGGCCCGCCATGGCAATGATGTGAACGGCGGCGTTGGTTGACCCACCCAACGCCATTTGCACCGCCACTGCGTTCATGAAGGCTCCGCGCGTCAACACGCGCTGCGGCGTGAGGTCGTCCCAAATCATTTGCACGATGCGTTCGCCGCAGGTGGTGGCCATGCGCGTGTGCGCCGAGTCCATCGCCGGAATGCTGGTGGAACCTGGCAGCGCCAAGCCCAATGCTTCGACCATGCTGGTCATGGTGCTGGCCGTGCCCATGGTGTTGCATGTGCCGGGCGAGCGCGTCATGCGCGACTCCAAATGCACCATTTCTGCCGCACTCACGCGGCCTGCTTGGTGCTCGTCCCAAAACATGCGCGTGTGCGTGCCTGCGCCGACTGTTTTGCCTTGATGGCGGTCATTCAGCATCGGCCCAGCCGGGCAAAAAATCGTGGGCAAACCCATGCTGATGGCACCCATCACCGTGCCCGGCGTGGTTTTGTCGCAGCCCGCCAACAGCACCACGCCGTCGATGGGCAGCGAGCGCAACAGCTCCTCCACTTCCATCGCCAAGAAGTTGCGATACAGCATGGTGGTGGGCTTGACCATCACCTCGCCCAAGCTCATGGCGGGCAGCTCAAACGGGTAGCCACCGGCCATCAGCACGCCGCGCTTCACGCTGTCGGCGCGTTCGCGCAAATGCGCGTGGCAAGGCGACAAGTCGCTCCAGGTGTTGACGATGGCCACAACGGGCCGCTGTAACACGTCTTCACGGCGCAAACCCATTTGCTGAATGCGCTGGCGGTGCGCAAACGCACGCATGTCGCTGGCGGAAAACCAGCGGCGGCTGCGCAAATCGGCGAGGGTTTTTGTCATTCAAAAAGCGTGTGCACAGCAACGGGTTTCACAGGATGTCGTCAAGCTTTGTTACCGCTAACATTAATGACGCAAAGCCATGCCGTCCATCAAGAAAAACCCTGTCTCATCGGTCACGCCAGGAGCACTTGAACCTGCCCCTGCCCTTGACCATCCCCCCGCGCGCAGCCGCCGTGGTCACGGCCGCGTCACCTTGCAAGAAGTCGCAGCGCTTGCCAGCGTCACCTCCATCACTGTGTCGCGTTACCTGCGCGAGCCCGGCGTGGTCGCGCCCGCGACGGCACAGCGAATTCAAACGGCTTTGTCGGCCACCGGCTACGTGCCCAACAAGCAAGCCGGTCAACTCGCCAGCGGCCATTCGCGCATGGTTGCGGCCATCATTCCCAGCATCTCCAATTCGATATTTTCTGAAACGGTGCAGGGTTTGAGTGACACCTTGCAAGCCTCGGGCTACGAGCTGATGTTGGCATCCAGCGGCTATTCGCTGGAACGCGAAGAGGCGCAAATTCGCGCTGTGCTGGCTTGGTCACCAAGCGCTTTGGTGGTCACCGGCAGACACCACACCATCGGCGCATTGCACTTGTTGAATGCCGCCCATCGCAGTGGAACGCCCGTCATTGAAGTTTGGGACCAGCCGACTGAAGCTGAAGCCGTCGCAGCAGACGCGATCAGTCAGGTTGGCTTCAACCACCACGCGGTGGGCACCGCGATGGCCGAGCATTTGCTGTCACGCGGCCACCGGCATTTGGCCTACGTGGACAGCGGCGTGGAGGAAGACTTTCGCGCCCATGAACGCGGCGCCGGTTTTCGCGCTGCGGCGCGCGCTCACTCACGCACCCACCGCCGCGACGCCGCCACCGTCATGCTCATCAAGCCGTCTGCGGGCGACGCGTTTGAATGCGGCCGTCAGGCGCTGCGGCAACTCATGGCCGTGCCCGGCCCGCCCATCACCGCAGCCGCCTTTGCCAACGACCACCTGGCCTGCGGTGCCTTGCTAGAAGCCCAAGCGCGCGGCATCCAAGTGCCCGCCCAACTTGCGCTGATGGGCTTTGGCGACTTCCCCATCAGCCGCCAACTGCAACCGCCGCTGACCACCGTCAGCCCGCCCCGCCATGAGATAGGCGTGCGCGCCGCGCAAGCGCTGTTGACTGCGTTGCAGACCGGCACGCGTCCAACGCACAGCGCGCTGGTGTGCGAGATGCAAATTCGGGCCAGCACTGGATGAGTTTTGGCGGTCGCTGGGCAGCACCGCCGACCAAAGTCAATGTCGCGGTTTGCAGGAGAGCCTGAAGCTGTTGGATGCTCGGTCAGTTTGACACCTTGCCGACATCAGCCTCACGAAATCCCAGCTACTTTTCTTGAGTGACCGGACTGAATCAACTCACCCGGTGCCAACCAACGTTTCGGCTCGGGCACCAGCCCAAAATGCTCCAACGGCAAGCGCGTGGGCATGCCGTTTTCGTCGTGATCCAACCAGCCCATCCAACGCCATGCGTCGCCGCTGGCTTCGATGACGCGGTTGTCGCCGGGTGACCAGACGCAGTGGCCTTGGCGGCTGACGGTGCTGACGCGCAGCAGCTCGCCCGAGTGCGCATCCCACAGACGCACCGTGCCGTCTTCACCGGCTGACACCAGTTGCCTGCCGTCGCCTGAAAACGCGCACGACCACACACTGCCTTCATGCCCTTGCAGCGTGAGCAGCAGCTCGCCCGTGCGCGCATCCCACAGGCGCACCTTGCGGTCACTACCGGCCGAGACCAGCTGCCTGCCGTCGCCTGAAAACGCGCACGACAACACCCAGCCCTGATGGCCTTGCAGGGTGCGCAGCAGCTCGCCCGTGCGCGCATCCCACAGGCGCACCTCGCCGTCATCACCGGCCGACACCAGCTGCCTACCGTCCCCTGAAAACGCGCACCACCTCACCCAGTCTTCATGCGCTTGCAGCGTGCGCAGCAGCTCGCCCGTGCGCGCATCCCACAGGCGCACCGTGCCGTCTTCACCGGCCGACACCAGCTCCGTGCCGTCGCCTGAAAACGCGCACGACCTCACCGAGTCGACATGCCCTTGCAGCGTGCGCAGCAACTCGCCCGTGCGCGCGTCCCACAGGCGCACCGTGCCGTCAATACCTGCCGACGCCAGCTGCC
>JANYJJ010000024.1 GCA_025358485.1 Burkholderiales bacterium | reverse complement strand
TGAGATCGACGCGGTCGATGCCCTCGACGACGACCTGTTTGTGTTTTTTGAAGAAGAGGGTGCAGAGCTGTTGCCCCAGCTTTCAACGCGTCTGCGCGACTGGTCGCAGAGCCCGCACGACCCGAGCATGGCCACATCGGCCATGCGCACGCTGCACACGCTGAAGGGCGGCGCGCGCTTGGCCGGTGCCATGCGCTTGGGCGAAATGGCCCACCGTTTGGAAAACCGCATCGAAGCGCTGCTCGGTCAAGAGCGCCCTGCGGCGGCTGACATCGACGCCTTGCAGGTTCACTCTGACGCCCTGGCGCGCGTGTTTGAGCGGCTGCGCACGCACGGTGGTGAGGTGCCTGAAGAGCGCACACCCGAAAGGCCAGTCGAACGACCAACAGAACGACCACCAGAACAGCCGTCAGCGCAGCCATTCGCGCAGCCTGCGCATGATGCTTTGCCTCCACGCTCGGCGCCTGAATCGACGTTCGCTGCCACCGCTTTCCTTACGTCCACAACGGCCGCCGCCGGGTTCGCACCGGTCGCTCACGAGCCCGTGGATCGAGCGCCGGATGTGATCGCAGCCGGCGAAGCAGCCCACGGCGTGGCCGCGTTGATGAACGACGCCAGCATCGAAAGAAGCGTTGAAGCCGATCCGCTGAGCGGGGAAAAAAACACACCAGAGCGCACCCAAGCAGGCACGACCGAGAGCGAGCCCCTCGACGCTCTGAAGATCGCCAGCACACGCGCCAGCACGTTGCTGCCTGCGTCTGAGCTGGTGCCAATCGACTGGTCGCGTTTCGTGACGCGTCGTGCAGCGGCCACACCCAAGCTCGACCGCGCCAGCGCGTCGCAATCGACAGTTCGGGTGCGTTCGCCGCTGCTGGACCGCATGGTCAATCAAGCCGGTGAGGTCAGCATCACGCGTTCGCGCATCGAAGTTGAACTCAAAACCATGCGCGAGTCTTTGGCCGATCTCACCGACAACTTGGAGCGCTTGCGCGGCCAGTTGCGTGACATTGAGCTGCAAGGCGAAACGCAAATGAGCTCGCGCCTGGAAGCCGCCAAAGCCGCGTCGCAAAACTTTGATCCCTTGGAGTTCGACCGCTTCACCCGCTTCCAAGAACTCACGCGCATGATGGCCGAGTCGGTCAACGACGTGGCCACGGTGCAGCGCACCGTGCAGCGCACTTTAGAGAAAACCGAAGACGAATTGGCCGCTCAAGCGCGCTTGACGCGCGACCTGCAAGACGACCTGTTGCGCACCCGCATGGTCGAGTTTGAAGGGCTGTCTGACCGCCTGTACCGCGTTGTGCGACAAGCCGCAAAGGAGACAGGCAAGCAAGTGCGCCTCGACATCGTTGGCGGCTCTATTGAGGTTGACCGAGGCGTGCTTGACCGCATGACCGCATCGTTCGAACACCTGCTGCGCAACAGCGTGACCCACGGCATCGAACTGCCTGAAGTCCGCAGCCAAGCGGGCAAAGACGCCGTCGGCTCCATCGCGGTGTTGGTCACCCAAGACGGCAACGAAGTGGGCGTGGAATTTCGCGACGACGGGGCTGGGTTGAATTTGCCGCGCATTCGCGACAAGGCTGTCGCCTCGGGCTTGCTCGATGCGCACGCGCCGTCTAACGACGCCGAGCTGACCAGCTTCATCTTCACCGCCGGTTTTTCAACGGCCGAAAAAGTCACTGAACTTGCCGGACGCGGCGTGGGCATGGATGTGGTGCGTTCTGAGGTGAACGCCATCGGCGGTCGGATAGAAACCTCTTCCGCCAGCGGCCAAGGCACCGCGTTCAAATTGGTGCTGCCGCTGACCACCGCCGTCACACAAGTGGTCATGCTGCGCAGTGGTGACGCGGTGGTGGCGGTGCCGTCCACTTTGGTGGAGGTGGTGCGCCGGGGCAACGATGCCGAGGTGGCCGCCGCCTACGCCAGCGGGAGCTACAACTTCGGCGAGCGCGTGCTGCAATTCTTTTGGCTTGGTGCCTTGTTGCAACTGCACCCCCGCTCGGAAGATTCGACTAAAAACGCAGGCAAAGGGGCAGGTCAGCGCGCCCAACACATCGTGATCATTCGCAGTGCGCAACAGCGCATTGCTTTGCACGTGGACGAAGTCGTCGGTAACCAAGAGGTGGTGGTGAAAAACTTGGGGCCGCAGTTGTCGCGTGTGCCCGGTTTGGCCGGCATGACTTTGCTGCCGTCGGGCAACGTCGCCCTGATTTACAACCCGGTCGCGCTCGCCACGCTGTTTGGTGATGCGGCGCGCTCGGCCACGCAAGCCGCCTTGTCGGGTGCCGACGCGGGTCTGCCGTCAGCGACTTCGGGCAAAACTGTGGTGACAGCGCCTTTGGTTTTGGTCGTGGACGATTCGCTGACCGTGCGCCGCGTGACGCAGCGCCTGCTTGAGCGTGAAGGCTACCGAGTGGCTTTGGCCAAAGACGGCTTGGACGCCATCGAACGCCTGGCGGAAGAACGCCCCGCCTTGGTCTTGAGCGACATTGAAATGCCGCGCATGGACGGCTTCGATTTGGTGCGCAACATCCGAGGCGATTCGCGCCTGCGCGACCTGCCCGTCATCATGATCACATCACGCATCGCCCAAAAACACCGCGACTACGCGGCGGCCTTGGGTGTTGAGCATTACCTTGGCAAGCCTTATTCGGAAGAGGATTTGCTGGCGTTGATTGGCCAGTACACGGGGCAACGCGGCGCAACCAGTTCAGACCGAAGCCGCGAGTCAAAAATGGTGCCGACCGTTGCACCATCCACTGCATCGTCTGTCGCGCTGAGTTGAGCTTCTTTCAGCCCTGAGCGGTCGGCTTGTCGCCGAGCCCGACGCCGCTTGCGGTTGCGCTTGCCGCAGCGGAATCTGCGTCGTCTCGGACTTGCGGCTATGCACGCAACAGCGCGTCACAAACCGCCCCCCACAGGTCTAAATACGCAGGGTAATTTCTATTGCCCAGGTGCAAGTGGTCAACCGATGATGAATTTGGTGCAGATGAGTCGCATCCTGTGCCTTGACAACCCATCAAAGGAGATCTCAGCATGACCGACCTCTCTGCCCATCCCACGCAAATCGCCAGCGCCTGGTTTGCCGACTTCGGCACCGCGCTGCAACAGCAAAATGTTGACGCCGCGATGGCGTTGTTTGATCCCGACTGTTATTGGCGCGACTTGGTCGCCTTCACCTGGAACATCAGCACGCAAGAAGGCCCGCTTGCTGTGCGCCATATGTTGGAAGCCCGCCTTGCCGATGTGAAACCCAGCGCCTTCATGGTCGAGGGCCAAGCCACTGAGGCGGGCGGCGTGATTGACGCGTGGTTCACTTTTGAAACGGCTGTGGCGCGAGGCCGCGGCCATCTGCGATTGAAAGACGGCAAGGCTTGGACGCTGCTCACCACCATGACCGAGCTCAAGGGGTTTGAAGAGCGCACCGGCGAGCGCCGCGTCAAAGGTGCAGAGCACGGCGTGCATGCCGGTCGCAAAACTTGGTTGGAAGAACAGCAAGCCAAAGCTGCGGCCTTGGGCCACACCGAACAGCCTTATGTCGTGATCGTCGGCGGCGGGCAGGGCGGCATTGCGTTGGGTGCGCGGCTGCAGCGCTTGGGAGTCTCAAGCATCATCATTGAGAAAAATGAGAAGCCCGGCGACTCATGGCGCAAGCGCTACAAAAGCCTGTGCCTGCACGACCCGGTTTGGTATGACCACATGCCTTACTTGCCGTTCCCAGAAGACTGGCCCGTGTTTGCGCCGAAAGACAAATTGGGCGACTGGCTTGAGATGTACACCAAGGTCATGGAGCTGAACTATTGGGGCAGCACCACGGCCAAAAAAGCCAGCTTCGATGAAGCCACGCAGCAATGGAATGTGGTGGTCGAACGCGGCGGCAAAGACATCACCCTGCACCCCAAAGAACTGGTGTTTGCCTTGGGTGTGTCGGGCCGACCGGTGACGCCCGGCATCCCTGGGGCTGACAGCTTTTTGGGCGAGCAACAGCACTCCAGCCAACACCCCGGCCCCGAGGCCTACAAGGGTAAAAAGTGCGTCGTGTTGGGATCCAACAATTCGTCGCACGACATCTGCGCTGCGCTGTGGGAACACGGTGCCGACGTCACCATGGTGCAGCGCAGCTCCACGCACATCGCACCGTCGGGCGCGTTGATGGAGTTGGCTTTGGGCGGCTTGTATTCCGAGCAGGCGGTGAAGTCGGGCGTGCACACCAACATGGCCGATTTGATCTTCGCGTCGATCCCGTTCAAGATCATGGCGGCCATGCAAGTGCCGGTGTACGACGAGATGAAAAAGCGCGAGGCTTCTCTGTATTCCCGTTTGGAGAAAGCTGGTTTCATGCTCGACTTCGGTGCCGACGAATCGGGCCTGTTCATGAAGTACCTGCGCCGCGGCTCGGGCTACTACATCGACGTCGGCGCGTCTGAGCTGGTGGCCAACGGCAGCATCAAACTCAAGAGTCGCGTCAACATCGAACGCATCAACCCCAAGTCAGTCACGCTGTCTGACGGCACCGAATTGCCAGCCGATTTGTTGGTCTACGCCACCGGTTACGGATCAATGAACGGTTGGTTGGCCGACATCATTTCCCCGCAAGTGGCCGACCGCGTGGGCAAGGTCTGGGGTTTGGGCTCCGACACGCCCAAAGACCCCGGCCCGTGGGAAGGCGAACTGCGCAACATGTGGAAGCCCACTCAAGTGCCGCACCTGTGGTTTCACGGCGGCAACTTGGCGCAGTCACGTCACTATTCAGAGTTTTTGGCGCTGCAATTGAAGGCGCGACAAGAAGGCATTCCGACGCCTGTTTACCGACTGGCACCTTCGCATCACACGAGTTGAAGAGAGGCTGAAAGAGAGGTTGAATTTGGAAAAAGGCGTGGTCAAGGCCACGCCTTTTTTATGGGTGCGTTTTGCCGCGCATCGCCCACTCCAACAACGCGTTCGCCCTGAGGTATCGAAGGGCCTGCACCGCAGATTCAGGTGTTGCGCAGACCAGCGCGTGCATCAATGTGACCGAAGCCAACGCCCTCGTACGCGGGTACGCCAAATCGGTCGCCAGCCCCAGTCACCTTGCCGCTGCAGATGAGAGGACATGCCTACAAGCTGCCCAATTCCGGATGCTCACCTGGGGGCGTGAAAACCACGCCCCACTCCAGCGGTCAGAAGTTCATTCCATCTCTTTGCGTATCCCATGAAATACAATTGATGCGTGATTGAAATACGCCAAACCTCCAACTACGCGGACTGGTTCGCTCAGCTTCGAGACCGCGCTGTCAAAGGCCGCATTGACATCCGTATTCGTCGACTCTCGCTCGGCAATCCAGGCGATGTGAAGCCGGTAGGTGAGGGCGTTTCAGAGCTGCGCGTTGATTTCGGCCCTGGGTATCGAATCTATTTCATCAAGCGGGGTGATTGTTATGTGGTGCTTTTGGCGGGTGGCGAGAAGTCGTCGCAAGCCAATGACATTGTCAAAGCCAAGGCATTGGCGCGTGAACTGTAGGAGTCAATTTATGGCCAAAACCACCACCACCCTTTGGGATCCAGCCGATCACCTCAACACCGAGGAAGACATGGTTGCCTACCTCGAGGCCGCGCTTGAAGAGGCTGATCCTGCACTTGTGGCCGCAGCACTTGGCGACATCGCGCGCGCCAAGGGCATGACGCAGGTAGCGCGCGATGCCGGTCTTGGACGCGAGAGCTTGTACAAAGCACTTTCGCCGTCGGGAAACCCCGAGTTCGCCACCATCCTCAAGGTCATCTCAGCACTTGGCCTTCAGCTGCATGCATCGCCTGCGGCAGCGCGCAGTGCGCTGTGATTTACCGCGTTGATGTGCGGGGTCAGATTTCGCACGTGTCGGCGTTCTCTGTAGGCGGAAAAGGCCCGAACTGTCGCCTGCGTTTTCCAGTTCCACCAAAACCAAGCAAGGTCCCACCATGAAACTTGGTTACACCATCGCCTACGTCCCCAGCGTCGAATCGTCACTGCGGTTCTTCAACCTAGCCTTCGGACTTCAGCAAAAATTTCTGCATGAATCCGGCGACTACGGTGAGTTGAACACCGGCGAAACCACGCTGGCGTTTGCGTCGCATGCCCTGGGAAAGTTGAACTTCCCCGACGGCCATGTGCGCGCCAGTGATAGCAAGCAGCCGCTGGGCATGGAGATCGCTCTGGTCACCGAAGACGTTCACGCCGCACACGGCGCCGCCGTCGCTCACGGTGCGACCGAGCTGGCAGCGCCCGCGCAAAAGCCTTGGGGCCAAGTGGTGTCATATGTGCGCGCGCCGGACGGCACGTTGGTGGAGTTGTGCTCGCCTGTGCACGGGTGACGGTCTCGAACAAATCTCACCGAAAAAATTGCACCGCACACAAATTCAAGTTCGGTTTGCTTTGGCGTTGAACCTGACCTCTCGGTGGTGATCCAGCGTTTCGGTTTTCGAGTTCACCCCTTCAACCCTTCACCACCGCGTACCGCTTCAACGTCACTCCCCGCGCCTCATCGTGCCGCACCACCGGCGCCGGATAGTCCCGCCCAATCACCACGCCCGCCGCCGCCAACTCGACCGGTTTGGCCGCCCAGGGCGCGTGCAGTGCGGCGTCGGGCAGGGCAGCCAATTGCGGCAGATAGCGCCTGATGAACTTGCCTTGCGCGTCGAATTTTTCGCTCTGCGCCGTGGGGTTGAAGATGCGGAAGTAGGGCTGCGCGTCGCAGCCTGTGGACGCGGCCCATTGCCAGCCGCCGTTGTTGGCTGCCAGGTCGAAATCGTTGAGGTGCAGGGCGAAATAGGCTTCGCCCCAGCGCCAATCCAGGCCCAAATCTTTCACCAAAAAGCTGGCCACCACCATGCGCAGGCGGTTGTGCATGTAGCCGGTTTGGTTGATCTGCGCCATGGCGGCGTCCACCAGCGGGTAGCCGGTGCGGCCTTCGCAAAACGCGGCAAACAATGCCTTGGCGTGATCGCCTTGTTCCCATTGGATGGCGTCGTACTCACTCTTGAACGAGCTCGTGACCACACGCGGATGGTGATGAAGAATCTGGTGGTAAAAATCGCGCCAGATCAGCTCTGACAACCACACTTCGGCACCCTTTGAGCCTGCTTGTGTGCGTTGCCACGCCAAGCGCGCCAGCTCGCGAATGGACACCGTTCCAAAGCGCAAATGCACCGACAAATAGCTGGGTCCTTTGACGGCCGGGAAGTTGCGTGTGTCTTCGTATTCGTCAATGCGCTGCAAGAAGTCGGTCAGCAAGGCTTGCCCGCCTTCTTGCCCGATGGGAATTTTCAAGTCGTGCAGGTTGGTGCGCTGAAAACCCAGCGCCTCCAAGCTGGGCACGCCGCCTTTTATGCCTGAGGGCAAGTCAGCCAAGCTGCCAGCGTGCGGCTCGACTTCGTGCGCGCGAAGGTGGTCGGCATCGACTTTTTTGAGCCAGGCGTTCTTGTAGGGCGTGAACACGCTGTAGGGCTTGCTGGCCAGGGTCAGCACCTCGCTGCGCTCAAAAATCACGTGGTCTTTGTAGGCGTGCCAAGCGCGGCCGTCGGCAGCCAAGGCGGCGCGCACAGCGGCGTCGCGCGCCAGCGCAGCAGGCTCGTCGTCGTGGCTGGCGTAGACGGCTTGCGCTTTCAGTTCGGCGGCCAGTTTGGGTATCTCATCAGACGCGACGGCGTGCCGCACGATCAGTCCGACACTTGCGTGGCCGTGGGCTGCGCCCCAGGCAGCAAGTTGCGCATGCACTTGCTCCAAGCTGTCACGGATGAATTCGACGCGGCGGTCGGCGCGCGGTAACAAATCCAAGATGTCGCGGTCGAAGATGAAGGCGCACCAGACTTGATCGGCAGCCTTGCAGGCATGGTGCAAAGCGGCGTGGTCTTCGCAGCGCAAATCGCGCCGCAGCCAAACCAAGGCACGTTGAAGGGGTTTGTTGGCGTTTGTGTTCATGGCGCTAGTCTGCCGCAGGAATAAAATGTGCGCATGCAGTCCGACTCCAAAAACCTCAGCAACCAATTTTTGATCGCCATGCCGGGTTTGCAGGGCGACACCTTTGCGGGTGCCGTCATCTATCTTTGCGAGCACACCAACAAAGGCGCGTTGGGCTTGGTCATCAACAAGCCCATCAACATCAAGCTGCGCAATTTGTTTGAGCGCGTGGAATTGCCGTTGGACCGTCCCGACATGGCGGACGAGCCGGTCTACTTCGGTGGGCCTGTGCAAACCGAGCGCGGTTTTGTATTGCACGAAGGTGCTGCCAGTCAGTCTGAAGCGGTGCCGCCGTATGCGTCATCGCTGAAAGTCAAAGGCGGTTTGGAAATGACCACCAGCAAAGACGTGCTTGAGGCGCTGTCCAACGGCGTTGGCCCGAAAAAAGTGCTGATCACTTTGGGTTACAGCGGCTGGGGCGCGGGTCAGTTGGAAGACGAGATGAGCCGAAACAACTGGATCAATGTGAGCGCCGCGCCCGAGGTGATTTTTGACACGCCGGTCGAGCAGCGCTACGGCAAAGCGCTGTCGTTGTTGGGCATCAATGCGGGCATGCTCAGCCAGCAGGTAGGCCACGCTTGATGGCTGTGATGGCCGTTCAACCACCGGCTGCATCCAGCGTTCACCGTTCATTTTTAGCTTTTGATTTCGGCACCTTGCGCGTTGGCGTGGCGCATGGCAACACCGTCACCCGCACCGCGCAGGCGCTGGGCAGCATCAGCGCCATTGGCGCGCAGCGCTTCGAGCGCATTCAAAAATTCATCACCGAATGGCAGCCCGACGCTTTGGTGATCGGCGTGCCGTTTCACCCTGACGGTGCGGCCCACGACAACACCGTGCGCGCGCGCCGTTTTGGTCGCCAATTGCACGGGCGCTTTGGCTTGGCGGTGATCGAAGTGGACGAGCGTTACACCACCACCGAGGCGCATGCTTTGAACGCGGCAGACATTGACGCTGTCAGCGCCGCCATCATTCTTGAACAACACCTGAGGGCTTTGCCGTGACCCTGCGACTCGACGCCGAAGCGCTTTATGTGGACTTGCTTTCGGGCGTGCGCAGCCTTTTGAAAGATGACACGGCACTGGTCGGCATCTGGTCCGGCGGTGCGTGGTTGGCTGAACGCTTGCAACGCGACTTGAAGTTGGAAGGCCAAACTGGTGTGAGCTTGGGTGTCATCTCAAGCGCCTTGCACCGCGATGATTTCAGCTCGCGCGGCATGGCGGGCGGGGCCGATCACACGCGCCTGCCGTTTGAGGTCGAAGGCAAGCATTTGCTGTTGATCGACGACGTGCTCTACACCGGCCGCACCATTCGCGCGGTGGTGAACGAGCTGTTTGATTTTGGTCGCCCGGCCAGTGTGACCCTGGCGGTGTTGGTAGACCGCGGCGGGCGCGAGCTGCCCATCCACGCAGCGTATTCGGCGGCACGCATCGCGTTGCCCGCAGAGCAAAAGTTGTCGCTGGCGCGCGCTGAAGACGGGCGCTTCAGTTTCGACATCAAGGTGCGCGGCGAGGAAAAGACATGAGCATGTCCATGAAAAAAAACCCGCAGCTCAATTCGCACGGCGAGTTGATTCACTTGCTGTCCATCGAGGGCTTGCCGCGCGCGGTGATCCACCAAATTTTGGACACCGCCGGCACCTTCCTCAGCGTCAACGACCGCGAGGTCAAAAAGGTGCCTTTGCTGCGTGGCAAAAGCATCTTCAATTTGTTTTTCGAGAACAGCACGCGCACCCGCACCACGTTTGAGATTGCAGCCAAGCGCTTGAGCGCCGACGTCATCAACCTCGACATCGCGCGCTCCAGCGCGGCCAAGGGCGAGAGCCTGCTCGACACCATTGCCAACCTCAGCGCCATGCACGCCGACATGTTTGTGGTGCGGCACAGCGAAAGCGGCGCGCCCTACCTGATTGCCCAGCACTGCGCGCCGCATGTGCACGTGATCAACGCCGGTGACGGACGCCATGCGCACCCCACGCAAGGGCTGCTCGACATGTACACCATTCGCCATTTCAAGAAGGACTTCAGCAAGCTCACGGTGGCCATCGTCGGCGACGTTGTGCACTCGCGCGTGGCGCGCTCTGACATCCATGCGCTCACCACTTTGGGCGTGGCTGAAGTGCGCGCTGTGGGCCCCAAAACCTTGGTGCCAGGTGACCTGAAAGAGATGGGCGTGCGCGTGTGCCATGACATGAAAGAAGGCATCAAAGGGGCCGACGTCATCATCATGCTGCGACTGCAAAACGAGCGCATGAGCGGTGCCATGCTGCCGTCGGCCGGAGAGTTTTTCAAGAACTACGGCCTCACGCCCGACAAGCTGGCGCTGGCCCAACCTGACTGCATCGTCATGCACCCCGGCCCCATCAACCGCGGCGTTGAAATTGACTCGACTGTCGCCGATGGCACGCAAAGCGTCATCCTGCCGCAAGTGACTTTTGGCATTGCGGTGCGCATGGCGGTGATGTCCACGATTGCAGGGAATTCAGCGTGAAGATACTTATTAAAAACGGCCGTGTGATCAACCCTGCCACGGGCCGCGACAGCGTGGGCGATGTGGCGATTGCGGCAGGCCGCATTGTGAGTTTGGGCAATGAGCAAGGCCATGTCAGCCTCGACTTTCACGCCAGCCGAACCATCGACGCCGCAGGCTGTGTGGTGGCTCCTGGGCTGGTTGATTTGGCTGCGCGCCTGCGCGAACCGGGGCACGAACACGAGGGCATGTTGGAGTCAGAAATGGCCGCTGCTGTGGCCGGTGGCGTGACCAGTTTGGTGTGCCCGCCCGACACCGATCCGCCGCTGGACGAGCCCGGTTTGGTCGAGATGCTGAAGTACCGCGCACGCAACCTGAACCAGTCGCGCTTGTTCCCGCTGGGCGCGCTCACACGCGGCCTGCACGGCACCACCTTGACCGAAATGGCCGAACTCACCGAGGCCGGTTGCGTCGGGTTTTCGCAAGCCGAAGTGGCGCTGAACGACACGCTGGTGTTGCACCGCGCGCTGCAATACGCCAGCACTTTTGGCTACACGACGTGGCTGCGTCCGCAAGACGGATATTTGGGTGGCGGTGTGGCCGCCAAGGGCGCGCTAGCCACGCGCATGGGCTTGGCGGGCGTGCCGGTGATTGCAGAAACCGTCGCACTCCACACCATCTTTGATCTGGTGCGTGACACCGGCGCGCGCGTTCACTTGTGCCGCCTCAGCAGCGCTGCTGGTGTGGCGCTGGTGCGCCGCGCGAAAGCCGAAGGGCTGCCCATCACTTGCGACGTCAGCATCAACCAACTGCACCTCACCGACATGGACATCGGCTACTTCAACTCCAGCATGCGCTTGACCCCGCCGCTGCGCCAACAGCGTGACCGCGACGCCATCCGCGCGGCCTTGGCCGACGGCATCATCGACGCCTTGGTGAGCGACCACACGCCTGTCGACGAAGACGCTAAAAACCTGCCCTTCGCCGAAGCCGAGCCCGGTGCCACCGGCTTGGAATTGCTGCTGAGTTTGGCGCTGAAGTGGGGCGAGCAAATGAAGTTGCCGCTGCATCAAACACTGTCCACCGTGACGAATCGACCGGTGCAAGTGCTGGGCGAGGCGTTGGGTTCATTGGCGTCAAGCGCAGGCCGACTGGTGGAAGGCGGCGTGGCCGATTTGTGCGTGTTTACGTTGGATGAGCATTGGGCAGTGCAAGCTTCGCAGCTCAAGAGTCAAGGCAAGCACACGCCGTTCACTGGCCATGAATTGCCGGGCCGCGTGAGGTTCACCGTGGTGTCGGGTCACGTCGCTTATGACGCAGCGGCATGACACCTTTTGCCGACGCAGCGGCATGACGCCTTTTTATGACGCATCTATGTTGACCTGATCTTGAGCATGATTCGAACCCTGCGCGCGCTGTGGCGCGTCGCTGCTTGCGTGTTTTACGTGCTGCAGGGCGCACTCATCTGCGGCGCAATCTTCCCGTTTCGCAGCAAGCCCCAGCGCATGCGCACTGTGGGTCTGTGGTCGCGCCGCATGCTGCGCGCCCTGGGCCTCACGCTCACCAGCAGCGGCGCGGTCAACACGGGTGCCACGCTGTTCGTGGCCAACCATGTGTCGTGGCTGGACATTCTGGCAATTGACTCGGTGCAGCCCGCGCGTTTCGTGTCGAAAGCCGATGTGCGCGGTTGGCCGTTGATAGGTTGGTTGGTGGCTTGTGGCGGCACCTTGTTCATAGAGCGCGAGCGCAAACGCGACGCCTTGCGCGTGGTGCACTTGGTGGCCGAAGCCTTGAAAGACGGCGAGCTAGTGGCCGTCTTCCCCGAAGGCACCACCAGCACCGGCCACGCCTTGCTGCCCTTTCATGCCAACCTGCTGCAAGCCGCCATTTCCAGCGAAGCGCCGGTGCAGCCCATTGCGCTGCGCTACACCGACGACCACCACGCCATCAGCGAAGCCGTGGCCTTTGTGGGCGACACCACCATCATGCAGTCGCTGTGGTGGGTGGTCATGGCCGACAACTTGCGTGTTCACGTGAAGCTGTTGCCGCCGGTGGCGAGCGCGGGTTTGGATCGGCGTGCGCTGTCGGATCAACTGCACTTGAACATCGCTGCGGCATTGGTTCAGCGGCTGGATTCGAAGTAATTTGGTTAAACCGGATCGACCTCTAATCCCGGTCAGGCTGAGGTGGTGTTTCCGACTGACCTGAGGTAGCTTTTCCGGTCGTCCTGAGGTGTCGAAGGAAGGAAGTCCTGCGCTGGCCTTCCTTCGATACCTCAGGACGATCGGAAGGAACACCTCAGTCTGAACGGGGCGTGGTTGCATTCCGATTGACCCAGACCACATTCACTCACGCCGGATAAAGCACCTGCGGCCCGTCCAACCAACGCCACTGTCCCGGTGCCAGATCAGCCGGCAGCGTCAGCTCACCAAACCGACTTCGCCCCAGCGTTTCAACGCGGTTGCTCACGGCCGCCAACATGCGTTTGACTTGGTGGTACTTGCCTTCGGTCAGCGTCATGCGCAGCCCAAACAATCCGTCGGCTTGCTCGCCCAAGGCCTCAGCCGCGGCCGCGCGAACGGTCACGGGGTCGTCAATCAACGTCACGCCTTTGATTAAGCGTTGAACTTGGTCTTCAGTCACTGGGTGCTTGCAGCCAATCTCGTACACCTTGGGCACGTGGTGCTTGGGCGAGGTGAGTTTGTGGATCAGCGTGCCGTCGTCGGTGAGCAGCAGCAGGCCTGTGGTGTCTTCGTCCAACCGCCCCACCGCCTGCACATCGCGTCGCCGCAGGGGCGGCGGCAGCAAGCTGTAGACGCTGGGATGGTGCTTGGGTTTTTGCGAGCACTCATAGCCCGCAGGTTTGTTCAACAGAATCAGCGCCTTTTCGCGGTAAGGCCACGCCGCGCCGCGCACGGTGAACACCGCACCCACCGGATCGACATCAAAAAACGGATCGTTTTGCGGCGTGCCGTTCAAAGTGACATGGCCCGACGCAATGAGCCCTTCGCATTCGCGGCGCGGGCCGAAGCCTTGGGTGAACAGGATTTGGGAGAGTTTCACAAGGGCAGGGGATTGAGAGTTTGAGAACCAGGGTTGCCACTTTTGGCGAGCGTTACATCTACCGTAGCCAAGCGATGAAATTCGACCGCAGCGGACAAGTCGCGGCGGTTTTGCCGGTGCGCTGACCCTAAGAAAAATACAAGGAGATGCGGTCAGACGTCCATGTCGCCACGCCGCTGCCGAAGAAATCGGCGTCTTCGGTCCAGACTGGACAGCCCAACACCATGGCGCATGCGAGCACAGGCCAGTCATCTGCATCGCGAACGGCTATGCGTTGCAATGCTTCGCGGCGCGCGACTTCGTAGACTTCGCTGTTCATGATCTGAACGATGGTTTCAAGTCGGTCAAGTACCAACATCGCCGCTGCGGCATCAACGCCTCGCTTTTTGAGTATCGCGGGCAAGTACTTTTGCGCGTCCCCGTAGGCAACGTCTGGCGCAAAGAATTTGATGGTCGACGCATTTTCAAAAATCAATTCCCGCACTCGTTTTCCCAGCACCGCGCGAACCAGAATGTTCGCATCAAGGACGATGGCTTTGCCGGTCATGCTGCTTTCGACTTCAGTCTTTTAGCAACCGCACTTGCTTTGCCGCGCGCGGCTTTGAACTCGGTCACCACCAAATCAACTTCTACGCCTTGTGCCGCCAGCAACTTGTCCAGTATCTTGCTGGCCTTTTTCAAGGCTGCAATATCGGCTTCAACCTGGCCTTGCGTCGGAATGAAATAACCCACGGTTTGACCATGCCGCGTCACCGCGACAGGCTTGCTTGATGCGATGTACTCCGCCAAGTCGGATCGAAACTCGCGTATGCCTACCTTTGTTGTTTCCATGGTCGGGCTCCTGATATTGTGAATTCGTGTGTACACATCATAGACCGCATTGAAACATTTGGCGAGTTGCGCAATGCAGAGGAAGGCGTGCAGATGGCAAGTTCGACTGTCATGAGCTTGATCCTGAACGCAGTCAAAGAAAAAGGGGACGAAGCCTGCCTTCGTCCCCTTCAACTGATTGAATCGAAGTCTTTACTTCGCCATCGCTTTGTCCCAAACCGCGTGCGTCCACGCGTCTGCGCCTGGGTCTTTCTTGATGACGGGGTCGCTGCCACCTGCCAACAGCACCTTCACGGTGCGCTGGTAGGCGCTGGTTTCCAGGTAGCCCATTTTTGGGGTGCCGGCTGCGGTGATGAGCTTGGCGACGTTTTCCAATTGGCGCTTTTGCACGGCGGCTGTTGAACCACCCGATGCGTCAGCGGCCAGCACGATCTTCACGGCTTCGTCTTGGTTTTTCACGGCATATTCCCAGCCCTTGAGCGAGGCTTTCACGAACTTGCCCATGCGTGCCACGAAGGCCGGGTCTTTCAGCTTGGGGCCCATCGCATACAGGCCGTCTTCCAAGGTGGCCACTCCCTGGTCCTCGTACGGGAAGGTCACCAAGTCGGCGGCCTTGACGCCTGCGTCAATGATTTGCCAGTACTCGTTGTAGATCATGGTCGACACGCAGGCCGCTTGGTTTTGCAACAGCGGGTCGACGTTGAAGCCTTGCTTCAAGATTTTCACGTCGGGCGTTGCACCGCCGGTCTTCAGGCCCAGGCTGCCCATCCAGCTCAGGAAAGGGTATTCATTGCCACCGAACCACACGCCCAAGGTCTTGCCTTTGAAGTCGGCTTTGGTGGTGACGCCGCTGGCCTTTTTGCAGGTCAGCATCATGCCGCTGCGATTGAAAATTTGCGCCACGTTGACCATGGGCACACCGGCTTCGCGGGCGGCCAAGGCGCTGGGCATCCAGTCCACCGTCAGGTCGGCACCGTTGGCGGCCAGCACTTGAGCGGGCGCGATGTCGGGGCCGCCCGGCTTGATGGTCACGTCCAAACCGGCTTCTTTGTAGAAGCCTTTGGCGGCCGCCACGTAATAGCCCGCAAACTGCGACTGCGGCAACCACTTGAGCTGCACGGTGACTTTTTCCTGGGCGGACACGGAGCCGAC
>JANYJJ010000210.1 GCA_025358485.1 Burkholderiales bacterium | reverse complement strand
GGTTTGCAAAAGCACGGCAAGAACCTTTTTTACCGCGACTTCCTGGCCCACCTTCGTCACTCCAGCGACCAGTTCCGCATTGCGCCGGGCATCAAGGGCATGGTGATGTTGGTGTTTGATTTGCCTTCATTCCCTTATGTGTTCAAAGTCATCAAAGACTTTTATCCGTCGCAAAAAGACACCACCCGCGAGCTGATCAAAAGTAAGTATTTGTTGGTCAAACAGCACGACCGCGTCGGCCGCATGGCCGACACGCTGGAGTACAGCAACGTGGCTTTTCCGCGTGCGCGCTTCAACGAAGAATTGGTGGCCGAGCTAAAGCACTTTTGCCCCAGCTTGATTGAAGACGAGGGCGATGAGCTGGTGATCCGCCATGTGTACATCGAGCGCCGCATGATCCCTTTGAACATCTATTTGCAAGAGGCCACGCCCGAGCAGTTGGGCCATGCGGTGGTCGAGTACGGCAACGCCATCAAAGATTTGGTGTGCGCCAATATTTTCCCGGGCGACATGCTGTGGAAAAACTTTGGCGTCACGCGCCACGGCAAGGTGGTTTTTTACGACTACGACGAAATCGAATACCTGACCGATTGCAACTTCCGCAAAGTGCCCACACCGCGCAACGAGGAAGAAGAAATGTCAGGCGAAATTTGGTATCGCGTCGGGCCGAAAGACGTGTTCCCCGAAACCTTCGAACCCTTCTTGCTCGGCAACCCTGGCGTGCGCAGCGTGTTCATGAAGCACCATGCCGATTTGCTTGATGCCAGCTTCTGGCAAGGTCACAAAGAGCGCATACAAGCCGGGTATGTTCATGATGTGTTCCCTTACGATGCGGCCAAGCGCTTCAGACAAACTGCAGCCTTGGGCTGAAGTGACAGCAAATTTTTTCCAGAGGTTTTCATGAGCGATTCCATCGTCATTGTTTCAGCCGCGCGCACGCCGATTGGCGGATTGCTGGGCGACTTTGCTTCGGTCACGGCGGTGCAATTGGGTTCCACCGCAATCGCTGCTGCGGTGCAGCGCGCGGGCATTCCGGGTGATGCCATCAACGAAGTGTTGATGGGCAACTGCCTGATGGCCGGTGTGGGCCAAGCGCCTGCGCGGCAAGCGGCCCTTGGCGCGGGTTTGCCGCAATCCACCGGCGCGGTGACGCTGTCAAAAATGTGTGGCTCTGGAATGCGCGCCATGATGTTTGCGCACGACATGCTGAAAGCCGACAGCGTGGATGTGATGGTTGCGGGCGGCATGGAAAGCATGACCAACGCGCCGCACCTGATGTTTGCGCGCAAGGGAGTCAAGTACGGTCAAGCCGCCATGTACGACCACATGGCCATCGACGGTTTGGAAGACGCCTATGAGAAGCTGCCCAACGGTGGCGGCAAGGCCATGGGCGTGTTCGCCGAAGAGTGCGTTGACAAATACAAATTCTCCCGCGAGGCCATGGACGCCTTCGCCATTGCATCGACCGAACGCGCCAAGCGCGCCAACGAAGACGGCAGCTTCGATTGGGAAATCGCGCCGGTCAAAGTGGCAGGCAAGGGCGGTGACGTGATGGTGAAGTTTGACGAGCAGCCGTTCAAAGCCAAGCTCGACAAAATCGCTGGCTTGAAACCCGCGTTCAAAAAAGACGGCAGCATCACGGCGGCCACGTCCAGCAGCATTTCCGACGGCGCAGCAGCCTTGGTGTTGATGCGTGAAAGCACCGCCAAAAAAATGGGCGTGACGCCCATCGCCCGCATTCATGCGCACGCCGTGCACGCGCAAGCCCCCAATTGGTTCACCACCGCGCCCGTCGGGGCCGTTGAAAAGGTGCTGAAGAAGACAGGGTGGACAGCCAAAGACGTTGATTTGTGGGAAGTCAATGAGGCTTTTGCGGCGGTCACTTTGGCCGCTATGACCGAATTTAAGCTGCCGCACGACATCGTCAATGTGCACGGCGGCGCGTGCGCTTTGGGCCACCCGATTGGGGCCAGCGGCGCGCGCATCGTTGTCACCTTGCTCGGTGCCCTGAAAAAGCGCGGCCTCAAAAAAGGTGTGGCGGCCTTGTGCATCGGTGGCGGCGAGGCCACCGCCTTGTCGTTGGAGTTGATTTGAATGTCGGGCTTTGAAAACAGCCACTTGATCGAGGTCGGCGAGCGGCTCAGCCGCACGGTGCGCTACACGCGCGACGAAATTGCGGCCTTTGCGCGCATGACTTTCGATGAGAACCCGCTGCACGTCGACAACCAGGTAGCACAGCGCGCCCGCTTCGGTGAAATCATCGCCAGCGGCCAACAAACATCGGCCGTGATGATGGGCATGTTGGCCACGTATTTTTCGCGCGCCGACGACGGTGTGCCGCGCCAAATGTTGTGCCTGAACATGAACTTTTCGTTCAAGAGCCCGGTGTTTGCCGACCAAGATGTGCTGCTCACCTGGCAGGTTGCCAGCATCGAGTGGCGTGCCAAATTGGGCGGGCAATTGGCGCAGTTGGATGGCAACGCGCGCATCGGGGGCGGCAAGCCCTTGATCATCGCGCGCGGCACAATTTTGGTGAGTGAATCCACTTTGAAAGCAGCCGCATGAAAGTACTGATCGTCGGCGCTTCGCGCGGTTTGGGTTTGGAATTTGTTCGCCAATACCGCAGCAGTGGTGCCGTCGTCACCGCCACCGCCCGCGACGCCCAAGGGCTGGTGCGCTTGGAGGCGCTCGGTGCGAAAGCGCTGAACGTCGATGTGGCCGATGTGGCCAGCGCCTCGGGCTTGGAGTGGCTGGTAGACGGCGAAGCGTTTGACGTGGCCGTCTACAACGCCGGTGCCTATGGCCCACACAGCAGCGGCTTGGACACGCCCACGGCCGAGGAATTTGACGCCGTCATGCACACCAATGTGCTGGGCGCCATGCGCGTGCTGCCGCAGTTGAACGGCGTGTTGGCTCCCGGTGCGAAGTTGGCGGTGTTGTCGTCGCGCATGGGCTCCATCGGCGAGCGCGAAGCCGCTTTCGGTTGGCTTTACCGGGCATCCAAAGCGGCATTGAATTCGGTGTTGAAAGATGCCTCGTTGGTGCTCAAGGGCCAAGCCACTTGCGTGGCCTTGCACCCCGGTTGGGTGAAAACCGACATGGGCGGTTCCGGGGCTGATCTGACGCCCGAGCGCAGCGTGACCGATCTGCGCAAAGTCATTGCGGGCTTGCGCACCGCCGACAACGGCAAGTTTTTCAATCACGACGGCAGCGCCATTGCGTGGTAACTGAAGCACCACATGCTGCTCAGTGAAGACCACCTCGCCGTGCAAGACGCGGTGCGCGCGTATGTGCAAGACCGCATCGCCCCGCACGCCGCGCAATGGGACAAAACCCACCACTTTCCTGCGGCTGAACTGAAGGGCTTGGCCGCTTTGGGCTGCTACGGCATTGCTGTGCCAGCCGACGATGGCGGCGCAGGCTTGGACTACCTTGCGCTGGCCGTCATCCTGGAAGAAATTGCGGCGGGTGACGGAGCCACCTCGACCGTTGTCAGCGTCACCAACTGCCCTGTCAACTCCATCTTGATGGCCTGGGCGACTGAAGCACAAAAGCAGCAGTGGCTGCGCCCCTTGGCGTGCGGCGACATGTTGGGGGCGTTTTGCCTCACCGAACCGCATGCCGGATCGCAGGCCGACGGCTTGAGAACCACCGCCCGCAAAGACGGTGGCGATTACGTGCTCAACGGCGTCAAGCAGTTCATCACCAGCGGCAAAAACGGCGACGTGGCCATCGTCATGGCGGTGACGGACAAGGCGGCCGGCAAAAAAGGCATCAGTGCCTTCATCGTGCCCACAAATTCGCCCGGCTACACGGTGACCCGCTTGGAAGACAAGATGGGCCAGCACGCATCTGACACGGCACAAATTTTGTTTGAGAACTGCCGCATTCCCGCTGCCAATTTGCTGGGCGAAGAAGGCCAGGGATTGAAGATTGCGCTGTCGGGTTTGGAAGGCGGGCGCATCGGAATCGCTGCGCAAAGTGTGGGCATGGCGCGCGCTGCGTTTGAAGCCGCGTTGCGCTACGCCAAAGACCGAGTGGCATTTGGCAAGCCCATTTTTGAGCACCAGGCCGTGCAGTTCCGCTTGGGCGACATGGCCACGCAAATTGAAGCGGCGCGCCAGCTCCTGCATCACGCGGCAGCCCTGAAAGATTCTGGCCGCCCCTGCTTGAAAGAAGCCGCGATGGCCAAACTTTATGCCAGCGAGATGGCCGAAAGTGTGTGCAGCGCCGCCATCCAAATTCACGGCGGCTACGGTTATGTGAGCGACTTCCCGGTCGAGCGCATTTACCGCGATGTGCGGGTTTGCCAAATTTACGAAGGCACCAGCGACGTTCAAAAAATTCTCATCGGGCGGGCCTTGGCCAACAGCAGCAGCGCTTAAAAATAGGCGCCAAATTGATGGATGATGCGCCTGCGCATGCTGATGCAAACGCGCTTCATTCGATAGGAAATTGCCCATGTCCAAAGGCTTTAAGACCGCGTTGACCTTGCTGCTGCTCGCAGCCTTTGGCGGCGCGTTGTTCTTTGCGTTGCGCGGCCAAAAAACCGAGGTGGCGCAGAAGGCTGAAGCCGCCGAAGTGGCCGCGGCGGGTGCGATCACCGGGTTGATCTCGCTGGATGTCGAGCCCTACTTTGCCGATGCACGCGTTCAAAAAATCCTGGCTGACAAACGCCTGCCTGTGCAAACCACGCGCGTCGGCAGTCGCGATATGGCGGGCAAATTGACCGCTGCGGCAGCTTCAAAAACCGTGCCCGATTTTTTGTTTCCGTCAGGCGTGGTGGCCGCCAACCAAATCACCGACGCCGCTCGCAAAGCCAACATCAACACCTCGCAGTCGTCGCCGTTTTTCACGCCCATGGTGATTGCCAGTTGGACGCCGATTGCGAAAATTTTGGTCGCCAACGGCGTGGCCAAAGAGAGCGGTGACCGCATCTACGGCGTTGACATGACCAAGCTGACGACCTTGATGTTGGCCAAAAAGCGCTGGAAAGATTTGCAAGGCGCGGGCGCTTACGACGTGACCCGCAGCGTGTTGGTCAGCACCACCGATGTGCGCCGCAGCAATTCCGCTGCGATGTATTTGGCGCTCACCAGCCAAGCCATACACGGCGACATCGTCACCGACCGTACGGCTGCGCAGGCGGTCTCAAGCAAAGTGGCCGAGCTGTTCAAGCGCCAGGGTTACCAAGAAAATTACGTCAACGGCAATTTCGATGATTACGTGTCCATCGGCATCGGCAAAACGCCCATGGCGTTTTTGTATGAAAACCAAATGGTGCAATTTGCCTTGAACAAAAAGGCCGGTGCGCAAGGCTCTGCGATGAAAGACACGGTGATGAAAGACACAGTGATGAAAGACATGGTGCTGATGTACCCGCAGCCCACCATCGTCAACAAGGTGGTGTTTGTGGCCGTGAGCGAGCGCGCCCGCAAGCTGGCCGAGCTGCTGGGCAGCAACGCCGAGCTGCAACGCATCGCGGTGGAATACGGTTTTCGCATCGCCGACTCGGGCGTGTTCATGAAGGCGGTGCAGCCCACCGGTTTGGCGGTGGAAGAACGCCTCACCCAAGTGGTCGATCCGCCGTCGTTCGAGATCATGTTGGAGATGATTGACGCGGTGAGCAAGGAGCTGACGCAATGAACAGAATTTTGAAGAACTTCTGCGCGTCGCTGATGGTGCTGGCCTTGATGGCGTGCGGAAAAAACGAGCCCGCACCGGCCGCACCAGCCGCACCAGCCGCCCCCCCTGAAGCCGCCGTCTTCAAAGTCCTGGCCACCAGCGACCTGCGAGATGCACTTCCGCTGGAAGCCATGGTCGAAAAAGCCACCGGCGTGAAGCTGAACTTC
>JANYJJ010000169.1 GCA_025358485.1 Burkholderiales bacterium | reverse complement strand
GCGGTTGCGGTTGCGGTTGCAGCAGCGGTTGAGCCTGCGCCTGAAGCGGCGACCCCAGCCGTCAATTCCGAACCCGCCCCGGCCGCCAACAACTTCGTCTGGCCCGGCCCCACGCGTTTGAGCTACGTGCTGACCGGCAACTACCGCGGCGAAATCCACGGCAAGGCGCAAGTTGAATGGCAGCGCGTGGGCTCACGCTACCAAGTTCATTTGGACGTGCTCGTGGGCTTGCCGGTGGCCCCACTCATCACCCGACGCATGAGCAGCGAAGGCAGCATCGCCCCCGAAGGTTTGGTGCCTGAGCGCTTTGAGGAAGACACCAAGATCATGTTTCGCGACCGCCGTCGCCTGAGCGTGCGCTTCGAGCCCGACACCGTCGTGTTGGCCAACGGCCAGCGCCAAGCTCGGCCCATCGGCGTGCAAGACAGCGCCAGCCAGTTCGTGCAACTCAGTTATTTATTCAGCATCAATCCCGCGTTGCTAAAGGTGGGCGGCACCGTGCAAGTGCCCTTGGCGCTGGCCCGAAAAATTGACACGTGGACGTATGACGTGGTGGCCGAGGAGGTCCTGCCTACGCCCTTCGGTCAAGTCGCCAGCTACCACTTGAAGCCACGTCGGGTCGGGCAAAACACGAACGACTTGACCGCCGAAATGTGGATCGCCCCCAGCCTTCAATACCTGCCCGCCCGAATTCGCATCAGGCAAGATGCAGACACCTTTATAGACATGCTGATTGAGCGAAAACCGCAATTGGCCGCAGCGAATTGACGGCTCCGCTCCTTCATCGCACAGACACCACAGAACCGCTTTTGAACGCGCCGTTGTTGCTGTCCCATGTTTGACGCTGAGATGGGTTGTCTGCATTCGCGAACCGAACGGCGAAGCGGGCATCATTGGCCAGCGCCGCGAACACGTCGGGCGCGCTGAGCGCGACTTCATAGTCGCCCGTCGGCGCTGAGCTGGGGACGACCACGTTGACGCTCACGCGTGTTGATGCGGTGGCTTGCGACGAAAGTTCGCGCAGATTGCCTGCGGTGCCAGTGATGGTGTTGCCAGATGCCACGTGCCTGAGCGTGACGACCACGGGGCGGCCGCTGAAAATTCGCGCCCAGCCCACATTGCGCAAATCGACAGCCACCGCCAGCGTGTTGCCCCTCACCACGCTGGCAGCGTGTGAGACGGCGTCCAGTTGCAGTCGGTATCCAATCGAACGCGACACTTCGTTAAAGCAACCGCCCGCGCGCCAAGCTGCAATGAACGCGGGCCCGTAGTTGATGTTGAGCCAAGCCACGTGGTACAGCGCGCCTTCGCTGAGGATATCGGCGCAGGTGTCGCGGGCGGGTTTGCCGGCGTCGTCGCAAGTCTCGCCACCGAAGCCCGTGTTTTCGCTGAGGGCTTGTGCGTAAGCGCGAGATCCCGGGGGCTCGTAAGTGCCTGTGTCGGTCGGTCCGGCCAGGAAGCAGTCGTTGTGCATGCCAGCGCGGCTTTGCTGTTTCGGCGAGGGATACCACTTTTGCAAATCGGCAGGGTAGCGAAAGCCGATTTGGGTTGTGCTGGGCACGTTGGCAAACAAGGCATCGCGCACGATCAGACGATTGGCGTCTGCGGCCGCACACGTGATGTTGGCAGGGGAGTTGTAGCCACACGAGTTGCCCGACTGCGACGAGTGCCACTCGCCCCAAGCGCCGATGAAGCCAGCGCGCATGTAAGGGATGACGTCCGCGTTGGCGGCGAGCACCGGCCTGAGCTGTTCCAGGTGTCGCTTGATTTGCGCAGCGCTGGCGTCATTGCCTCCTGCCGTGAAGTCATAACTCACCGCGAGCGTGACCTTCATTCCGGCAGCACGCACTTTGGCAAAACTTACTTCGAGCGCGCGCAGCCAATCCGCAGTGAGGTCGGCGCTGCGGAAATTGTCCAACTGCACAAGTGCCAACAGCAGGCGCATGCCCGCATCGCTGGTGGCTTTGACACTTCCAGCGTCGTAGGCGGTCACAAAGTCAGCACCCGACCAGCCGTAAAAGCCGCGATCCTGGTTGGGAAAATCGGTGGTGGTCGCGCTGAATGTCTGCGTGATCGTGGGCGTTGGCGTGGGCGTCGGCGCAGTCGTTGCGACGTTGACATAGCAGGCTTTGACAATGCCGTACAACGGGTCGCCAAAGACGGTGTTGCCGCAATCGACACCGCCGTTAAAGCTGCGCGGCGACGTCCAGGTGCCGCGCGCACCGTAAACGACGGTGGCAGCGCCGCCAAAGCCGCAGCGCTGGTTCTCGGCCGCGCAAGCTGTGTACCCAGCGGGGGGTGCGTCGTTGGATGGAGGAGGTGGTGGTGGTGGCGGTGGGGGCGAGGAACCCGCACTCACGTAGCAAGCCTTCACGACGCCGTACAGCGGATCACCGAACGTGGCGTTGTTGCAATCCACACCGCTGCTGTAGCTGCGTGCCACAGTCCAGGTGTTGCCTGCGCCATAAACCACATTCGCCGCGCCGTTGAAGTTGCAGCGCTGGCCCTCAACCGCGCAGGATGCGTAGCCCGAAGGAGGTGTGTTGCCAGTTTGGGCCGGTGCCACTGCCAACGCGTTGGACCTTGGCGAAGCTGCCGCTGACAAGCCCTCTTGGACGGTGTTGCTGCTGCCGGTAGACGCGTCATCGGCCCCGCCGCCGCAGGCCATGAGTGAGAGGCTCGCAGCCGAAGCGAGCAAGACGAGGCGACGAGTCAGCGACACAGGTGCAATCCACATGAATACGAATCCATCTCAACGGAGGTGATAAAAAACACGGTTGTTTGTAACTCCGTTTGCCCCGAACGCAGGGCATGTGCGTCCGAAATCGACACTTGTTTCATGTCGACACGTAGGCGGCGCTGAGTTGAGCGGGCGTTCGCGCTGGACAGGGGATCACCCGAATCTCATGGAGTGGGCGGCAAGTGAAAATCACTTCTATTGAGTGGTGTCAACACGCGGCATGTGCCGAAGGCTGTGCTGAACGCTGCCCTCAACGTTCCCTCAAACGCTGCCACATCAAGCCCTCTCTACGTCGCCGTCATCCACCCATGAAGTCGCCAGACCTCAGCCCACCTGCAACTCACCATGACCTACGAATTCATCATCACTTCCACCCACGGCGACAGCGCGTTGCGCACTGGCCTGATCACGCTGAACCGCCCCAAGCAACTCAACGCGTTGAACGACGGTTTGATGGACGAACTGGGTGCGGCGCTCAAGGCTTATGACGCCGACCCCACCATTGGCTGCATCGTCATCACCGGCAGCGAAAAGGCTTTCGCGGCTGGGGCCGACATCAGCGCCATGGCGCTCAAAACCCACATGGAGGCCTACAGCGGCGACTTCATCACCCGCAACTGGGAAACCATACGCGGCATCCGCAAGCCCGTGATCGGCGCGGTCGCTGGTTTTGCGCTGGGCGGAGGCTGCGAACTCGCGATGATGTGCGACATCTTGATCGCCGCCGACAACGCCAAATTCGGTCAACCCGAAATCAAGCTCGGCATCATCCCGGGTGCAGGCGGCACGCAGCGCCTGCCACGCGCCGTGGGCAAGGCCAAAGCCATGGACTTGGTGCTGACCGCCCGCATGATGGACGCGCTGGAAGCCGAGCGCTGCGGCTTGGTGTCGCGCGTCGTGCCCTTGGCCGAGCTGATGAACGTGGTGCTGGAAGCCGCTCAAACCATCTGCGAATTCAGCGGCCCCAGCGTGATGATGGCCAAAGAAAGCGTGAACCGCGCCTATGAAAGTTCACTGCACGAAGGCGTGCTGTTCGAGCGCCGCAACTTCCACGCTTTGTTCGCCACGCTCGATCAAAAAGAGGGCATGGATGCGTTTTTGAACAAGCGCAAACCGGTGTTCAAGCAGGCTTAGATTTGCTTTGAAGCCGGTGCTTTGAGACACCGAGCGGGCAGGTGACGATACTGATGCCGGGCGGCTTAATGAAAGCGTAGGCTTGCGCGAAGCACGAGTGCGCGTCGTCAAACAGCGCCACCCATGCATTCACATCGAGCAAAGCGCGCCTCTTGCGCCGCTCTGCGGCGAATGTGCCCACATGCCTTCGCGTTCCATCAACTCGCGCACATGCTCAGCTGTGATGATTTCGTCGCGTACAGGCAGCAGGGCAAAGCGTCCTCGCAGTGGCATGTTTTTAGAAGTGGCGTCCGGGCGAGCGCCCTCTTTCAAAGCGTAGCTTGCATCTGCAAGCAGTGAGTTGAAGTGAGCATCGCGGTTGGTGTTCATCAAATTTCACTTTCAGTTGAGAACTGTCATGTTGAGAGTTTTGAGAAACCCAAATACGTTTTGCGGCGCACATCCGGCGTTGAACGTTGTCATAGGGGTGGACCGGGTTAGAAATGCGTCAGCTTGGGCAGAGGTGAATTTGACGCGACCACCATCAAGTTTTATCAGCTCCTCTTTGACTCGGGTTGCGTTGCCGACGTCAGGGAAGTAGCCATAAGCCGCCACCATCGTGGAGGTGAGTTGACCCAATGCTTGTACTGAAGTGATGCTCATCATTTGCTCCGAAATTCATAAATGCTTTTGTAAAACGGCTGGATGCCTTCGTCGGGATCAGAGCCGTCCCAGCATCCGTTAGCTGTCGACGCCGCAAGGATCACCCGTTCTGGCTTTGTCCATTGCCAGCCAATCCGTGTGTAGGTCGCTAGAACTTGAGCAGACGCAACCTCGGTAATTGACACCACCGTTTTACCGAATCTTTCGTCGTCTGGAAGATCAACTCGCTTCCATTCAAGTCTGTACCGCACCGGGAGCGCTTCATTCACCGGCGAAAAAACGTAAATGGGCTCTGAATGGTTAGGCGTAATTTGTTTGTATCCCGCAAATCGCACGTCAGATCTGACTCCGTCTTTGTCTTGGTATCGAACAAACGCAACATCGCCAAAGGCGAATGGGCCGTCGTAGCCGTAGGCCTCGCGGTCCGCAACCTCCCAACCCACATTTTTCTCAACCTGCCCGTAAAAGCGAGGCCCGCCCTCAGCCTTGCACATGCGGTGGAACTTGATCGTTCCGGTGATGACGTCGAAGTGGTAGATCAGCAGTCCACCGGCGATGAAAAAAATCCATCGATTACGGATGCGCATGACTGCTCCGTAGGTTGGTTGCGCGGTGCATTGGCGCAGGTTTTGCCCAACGGCGCGTGCGTTTGATCGCTCCAACATCATCCAGGCGAGTGTCGGGGCCTGCGCTGTTGAAAGTGGTGGTTTGCGTGACGTGGGCCTGCGCGTCGAGGAGTCGAGTGAAGGCAGTGGCCAAGTAGCCGCCCAGGCTGTGGCCGTTGACCTCAATGCCGCCTGCGAGGTCAGCGGCGCTGATCAGGCCTTGGCCAGCAACATCGCTGGCCGGGTTGATGAAACCGGTTTGAGGGTCAAGTACGTGGCCGATCTGTCGCGCCATTTGGCCCAGGGGTGTGGTGATGCGAAACCACCAATTGACCATGTCGATCACCTGCTGGCCTGCGTTGCCGGTGACGGCGAGTTTGAAGTCGGTGAGGAAGTCTTGTACGCCCGAGGTGCCGCGCATTGAGACATAGAGCTTGCCGTCGTTGCGACGCCACACGCTGGCGTCAAAGCCAGACGAGCTGACGTCGTCGGTTTTGATGTGAGTGACCAGTGAGAAGTTGGCCGCGATGTATTGCGCGACCGGGGTGGTCATGCTGTCTTTGAGCAAGTCCGAGAGAATTACTCCGCTTAAGGCACCGCGACTTTCTTTAAACGCGTATGTCGCATCTGCAAGCAGTGAGTTGAAGTAAGCATCGCGAATGGTGTTCATCAAATCTTGCTTTCTAGTTGAGAAGTGTCATGTTGAGTCGCTTAAGAAACTCAAATGCGTTGGGGGGTTCGCATCCTCCGCCGAAGGTGAGAGGTGCACTTGTCTCTGAAATACCGAGCATTCGGACGAGCAGACCTCCCCGCGCTTCGAGCATGTGGAAGCTCGCCAAAACTTCCTCGGTTTGTGCGTCGCGAAACCGAAACGGATTGATTTGGATCCGTACCGCTGTGCCGTTTGCGTATTGATTGGCGGTTCGGGGTTCGAATAGCACTCGCCGATTCACTGCTCGCGCCTCGTCCACCACATCAACCGCGTATTTCGCGCACAACGCATCGAACTGAAACTTCCCCACGATCTCGTCGGCCACCGGTGCAACGAGAAGTGCGACGAACGCCGCGCACGCAGCAGGCACACCCCATGCACGGCTTTTCCAACGGCGCATCAGCGCGCGCGTCATGGCCCAGCAGGCCCACAACCAAAGCCCAACGACGATCAGCAACAGGATGCCCGTCATGCGCGGCTCCTTGGGTACACAGAAATGCGGTTGCCGGTACGAGATCTCTCGCGACTCAAGCCGACGTTGAGACGTGTACGCAAGGCGCTGTGCGGTTGGTTCATTGAGGTTCGAGTCTCTGTTGTGCGGCGGGCTTTTTGAAACGCGTCTTTTGAATTGCGGTGTGGGCACCGCAGATCACGCCTAAGTTGACCAGCCGCTTTAACGCCTGGCAATAGAACGTTCATCCCGTTTTTGTCACGATCTGCCTGCCCGGAGTCACGATTTTGGTTTTTTGGAGCTGAAGCACCGATGCTTTGGCGATGGCCCCGGTTCGGCGGGCCACGCCCAGTTTTTGGTAGAGGGCGCAGATTTGATTGCGCACGGTGGCTGGGCTGCGGTGGCGCAGTGACGCGATTTCTGCGTTGGAGTGACCGGCTGTGAGCCATCCTAAAAGCTCTTGTTCGCGCTTTGACAATTCGAGTCTTTGAATCTCTCGCTGCGTCGCGTTGCTTTGCACCCCAAGCAGTTTTTCGTAACCCAACAGCCCGGTGTTTCGGTTGTAGCGCTGCGCATCGGCTTGCGCCTGCCGTCGCAGCGCAGTTTGTGAATCGCCCGCGTCCATCGCGTCTAAAACTTTAGTGACGATGGCCTGTGTGTCAAAGAAGTTGACGAGGTTGCCGTTGTGGCCGTCGCGAATGACTTCACGCACCGGCTCCGTGTCAGACGCAATGATGGGTGCGCCGCAAGCCATGGCTTCGAGCAGAGACCAGCTCAGCACGAACGGGTAGGTCAAATAAACGTGAGCTGCCGACGCCTGAAGCACGCGAACGAATTGATCTTTGGGGATGCGACCCTGGAAGTGGGTTCGGGTTGGATCGAGCTTGACGTCGGCAGCTCCCGCTCGAATTGATTGCGATTTCGCTTCGCCAATTGACAAACCGTTTCGTGCGACGACTTGTTTGGCAAGCAACATGGCGTCATCGGCGAGATTCAAGCTGGTGCGCACAAGACTCTCCAAGCGGTTTCACGAAATGACGGTATGCGCTTCAGAGCCGCCGCAACGCACTAACTTTGCGTTTGGCTCACGCGGCACGTCGCATGCCTGTCCGTTCTGTGCGCTCCTGACCGCTTACCTCCATTCAAGCCTGAACCCAAGCCGCAGGCTGCTCACCAAACACTGCCCGCCTGTGTCCTTCGCGGTGCAGTTCCAACCAGTCAATCGCCATCACTTCAGCCGTGATCACAGCGAAATGGTGGTGGGCTGACAAGGCTGCGGCGGCGTCCGTCAATGGCATGCCCGGGGCCAAGGGCGACAAGTAGTCTTGCGCCGCAGGGGACACTTTCAAAGTCTCCCAGCGCGACGTCACGGCCAAGACGCTGTCTTGCACGCTCAGGCGCACACGGCAGCGCAGTTGCCAGCCCAAGCGGCGCGACCACATCACCACCGTGCCGATGGGGTGTTCGCGAAGTTGCTTGGTTTTTTCAGCGCGTGCGTCGGTGTAGATCACCAGTTGCTTGGCGCTGGCGTTGACTTCGCGCAGGACGACGTTGCGCGCGTCGGCGGTCAATTCACCGTCAACCCTGCCGTCAACTTTTGCCACCGTCGCCAACACCAAAGTGCGCCATTCGTGGTGCTTGTCGTGCACCGCGCGGGTCAGTTCTTGCCACACCGCTGTCTCAATTTCAGGCAGCGTGGCAAGTCGAAGTTGCGGCATCAGGCGTGCCTCGGGTTTCGGGACGGGCCCTTCGATACCTCAGGGCGAACGGGTGATGAGTTGTGGCTCATGCCTCATGCCTCTTTTCTCAGCGACGGAAACAAGATCACGTCGCGGATGCTGGGGCTGTCGGTGATGAGCATCATCAAGCGGTCGATGCCGATGCCGCAACCCCCGGTGGGCGGCATGCCGTACTCCAGGGCGCGGATGAAGTCGGCGTCATAAAACATGGCTTCTTCGTCGCCGGCTTCTTTGTTGGCCATTTGCGCCTGAAAGCGCGCGGCTTGGTCTTCAGCGTCGTTCAATTCGCTGAAGCCGTTGGCGTATTCGCGGCCGGTGATGAACAGCTCGAAGCGCTCGGTGATGGACGGGTTGGCGTCAGAGGCGCGCGCCAGCGGGCTCACTTCCACTGGGTAGTCAACGATGAAAGTGGGTTGCCACAACTGTTCTTCCACCACCGCCTCAAACAAACCGAATTGCAGCTCGGCCAGCGTCCAATGTGCGGGTGCTTCGTGGCCTTGTGATGTGAGTTGGGTGCGCAACACCGACGCATCCACCGCCTGCGCTTCGCTCAACCCCGCATGCTCGACAAGTGAGGCACAGACCGACAAACGCGCAAACGGCTGGTCAAGCGCCACCGCTTTGCCCGCATAGGTGATGGCCGCAGAGCCAGTGGCCACGCGGGCTGCGTGGCGCAACACCTCTTCGGTGAAGTCCATCAAATCGTGGTGATTCCAATACGCCGCGTAAAACTCCATCATCGTGAATTCGGGGTTGTGCCGAACGCTGATGCCTTCGTTGCGAAAGCTGCGGTTGATCTCAAACACGCGCTCAAAGCCGCCGACGATCAGCCGCTTCAAATACAACTCGGGCGCAATGCGCAAAAACATTTGCTGGTCCAGCGCGTTGTGGTGCGTGACAAACGGCTTGGCATTCGCGCCGCCAGGAATGGGGTGCAGCATGGGCGTTTCCACTTCCATGAAGTGGTGCTCGACCATGAACTGACGCACCGCGCTGAGCGCCTTGCTGCGTGCCGCAAAACGGGCGCGTGCGTGTTCGTCGGTGATGAGGTCAACGTAGCGCTGGCGGTACTTTTGCTCTTGGTCGGCCATGCCGTGAAACTTGTCGGGCAAGGGACGCAAACTTTTCGTCAGCAGGCGCAGCGAGCTGACGCGCACGCTGAGCTCGTTGGTTTTGGTTTTGAACAGCACGCCCTCGGCGGCAATGATGTCGCCCAAGTCCCAATGTTTGAACGCCTCGTAGGCGTCTTCGCCGATGTGATCTTTGGTGACGAAAAGCTGCACTCGCCCACCGCTCACACCCATCGACGCGTCTTGCAGCGTGCAAAAACTGGCCTTGCCCATGACACGTTTCAGCATCATGCGGCCGCCCAAACTCACCTTCACCGCCAGCGGCTCCAGCTCGGCGTTTTCCATGCCGTCGTAAAGACGAAACAGCTCGGCCGCGCGGTGCTGGGGTTTGAAATCGTTGGGGAAGGCGACGCCTTGGGTGCGGATGTGCGCCAGCTTTTCGCGACGCTCGGCGATGAGCTTGTTTTCATCTGCTGCGATAACGGCAGGGGCGGTGACTTCAGTGCTTGATGGAGTGGTTTGCGTCATGGTGATGTCTTGAATGAAACTCAATTTTAGGCGGCGGGTTTCACGGCGCAGCGCGCCCATAAAATCGTTGGCTGCTTGGCTACGTCAGCCTCGCTTATTTGTCAGAGCCCATGCCAACACCGTCCGTGATTCGTGACCGCAAACTGCGCGTGGCCTTGGTGGGTTGTGGCCGCATCGCCAAGACGCATTTCGCCGCCATGGCGCAGCACGCCGAGCGCGTTGAGCTGGTGGCTGTGTGCGACACCAACGCGGCTGCGCTTGAAGCTGCGGTGGCGTCCACCAAGGCGGCGGGGTTTGCTTCTTTGACTGAATTGCTGGCCGGCAGCGATGCCGATTTGATCGTGCTGGCCACGCCCAGCGGGCTGCATTCGCAGCAAGCCGCTCAAGTGGCGCAAGCGGGCCGCCACGTGCTCAGCGAAAAGCCCATGGCCACCAAATGGGACGAAGGCGTGGCCATGGTCAAGGCCTGTCGCGACGCGGGAGTCAAGCTGTTTGTCGTCAAACAAAACCGCCTGAACGCCACACTGCAATTGGTCAAGCGAGCCGTCGATCAAGGCCGCTTCGGGAAGATGGCGCTGGTCACCGTCAATGTGTTTTGGACACGGCCACAAAGTTACTACGACGAAGCCCCGTGGCGCGGCCGTTGGGACATGGACGGCGGTGCTTTCATGAACCAGGCCAGTCACTATGTGGACATGGTCGATTGGCTGGTGGGCCCCGTCGACAACGTGCACGCCTACACCGGCACCTTGGGGCGCAACATCGAAGCCGAAGACACCGGCGTGATGAGCCTGCGGCTGCGCAGCGGCGCGCTGGCGTCGGTGAACGTGACCATGCTCACCCACAAGCAGAATTTTGAAGGCAGCATCACGCTGCTCGGCGAGCGCGGCACGGTGCGCGTGGGCGGCGTGGCCGTCAACAAAATTGACCACTGGCAGTTCGATGCGCCGCATGCCGATGACGCGCTGGTGCAAGAAGCAAGTTACGGTGTGGCCAGTGTCTACGGGCCTGGCCATCCGCTGTACTACGACAACGTCATCAAAACCTTGCGCGGCGAAGCCAATGCGCAGGTCGATGGCTACGAAGGCTTGCGTTCGTTGGAGGTGTTGATAGCCGCCTACCGCTCGGCGCGCGACGGTGTGCGCGTCGGTTTGCCCTTGGTGTTTTGAACGTGATTCACGAAACCGCGATCGTCGATGCGGGTGCCGAGCTGGGCGAGCGCACCCGCGTGTGGCACTTCGCGCACGTGTGCGCCGGGGCACGCATTGGGGCCGATTGCTCGCTGGGGCAGGGCGTGTACGTGGGCAATGACGTGCGCATCGGCCGCAACGTGAAGGTGCAAAACAACGTGTCGGTGTATGACGCGGTGACGCTGGAAGACGACGTTATTTGCGGCCCGAGTGTGGTGTTCACCAACGTGCACAACCCGCGGTCTGAG
>JANYJJ010000118.1 GCA_025358485.1 Burkholderiales bacterium | reverse complement strand
GCGCGGCTGCGGCAGGGCGGGTATGTTGCGCTGCACTTCCAGAAGAATCTGCGGGTAAGTCCTACGCAAATCGAAATTGCGTACAGCCGCAGGGAGCTGGGTGGCGTTGATGCCCAATCCTGTACGGCCGGCTGACAGCACGCTTGGCGATGTGCGCTCCAACAGCAATCCGAACGCCACCATGTGCTGTGCGCGCTGTTGAAACTGTGACCAGTTCATCAGACAGGGTTTTGATTCCTTGGCCACTGCCGGGGCCAGCACACCACGCACCCACTTCAGCATGCCGATTTGGTAGGGGTTGGTGTCAACCATCGGTGCGCCGTAGCCTTTGTCTAAGCTTGTCCATCCATGCTGATCGACCAAGGTTTGGATGCGCGTTTGTTGCCGAGGCGTCAGGTGAACAATTTGCGGCTTGAGCAAGCGCCAGATGGTTTTGGCGTCGTCTGCAAGCTTTTCAGTCCAGGTCATCTTGGGGTGGTAAACCGTTGTCTCTCTGCGTTGGATTCTGTAAAACTCTTTGACCACGGCCACCTCGATGCGAAGCTCATCCATGGCTCGGAAGTTTCTGGACATCTGATCGGTGATTGCGCTGACAACGGCAGGCTGCTGATCAAGCGAGTGGGCACTGTCGATAGGAATTTGCGCTTGCTGCTGCTCGCTCGCCCGGCGACTTGACGGGTCATGGGCATAGATGCTTTGAACCAAAAACCCCACGTATTGATCGCCAGCGGTTTCCTCAATTTCGGAGGTGCCGTGAGCACCGACCATGTGGCCGGCGTCGTGCAACGACAGAGCAAAAACTCCATCGGGGTCGGATCGGCGCGCGCACGGTGTGAGTGCCACGTAGGAAAAGCGCGCGGCTTCAACCGGCGTCAAACTCAAACGCGCACCTGCTTTTTTCATGGTCTCGATCACGGCTGGCAAGCCGCCCCGCACATTGGCATCAAAAAAATCTTGATTGACAGATCAAGGCCAAACTTCTGAGTCACGTCTTTCCACGCCTGGACTGAGAGGCCTTGAAGGCCAGCTGCTGCGGGTTTGAACAACTCAGTAGACGGCAATGGCCAATGGGCCGGCTGGCTGTAGGCAAGGCGCGCTGCCGCTTCGCTGCGCAGCGCGTTGAGCGGGGGCAAAGAGCGAGTCTGTCTTCTGTCGGACACAGCCGCAGCACTCTGAGTTGGCTGATTCAACAAGTTGCTTAGCCGAGGATGCTTGCCGTCAAGCGCCTGCCAGCTGTTGGCAAGCTCACGAATCAGGTGAGGCTGAATGGCTTGGCCCGCTTGTTTTGTCGCTGCTGCGCCAGGAAGCTGGTGCTGCAACACCAACCGCCCGGCCGCTTGCAGTATTTCCTTGGCTTTCATCAGGCCGCATCGCGCGAAAAGCCCAAAGGCCGCGCCGAATTCATTATTTGGGTTGCTGCGTTGCGGTTGGACAGCAGACACCACCACGTGGCTGATGCGAGCCCTGGCTGCCGGATATCGCCTTTGCTCATGGCTTGAGACCCAAAGCGCTGCGAACCTCTCGCAAAGCGGCGGGGTAGCTTTTGCGCAAGTCGAGTTGCCGCACCGACAGCGGCAGATCGGTGTTGGACAAACTGGTGTCTACCGGCCCTTTGCGCAGCACGCCGGCGGAGGTCCGTTCCAGCAGCAATCCCATGGCCAAGGCCTGAGCGGCGTGTTCATTGAAGCGTCTTGTACTCATCATCTGCGGCTTTCCTGCGGCAGCCACTTGCGCGGCAAGCGTTTGCGTCCAGCCGCCCAGGCTTGATGCGAGCGCATTTCGGTCTTTCGTGCGCTGAAAGTCCTTGGAAATGGACGCCAGCGACTTGGGGTTGCCCGTGTCGTATAGCAAGCGGCTGACACCTTGACGGTCGTTCACAGTCAAGTGCGACAGCAATCCGTTGCCGTTCAGGATGCTGTCTGCCATGGCCGCATTTTTTTCTGGCGCACGTGCCCAATCGTGCTTAAACACTTTTGCGCCTGACGCGCCAGCAGCGGGCTTGAAAAAAGTGGCACTGACCTCGTAGCCGATGTTGTCGGCCGGGACTGACGCTTGCGCCTCTTTGATGGCGGCTTTGATTTGTCGCACTGCCTTGGGTTGTTCGGACAAGGGCTTGCCGCGGTCTAAGTCGACCAGCGGCACTTCACCGTCCGCACCGAACACTGTCAGCACCAGGCCCTCGGTGTGGGCGTCACCGAACATCTCTTCAAATGCTGAAGTGCCGTAGGTGTGGAAACCGTCGTGCAGCGAAGGCGTGTCCACAGGCCCGGCAAAATTGGATGATCGACCGTCACCGATGGCCACGAACATCAACTCGGCCAAGTCGCGAATGGTCAGAGTTTTTGTGCTTCCTGCGCTTTGCATGACATCGATCACAGACGCAGCAGATGCGCCGCGAACACGTGCGTCGAACAAACTCTCAGACAACTCTGTGCCAAATTTTGTGCTCAGTGATTGCCAAGCCTGCAGAGACTGCCCCTGCAGGCGAGCCGCATTGGGCACCAATTTGCCGCTGCTGGTTTCAAGCCAATGACTGGGGTTGTTGAATGCGGCACGCGCTTTGCCTACGCTGAGCCGTCCTGCTTGGGCAGTTGTGGGGGCGACTTTGGCTGCCGCTGCCGATGTGGGTGCCAAGGCCGATCCCGATCCCGAACCCGACGCTGTCGCCCCAGCCAATGAATAGGCGTGCGCCAGCTTGCGTGCGGCGCGCGCATTGGTGGTTCCTGTGCCTCTTGACACTTTCTGCGCAAAGGCGATCACATCGCCCATGAGCAAAGGCGCAATCGCCGAACTCTGGAGCTTGCTGTGTTGCAACACCTGCGCTGCCCAAAGACCGGTGTTCGGTGTGCCGGTGCGCACAGCCACCGCCAACAGTTGAGCTGCTTCGGTTCGGTGGGTTTGGAGCAAGGTCCAACGCAGCAACAAGTTCACTTTCATGACTCAAGTCCCAATGCGCGACGCACCTCGTTCAAAGCGGCCGGGTAGTGAATACGCAAATTCAAGTTCAACAGCTTGGCCGGAACAGTCGATAAAACGGCATTGACAGGGCCTTGCGACAAAGTTCCTGGGGCTGTGCGCTCAATCATTAAACCCCAGGCAATCGAACTGGCCGCCTTGTTTTTGAACTGCGCCTCTGACATCGCTTGCTTCGTTGCCCCCCGAGCCACCAAGTGACCCACCGCAGAGGACCAAGTCTTGATTTCGCGTGCAAATTGCGATGGATCGCCACTCTTTGCAAAGCGGCTTGCGATGGACTCGAACGTGTCAGGTTTGTTCGCGCCGTACACCATGCTTTTCAATGAACGCAGGCTGCTGGCATCCAGGTGTGCCAACAATCCGTTGGCTTGCAACACCTGCTCTGCCTTTTTTGCGTTTTCTCCAGGCGATTGAGTCCAGTTGTGATTCAAGCGGAGCTGAGAGCTGCTGGAACTCACAAAAGTCTTCTCCACCAGAGTGGCCATGTGATTCACCGACAAGCGGTTGTAGACGGCTGTGATGTGACGCGACAGCGCTTGACTCGCCTCGGGCTGCCGCAGCAAAGAGCGCGCTGTGTCCAGGCCCACCGCGGGCTGGCTTTTGAACAAGGAACGCAGCATGTCTTCGGTGTGCGCATCGCCGTACATTTCGGCCAAAGCCGAAACTCCGTACGACGCGGCAGTGTGGGCTGCGTCGTGCAGCGTCGGCTCGTACACCGAGGGGGCATGGTGGGTGGCGCCGCCGTCGGTGAGTGCCACATATTGCAAGTCAGCCGTGTCTCGCACGGTGAGCGTTTGTTGGCTGCCTACCTTGTCCATCAGCGCCATCATGGTCACGGCGCCGCCGCGCACGTTGCTATCAAAAAGCGACACTGACAATGCCGACCCAAATTTGCTTTGGATGCGGTTCCAAGCCGACAAACTGTCACCTTGAAGCTGCTTGGCTTGAGGGGCAAAACGTCCTTGTGAATTCACCGACCAGTGCGTTGGGTGGTTGTAGGCGACGAGGGTTTGGCGTGTGGAGCGCGTCATGGAGCGCGTCTGGTCTGGCGCAGCGCCGCCTGCGCTGACGACGTGCAAAGCCCCGGCCAGTTGACGACTGGCCTGCACTGCTTGCGCGCTTGGCAGCTTTTGGTGTTTGAAAGCAGCCACTTGTGCCCACAACAAAGCTTGCCCGTCTTGCTCAAATCCGTGGCGCTTCGCACCGGCAAGCATCTGCGCACACCAAGTGTCCACATCGGAGGCGGGGGCTTGATGTGCCAGCTTCGATATCGACGCGGCCATGCCACGGTTGGTTTGAAAAGTCTGCCGCAGTTTGCGGGCAGTGCCAACATCGCCAACCTCGTCGCCGCGACCACCGCCAAGCTCGGTCGCGGTCGCGGTTGCGAGCCAGCTCATCTTCAACGAGCGTGATCGGCGGGCCACGCCACACCTGTTTGATTGCTGCCTTGAAGTTTGATGTCTGTCAGCACCGCACCTTGCAATTGCGCGCGGGTGAGGTTGGCATTGCTGAAATTCGCTTCAGTGAGATTTGCTTTCTTCATGTTGGCCCCCATGACCTTGGCTTGACTGAGATTGGCTTGTGTCAAGTTGGCACCTTCTAGCGCTGCGCCCACCAAGCTGGCACCGGTTAAATCGGCTTTGTACAGAGTCGCTTGGCGAAGCACGGCACGGTTCAGCGAGGCTTCACCCAACTGCGCACGGTTTAAGTTGGCCGACGTCAAGGTGGCGGCGGTAAGGTTGGCGCCTTGCAAATCAGCTGTGAACAGATCAGCGCCTACCAGGCTCGCATTGGTTAAATCTGCTGCCACCAAATTCGCATTCGTCAGGCGCGCGCCGTCCAGCCGAGCGGACGATAAATTCGCACCACCCAAATTGGCCACGAGTGTGGCTTTGTTCAAGTTAGCACCGCTGAGGTTGGCATTGACGAGCCTGGCCCCTTGCAAGTTCGCGCCGGTGAGATCGGCCAGTTTCAAGTCCGCTGCGTCAAACAAGGCCCCGCGCAGGTCGGCACCGGCGAGGTTGGCACGGCTCAGGTTGGCTCTGCGCAAATCGAGTTGAACGTTCTTCCATTTGGCACGGGCGTCGCTCAGTTGGGCCGTCAAGTTTGGAATCTGCCGCAGGTCTTGACCTGACAAATTCAACACCGTGCGCCCATCTTTTTTTTCAATAAAGGCGGCAATCTGGGTCACGGGCTGCCCTGCCGAGGGCCTGGCTGGAATGGCTGGTGTTTTCGGTTGCGGTGCTCGTTGGAGATCCATCAGCACCCGGGGCTGGGCAGACGAAAGGGTTGACCGAGCCGCAGGCCAAATCACGCCGATTTGATCGGTGTTCTTGAGAACAATGCCGTCCACATTGGCACCAGTGAAGTTTGCGCCGGTGAGGTTGGCAGCTGTGAAATCGGCCCCAGACGCGTTTGCCTTGATCATGCTGACGCCCATCACTTTGGCGCGGCTGAAGTTGGCTTGTGTCAAATTGGCGCCGTCTAAATTTGCACTGCTCATGCGCGCATCGGTGAGGTTCGCTTTAAACAAACTGGCGCCTCGCAGTGAGGCCCCCTCTAAAACCGCATCTTCCAATTCAGCGCCATTCAAGATCGCTGATGTCAGTTGCGCGCCACTTAAATTCGCTTCGCGCAGGTCGGCTTTTCCCAGCTGCGTTTGCAACAAACTGGCACCGCTGAGGATGGCGCGGTGCAGTCCAGCGTTGTGCATGTTGGAGCCGTCCAGCCGGGCTTTGCTGAGGTTGGCGCCGTCGAAGTTTGCAGAAAGATCAGACCGGCTGAGGTTGGCACCTGCCAGGTTGGTGTTGTTGAAACGGCCCGCGTGCAAATCGCTGTCACTGAGGTTGGCACCGCCGAGGTTGGCTCGCATGAAGTTGGCACCTTTCAGCGTCATTTCGCTCAGGTTCACGCCCCGTAAATCTGCGCCCTCCACAGAGACACGCAGTCCGGGTACGGCCGATTGCAGACGTGTGATTTGCGTCTTCAGGTCTGGCACTCGGCGCAAATCTTGGCCCATCAAATTCAACACGACGCCTTTCTCGCTGCTTTCCAAAAAGGCGGTGATGTTCGTGATGGCTTGACCCGCCGCCGGCTTGGCAGGCAGATTTTTCAGCGGATCTTTTGACGTCGCACCTGGATTGGAGGCGGGAGCCAAAGTCGCGCTTTTTTGTGTGTCGTGCGCTTGGGCCAGATCGCGCAAATTGCCGATGTTTTTTTTCAACGTGGCAGGCTGAACGCTGTTGCTTACATTGCGATTGAGCTGTGTGAGTTGGGCTGCCACCCTCGAAAGAACCACGGCTTTTTTTAAGGCTGCGAAATCCAGTGGCTGGCCATTTTTTTGAAGCGCTCCGACCAGTTGGGCGGCAGTTTGTTGAGATCCAACACTGCCACCCAACGATGTGAGCAACTTGGCCGCCTCAGTCCGGTTGGATTGTTGCGCCCAGTAAAAATGCAAATTTGTGTTCGGCAATTGTTTGCAGGGCGGGTGTTTCATGGGCATGGTTTCCGAATCGGAGGTTTTGCTGCGGTGCATTGAAACTGCCAGTTGAAGGCGTGGTGTCAGAGCAGCGAAACCGGGTCAAAGCCAAACGATTGAAGTGATTGCTTGATCGTGCAACCCGTGGGCGCGCTCACTGATCTGCGCATTCGTTGGTCTGGAACATGATGGATGCACTTGACATCGCGGCTTGCGCAAACGATCTTCCTCGTGGTTGAAAGGCCTTCGCGCGGGGCATTCGACTCACCCCTTTGGCCGTCAAATTTTTCGGGGCTGTGTTTCGGGGCCGGTGTTTTAAGGCCAGTAGGTCTGGGCCGGTATTTCGGGGTCAGTATGTCGGGGCGGTAAGCACCAACGAGTTTGCATGTGGTGCTGGCTGCGATGTGCGGCACGTTCAAATCACTTTTTTTGCGGCACGGTAGGTGCACTGCCACCGCCTCCACCCCCGCCAAGCACGGTGTTGATCAGCCGCACATCATCCTGGTTTGGGTCCCAGGTCGACGCGCCCATCACGGGTATGGCAGGCTGCACTTTGCTGCCGTGCGCCTTGCCTGCAAAAGTGCCCACGGGGTAGTCCTGTTTGCCGACAATGGGCAAAGTAACGCGCTCAGTTTGCGGGTTTCGCTCACGATCCACCACAACGGCAACCGGCCCCACATTGATGGTGGCGGAGTGAAAAGTCGAGACCAGGTCGCTGATGAGGACAGTCTTGAAGTTGAACTTGGCCTCACCCGCGGGTGGGGCTTTGCGGTACAGCTGGGCTGCACCAATGTTGAGCAAGCCGCGAGCAAACTGTAGGTCGGCGCGGCCGCCCACGTTGAAGTTGCTGGTGCCAATATTGAAGCCTATGACGTCCCAGTGCGCTGCGGCGACTGAACTGGACGCTGCCACGATTTGCGGTTGATTGCGTGTTTTCCCGCCGTCCGATGTCGGCCCGAACCATGGTTGGGCACCTGGTTTGCCCGGGCCCGAGGCGGGCAAGAAAAGAACATTGCTGCCTTCGCCGACTACGATCGTGGCGGCTGATTTGACGTAGAAGGTCTTGCCATTGACCTCGACCGGCGTGGTCATGGGCGCGCTGAAAAAACGCACATTCATGCCAGGCGGAATGTTCACGCCCTTGAGCATTTGCAGCTGTTCCGGCGTCAGCTTCGGGTCGCTGCTGTTGAAGGTGCCGGTTTTCAGCTTGCCGGTGGAATACGCATACGCAATGATGGCCAGCGTGGTGCCCATGCTGCCCAAAACGACGTTGCGGCCCACTGCACCGGCTTTGTCCACCGCACTCCACAGCTTGTCGTTTTGCACCACGTGTTGGTTCATCACGTTGAGCAATTTGCCAAAGGGCGTGTTTTCGTTGGTGACTTTCTGCAGCACCGCTTTGCCTTTGACGGCCTGAGTTTCCCAATACTCTCCTACGGGTGTGGACTGAAATTTGGTGTACATCTTGCCGGCCGCGGCTTGGGTGGGCGCAGCAACAAACTTCTGCCATGCGGCGTCTACTTGTTGACCCGGCCAGTTGTATGCCGCCACCGCTTTGCGATACAGCTCCTTCGCACGAAACTTGATGCCCGACCCTGTTGTCTGTGTCACGCCGGAGGGGGGCGTGCTGACTTCATCGTAGGCCTGGGCTGAGCGTCGCAGCGAACCCATGGCGCTGGTCTTCGCTGCGCCGCTGGTGGTTGGATCGCTGAGCGTGGCGCTGCGCCGCTGGGCCATCAGCAGGGGCACCACGCTGGCCAGGTTGCCAGACTCCACCAAGACATTCAACTCTTGTACGCCTACGAGCGCCAACGTGCGCGCAGCCAACTGCTCGTCTCCGCCCACTGCGGTCAGCAGCACACCTGCTGCGGTTCGGTTGTTTTGTTTGAAGCGGTGCAGCGTCGACACAGCGTCGCTGTAAAACAAATCAAGCGGCCGTTCCGACACATTCAAAAAGTAATTCATCTGGGCTGTTTCCTGTTTCCTGTTTCGCTGCGGCCCGTCAAACCGCAATTTTTTGAAGCGTGAGAGCACGGCTCAACGTGTCGGTACTGCCTTTTTTGGAAAGTTCCGCATTTCCGGCGGCTACTTTCACTGGAGTGCCGTGCGCAAACAAAAGGCTGGTCGCGCGATCCCGCGCTCACAGCCATTCGCTTGGTTTCAAGGGTTGGCTTTTTGCCCCTTGGGCAGCTGCCCAGGTGCACCGAGCTGGCTTTGACCACCGACCGTGGCGGGCACAATTTTCAAGGCGCCATTTGCGTCTTTGAATATGTGCACCGGTATGTACATGGGCCCGGTGTTGGGCACGTTGTGGCCCATGTTCACGGCGTCGTAGTCGCCTGCAATGGAGCCTTCAAAAACGCTCTTCACAAGATTGGACGCAACAAACTGGTGGTTGAACATGAGAACATTTTTGCCAGCAGCCAGCTCAGGCAGCACGTCACGTTGCATAGCAGAGCTGATGCGTGTTTGCATCTGGTTCCAGCTTTCCGAGCGTCCTTCTGAGCGCACAGGTATGACTCGAGGCACCTCTGGCATCTGAGGCTCCAAAGGGGGCACGTAATCTCTAGAGGCTGTGTTTTTATCTGGCCCCAAGTGGCCGTCTTCGGTGCGACCGATGCTGACGCCGTCAGGCCGTTGTGTCGTTGTCGCGCCTTTGGCCGGTTTTTTCAACCCCAAGTAGCCGCCAATGCGGTGCTCAGCAAAATCAAGCTCCACCTTCACGTCCTCGACGTTTGGAAAGGTGACGCCTTGGGTGGCGCGGCGATAGGTTTCACTCGCTCGGTCGGTGGGTGACACGATGATGGCACCAATCTGGGGGGCAATTTTCCTCATCTCCGGCGGCAGATTGCTGGCGTCGCGTTTGGCGTTGCCTGTCAGCTGTGGGCCCCAGGGCCCAACCAAACCACCCGCGAAATACCCACCGCTCACCACGTTGCCGGTGGTTTCACCATGGCGCACGTTCACGATGGTGGCGGTGTTGACATAGGTGTAGCCCTTGGCTTGCATTTCCCTCAGATAGGCCGGAGTGATGTCGGTTTTTTTGGCCAGCGCGTTGACGTTTTTCAAGTTGGGCACGGGCCGCATCGGGGTTGCAGCGATATCTTTCTGCGTGCGGGCAGGTAAGGCATCAGCCGCGACACGGTGGCTGGCGTAGTCCAGCGCCAAGCGCGCGGCTTGCGCGGGGTTTTGCAGCCGGTCCACGCTGGCCATGCGGGCAAACAAAACCTCTTTGCCTTTGAATTCAGGGTTCTGCGCCCAGCAGTGCAATTGAGCCGCTTTCGTCTCATTGCCGCCCGCAGACGTGAGGATGACGCTGGCTTTGGCGCGGTTGTTTTGCTTTGCCCACCAAGCCAATTGGCTGGCGAGGGAAGAAGAATCAAAAATAGAGAACGGGTTGTGATCACTCATGGTGCAAAAAATCCAGGTTGGGTGGAAGGGCAAGCTCAAGCGCCAAACCTCAGGCGGCACTCCATTCCTTCCACTCCTGCATGGGCGTCTTGTTGGACTTGCTCGGATCGACCACCTGGTCGACGTTGATGGTTTGAGCCTGACGCGCGAACTCGCGAGAATCGGTGATCAGCTTGACCAGCTTGGCGCCCATGTTGGGATCTTTGGGGTCGTTGGTGGCTTGCGCCCACCAAGATGGCGCTTTGTCATTTGGGCCCGTCGAAGGGTAGGCCGCTGTGGCGGTTGGGGTCGCGGTGGTTTTTGCAGCTGGCGTGTTGTTGCCGGGCCGCTTGTCGGGTGTTGGCACCACTTCGTTGGTGGCAATAGCTCCAGGGCGCTTGGCCGGCGTTGGAACGATCTCCCCTGAGCTCGGATTTTTATTCTTGCCTATGGTGCCCGTCGTGACGGGTGTGGGCTCGGCGAATGTCGCTTTTTGCGATGCCTGCAAGATGCGCCCGACCACCTCACTGAAGTCTTTGGGTGCCAGCGTGCCTTCATTCAGTCCTTGCATCGCGGCCCCGAGCATCGTGCGGGCCAGCATCTTTTGACTCGGATCCAAGGTTGCGAATTGACTGAGACGTTCTTGGGTGAACGAGTTGTTGAAAACATTCAGCGCGCTTTGGCTGGGTTGGCTTGTCAGCCGCGGCACACCCTGGGTATTGATCATCTGGCTGCCGGGCGAAAACACTCTGCTGGCGGCGGAGGTTCTGTTTCCTCCCAGGTTAGGCGCAGTGATCACGGTTCCCAGTGCGCCGGGCAATGGGGCAGGGCGGCTCCTGGAGGGCACGTAAGGTGAGATTGAATTTTTCCAGCGGTTGACCAAACTGCTGGGCGAGGGGCGCGGAAGGTTGTTGGCAAACAGCACACTCTTGCCGGAGGCATCACCGTTGGGCATCACGCCGGACTTGTTGCTGACGGCCGATGGGTCTGGGAGGAATGTGCTGGTGAGCGGGGCGATGGCACTGGGATTGCTGCTGATGGCGGTTGCTGCGGTCATGAAAAAACTCTCCTGAGTTGGTTGGACGGGTTGGCGGGGCTGAGGGCTTGTGCGTCGTTGAGGCTGACGCAACAAGGAGCGAAGTGGGTATTCAGTACAGGGTCGCTGGAATGGCGGAGAAAACGCAGAAGGTAAAAACTAAAAGGGCGAAAAGTCACTGGCGTGCGTTGACCGCAAGCCGATTGAAAGATGCGCAGACGCAATGCCGGCGCCAGCGCCCTTGGCTTGCAACGTCGAATGCCGTTCGGCGCACGCCGTCAGGCGGACCAAGGCTGCCGCAGCGACTGCTCATTGATTGATGTTGAGCTTTTGCAACTTATCGCCTTGCACTGCGAGTTGATTAATCACCTTGTTCAATGGCATCAAGAGTTGGGTATTGATTTGCAAGCCCACATCGCGATCACTCCTGGTGTGGATGGCGCGAATGTCGTTGAACAACTTGTAAGCTTTGTCGTACGCTTTCAACACCTCTTGGTAGTCGTTTTGCTTGCCGGGCTTGAGGAACATTTCAGCTTTGAAATTCAAAGGTGATTGCGGTGTGGCGTTCAAATCAAGGGGAAGCCCGGCGGCTTGCAACAGCTTGTTCACGTCGGCAAAAGCCCTCTTGCTCTGTTCTGACTGCGCCGGTGCCTGAGGTTTCACAGTGGGCACTTTTGCGGGCGCATCCTTCCTCGCCGTCGGGTATGCGGCTTGGGTTGGCGGGGGTGTGGCCGCCACCTTGGGCGAGGCTGGAGCGGTGGTAGGCACGGTCGGGGTGCCGCTGACCGCAGTTGGGGCGGTTTGCCGAAGTATTTCGTTGATCTTCGTATCCTGAAACTGCTGCGGCGTCATGGGAGTTTTAGTTCCGGCAGCCGCAGTGGGCAGCTTGGACTGAGGCTCTGGTGCGCTTTGTATGGTGGCCAAGCCGTTGCCCGCGCCAACGTTCATGGCCGAAATCAAACCCTGCATGGTTTTGGCTCGCCGAACACCCAAGGCCGACGTGTCACCCGCCTTGGAAAAATTCATGTCGGGAAATCGCTGCGCTGACATGGCCGCCACCACCTGCGACTTGGCTTCGGGGGTGCTGGCCTGCTTCAAACGAACTTGGCTGGCTTGCAGGTTGGTGATGAATGAATCGGCCTGCGCTTTGAACTTGCTCTCGGTCTCTGGGCTGTGCACGCCATTTTTTTTCAGCGCGGCCGGAATTTGATCGAAGTAAGCCTTCCACAACGAAACGATGGCAGACGCCTTTTTGTCGGGTGACGACAAGTCAACACCAGAGGTATTTTTGTAAGTCGATTTCGGGTCCGTAGCTCCCAGAAAAGGGGCTGCCAGGGTGGTGTCAGGTTGCCATGCAGATTCTTTTCTATCTGCTTCTTGCGCCCTCATTTGTGCTTCGGTTGCGTTTTCTGAAGAGCGCCATTGAATCGCCTGAAACACCAAGCTTCCGCCGCCGAGCAAAGCACCGATCGCACCCAGGATGAGGCCGGTCTTGTCTTTCGGATCTTTGCCTCCGCCGCCTCGGTTGTCGTTGTAGTCACCCTTGACTTCCACGTGGTAGTAGTTGGGTGTTTCGCCACTGCCTCCGGTTTGTCCGGAGGAGTCCGGCACAGGATTGGGTTTGCCCAAGCCTCCTGTGGACATTTGGTTGGACTGGCCGACCATTGCCTGCACCCAACCACCGCCTTTTTTCTCTGTGGCTGAAGCCTCGCCCGTGCTTGGGTTGATCCAAACTTTTGCCACGCGCGTCACGTCGGCTGGCATCTTGGAAACGATGTCTATTTGGTTTGCCGGAACTGCCTTGGTGTTTCGTGACCCCACCACCGTACTCGGAGCCGGCATCGCCGTGGTTCGAGTGGGTTGAACCGCCCCGTTGGTTAAAGCGGCCCCTGCGGCCTTGTAGGCATCAGAGAGCTGACGCGCTGTGGGTCCCGCACCCGCTTGGGAATCCGCGGGGCTCGACACAAAAGCTGGCGGCTTGGGCAGGGTTGGCCGTGACGCAGCTTTGCCGGTGGCGTCCAACCCGGCTGCAAATTTGTGAGCTTGGGGCAACCAAGCGTCAGTGGCCTGGAGCGCGCTCACCAAGTTGTCACGCAAAGCGCCGAGCGACTGCTGTTTGCCGGTGCCGCTGGCCAGCTTGGTGTCGGCTTGTTTGATCAGGGAGGCAAGCTCATTGCGCGCCTCCAACACCTGGCGCACAGGCTCTTTCAATGCCCCGGACTTGCGCGCTGCCAGCCCGCCAGCCGCTTGTTGGTAAAAAGACTGAACGCCCGAATTCATGCGCGGTGTGATCGCGGTTGCGCTCTTCAGCAACTCTGCTGCCGCACGGTCGTTGCTCGCCTGCTTTTGTGCCGCTGCGGTGGCGGCATTGGATTGAGTGGTTGCTGTCTTGGCCGCAGCGGTTTGGCTTGCTCCACGGTCTAGAGCGCTGCTTGCGCGCTCGTAGTCGCGGCTGATGGCGTCGCTAACTTGTTGCGCGCTTACCCCGGAATTGGAAGGCGAAGCGAAAGCGGAAGGAGGGGGAGGCAGCGCGAGGTTGGCGGTCACTTTGCCGCCCGGCCCCGACTTGCCGGCCGCAAAAGCGTTGGCCGCCGGCAGCCAATCCCGAACCGCGTCCCCTGCCTGCATGAGCTCGCTGCGTCGCTGCGTCAGCCCTGGCTTGGCTTCGGGCGAGCTGGCGGCAATTTGGCTGTTGGATTCGTTGATCAGCTTGGTGAGCTGCTGGTTGGCCTGGGTGATGGATTGCAGAGGCTCTTTCAATGCGCCACTTTTGCGCGCAGCTTGCCCTCCCGCAGACACTTGGTAGTAGCGGTCTATCGCGGTGTTGAGTTGATTGACCACCGGGTTGGATCGCACCAAGGTGGCGGTGGCTGCGCCAGCGGCTTGCCTCTGATTGACTTGCGCCGGCGTCAAGCTCGGTGACGCTGTGGGCACCGCAAGAACTGGAGGGACTGTGCGTGTTCGCGGCGTTTGAATTGGGTCGGGTGCGGTTCTTGAAGGTTGAGCGGACGGTGTCCCGGGAGTGGAGGTTTGGGGTCGACTGCTGGTGGGTGGCGGGCGGTTGGGCGCGTTTTGCGCAGTTTGCTGCCCAGGCGCGACGATGGAATCGATGCCTTGTTGGATCATCTGTTTGACCGCGCCGGGCGCACTCCAAATGTTCTGGCCCGCTTTGGTCAGCCCCTGTTTGATACCTACGAACAGCTTCGTAATTCGAGCTTCGATTTCTTTCTGGGTGGGTGCCACGTACTCAACATTGACGTTCGACAGCAAAGCACTCACGTCGTCCAAGTTTTGCTTGATGTTCGCTGCGGCATCGCGAATCACACCTTGGTTTTCATTGGCCCACCATCCGATGACGGCAGTTCCCAAGATGCCGCCAATGATCAGCGCCTCGGCAGTGGTCAGAACAGCGCCTCCAGCCGCTACGGGCAGCGCCGCCACTCGCATTCCGTCTGGCGACTGCGCGCCGACTCGGCTGCGGGGTGAGGCGTTTCTCCCCGATTTGTCAGGCGGCAGCGCCGTGTCCAGATCAATTGGGATCTCGCCCGCTGTTTTGTTAAAAAGCGTGCTGTTTGGCGCGGCAGAAATGGCGGCGAAGGTCATACGTTTCTCCAGGTCTCTAGGCTGAGCGCGGTGAAACGCGTCAAGTAACGCTGACGACAAAACCCACCGGGCCACCATGCTGCTGGCCATTTCTGGCCGCGTGGAGGCAGTCTGAAGTACCTGACTTTGCAGTCGCTCTGCCCGGCTTTAAATTGAAGGGCTGGTAATCCCTTGGTTCCGTTGCAACGCCAGCAGCATCCATCCGAGGGTGACGCGTTCGGGTCAAGGCTGCCGGTGGCTTTGATGGCAACGCTGTCTGACGTGTTCACACACCTTTGTCGGCGCATAAACACTACGAGCTGATCGAGTTGCCCAACCAGGTCAAGCAGGCGCAGCGGAACTGCGACGAATTGGTAAAAACCTGCGTACATGGTTTGCCGCAAAAAGTAGTAAGACGTTCATGCTGCCAACGTCTTGTCCGGGCCCGTGCGGACGAACCAGTCCACCATCCAGATCACAGCTTGTCGCATTCAGTATTTGAGCTGCTCTTGTGCGATTGATCTGCACCCGCACTGGCAATGAGCCTGTGCAATCGCCGGCGTGGGACGAATATTGCTTCACGGTCTACAGCGGCGCGGATGCCGCAGCTGAGGGCAGTGTGTTGATCCAAATGAGCGAAGCCAGGCGTGGAGTGCGAACAAGCCGATTTGCCGACTCCAGCATCCGCACCAAGATCGCGGTGATTGCTGGCGTGCCGTGCGGCGTGGCGGTGCTTGCAATGGCCTTGGTGCTGCCCAACGCGGTAGAAAATCACCGGCGAGCGACCGCGCTGCGCTCCAGCAACAACGCAACCGACAAGTTGATCGTTGCTGCCTCAGAACAGGCCAAAGAGCGAGGGTTCACGGCCTCGCTGCTTTCGAGCACCGCCTCAAAGAATCTCGCGCCCAGCGTGCTCTCGCTGCGCGCCAGCGGCGACGCTCGACTTGACGAAGCGCTGTACGACACGGCGCGCGTCGCCGAAGCAAACGCGATGCTCCAGCGGGCGCGTCGCGAGCTGATCGAGCTTCGCCACTTGCGCGATGCGCTGCGCAGCGAGGTCGACGCCGAACTTGGGCGCTACCCCGCGCCGCCGCGTCTCGTGGGGCGCTGGTTTGACGCTCAGACGGCGCTGATCGAATCTGAAGACCGCTACATGCGCGCGCTGTTCGTGGCCCAAAATCCTTACGAGTTGATCGTCCAGTACAACACTTACATCAAGCGCTACGTTTTCCTCGCTAGCGAGTTCGCAGGCCGCGAACGGGCTACGCTTTCGGGCGTGATCGCGTCGCGGCAGCCGATCTCTGCAGCGACCCAGGCGCTGCTCGACAAGTGGCGTGGCGTCGTCGAAGAAAACCTCGAAGCGATTCGCCAGCTCAAGGCCAACCCCGACATGCCGCAGGCCATGGTCAACACCATCGCCGGGATGGAGCAGCGCTTCCTCGGTACCTTTGAGTCGGTGCGGAGTTCGGTCTATGCGGCGAGTCGCGAGGCCGCTGAGCGGGCCGACGGCGCGCCCGTCCCTTACCCGATGACGCCGCCGCAGTGGATCGCGGAGTCGACTCAGGCCATCGACACTGTGATCGGCGTGTCGGCCAGCATCGGCCGTTCCGCCGAAGCGATCTCGGCGAAGCAGACGCGCCAGAGCTTGGCAAATCTCGGCTTGCTGGCGCTGATGTTCGGCGCGCTGATCGCCTCGGTCATTTTTTCGTGGCAAATCTCGCGACGCTTGGTCCTGCCACTTCTGCAACTGCGCGACGCGGCGCGGGGTTATGTAGCGGCGGGCGCCCCGCCGTCGTCCACCCATGCCGCGTTGCAAGCAGCGGCGCACGCTTCGTCACTCGACGAGGTGGGCCAGGTGGCGCGCAGCCTCGCCGAAATGTCACGGCGCGTGAGCGAATCGATGGCGCTGCTGGCCGACGAAAAACAGGCGGTCGAATCGCGAGTCCGGGAACGGACTGCGCAGTTGCGCGAGCAGCAGGCGCACGCCGAAAAACTGGCAGTGGTGTTGGCCACGCAGAACGAAAAATTCGCAACGGCCAATGAATACCTGATCGAGTTGAACGCAGAACGCCGGGAATTCCTGGACCTCTGTACCCACGAGCTCAAGGCACCACTGGTCTCGCAGATTGCGCTCATGGATCTGCTCGGCGACGCGCACGAACCGCAGCAGCGTGCTCAACTTTCGCGGCGGCTCGTGGCCTCAAACACTCGCATGCTGACCCTTGTGCAAAACCTGTTGCGAGTGAGCGCCCTTGAAGTCGGCGCGCAGCGCTTGGCGAACGAGGCAGTCGATTTGGCCGCCGCGGTGCGCGAAGCGCTGGCCCTCAACGCCGACCGCGCGCGCGCCAAGCGCATAGCCCTGCACTTCGGAGCAAGCATTTTTGATGGGGGCACCGGCCGCATCGTTGGCGATCGACCCGCGGTGGTTCAGATCGTCGACAACCTGCTCTCCAATGCAATCAAGTTTTCGCAACCTGGCAGCACGGTCTCGGTGCATCTGGCACCCCAGGGGGACGCAGTCGAGCTGCACGTGGCTGACCAAGGCCCGGGCATTGCCGAAGCCGAACAAGCGCGCCTGTTCCGGAAGTTTTCCAAGCTGAGCAGCCGCCCGACCGACGGCGAAGCGTCCACTGGACTTGGGTTGGCGATCGTGCGTCAGCTCGCAACCGGCATGGGTGCCAGGGTCGGCTGCAGCAGTCGGCCCGGCAAAGGCTCGGATTTCAGCGTCGCATTCCGATCAGTTGCCGTCACTGTGGTCGCAGCAAAGCCTCGCGGCATCGAGGGGGACGACAGTGTCTTCGCAGCCGCCTGATCCTGCGCAGCCCGCAGCGCTCGAGGTGCAGGACAGCAATGTGCCAACGCACCAATCACGCGCTCATGTTTTGGTGGTCGACGATGACGCCGACATTCGGCTCTGGCTCAAGACCCGGTTGAAGCAGGCGGGCTACCGAGTCACGTTGGTCGAGTCAGGCGACGCGGCGTTGCCGCTGCTCTTAAACGTGTGCTTCGACGCGCTGCTGATCGACGTGCTGATGCCCGGTAGTTCCGGGCACGAGGTGGTGCGAGCGTGGCGCACACTGCAACCTGACTTTTCGCTGCCGGTGCTGTTCCTGAGCAGCAAAGCGTCCAAGCAAGACATCGCCGCTGGCATAGAGGCGGGTGGCGACGACTATCTGACCAAGCCAGTCAGCGTCGAGGTGCTGCTTGCGAAACTGCAAGCTGCGCTGCGGGTGCGGCGGCAGTTGAGGCGGCGCTGATGTCGCGCTGGAGTGGCGCTGATTCAGGACCGCTTCAAGGCCGACGCGGTTCAGGCGCCGAGCACTTCGGCTATTTTCTTCATGGCTTCCCGGTTGCCGAGCAGGAGGTCGCGGTTTTGTTCGACAAGGCTGCCCTTCATTGCGATCGGGGCGGGCGTGTCCAGGCCCATCGAGGCGAGGATCGCCTTGGTCACCGCGCGGTTTCCGCGCAGCGTCGCGTGAGTCTGCTCAATCAACGTTGGCAAGGTCGGCACCTCCGTCTGCACCACAACGCCGAGCTTGGCCGCAATCTGCTTGAACAGCATCTGGTTGCGAACCGCCAGCGCGTTGTTCTTCTCGGCTTGCGTGCCGGTGCCGGGTGCCGTAGAGCTCACGGCAAATCCCATCTTGGTGGCGATCTTGGTCGCGATGCCGCGGTTCTCGGTCAGGAGTTCGCCGACTTCCTTCAGCAGGGTTTCGTCGCCGGCTTGTGCGACCGCAGGTGCGGTAAAGCCGACAACAAAGAACAGTGAGACTAACAAGGCAATGAGCTTATTCATTGAGGTTTCCATTCAAGAGTTGATCAAAAAAAAACGCCTTGGCACGGACGGTGAGATCCGCTGCCAAGACGTTCGTCTTGTAGGCTGAAAGAAATCATGCTGGCTGGCAACCGCGTCGAAAAGATGCGGAGCTGCCCGGCGCGATCGCTTGAAGCTTGAGCATTCGTCAGCATTTCCCGTGCCAGTGCTGCAGCCGCATTCTGGGCCGCAGTCGGTCGGCTCGTCAGTGGCATGACACATGCGCCCAAAAAACTCAGGCGACGACCACGGCCACCTATGCAGGATCTGAGTTGCCAGTTGCTCGTTGCTAGTTACTGTTCGCAAGCTGCGCAAGCGACCTCATGAGTTGGCCGCGCCACGTTCAGAGGGCGGGACAGCGCGTCGAGCAGGCTAAGATTAAGGGCGCGGCGGGTGTAGTTCAATGGCAGAACGGCAGCTTCCCAAGCTGCATACAGGGGTTCGATTCCCCTCACCCGCTCCAAAATTTGGTTCAAAAAGAAGTGCTCCGCGAGGGGCATTTTTTATGGCTTGACGTCTTGAGGTTGATCGGTCCCTCACTTTGCAAGCGCTGGAGCACACTGTTGCCATGACATCACCCCCTTCCCCCAAAACGTATTGCGTCGTTTCCTTGCATGCGCTGTCTGCAAGCCAAAAGGCCTCGCTGGCCGTGTCTGAGCTGGGTCGTATTCATATATTGGCGCTGTCTTCAGTGGGGCAACTCGCCAACATCGGTGGCGCTGCGGATGCGCTGTTGCTCAAAGAAAAGCAGCTCAGCAAAGCTCTGACGGCATGGCCCGCGGCGGCGGCACCCGCGATGTTGGTGGTGGCGGATGCGCCCAGCGCCGCGCAAATTTTGCAGTGGACGCAGTGGGGCGTACAAGACGTATTGACTGCCGATGAATGCACCCAAACGGGTTTGGCCCAACGCATGCTCGCCGCCATCGAGCGCCACCGTTTGAGCCAAGAGCTGCGCGCAGGCAGCGTGGCCGCCTACGCCACTGACTTGGACACCGGCTTGCCGCATGAGCAGCAGTTGATGGAGCACATGAGTCAGCTGATGGCGCTGCGCGAACGTCAGCCGTCGCCCATGGCTTTGTTGGTGTTGCGCATTGAGGGCTTGGCGACCGTGCGGGCGCGTTGGGGTGCCGACGCAGCTCACGCGCTGCGTCGCAAAGTGGCAGTGCGGCTGCGTGCAGGCGTGCGCGCCAGCGACGTGGTGGCCTTTTTAGGTGAGGATGCTTTTTCGGTGCTGCTCTCGACCATGCTGGCCCCATCAGACGCGGTGCAGGTCGGCGCGAAGTTGATGGCGGGCTTGCAAGTGCCGTTCAAAATTTCGGGTGAAGCCGTGGCAGTCTCGGCAGCGTTGGGCATTGCCCAATACCCAGAAGACGGCTCACATGCGCAAGCCTTGTTGCAGCGCGCAGTGGGCTTGGCCACTGCCAACGCCGCGCAATGCCGCGCGGGCTTTGCCAACTTCAGAGAAGCAGGTGGGGCGACAGCGGCAAACGACGATTGAAGCCTGTGGTTCGGGCGTGCATGAAGTGCTTTCACCGCACACACCCAGACAGCGCAGAGACAGAAAACCGGACGCTGACGCAGGCCGCTGAGCTTTTTCTGCGTCTCTGCGAAGAAGTGAATTCAGAGGCCCATCATCACTTCAAAACATCCGCGATGCACAGGTACTTCATCTCAACGTAGTCATCAATCCCGTGGTGCGAACCTTCGCGTCCCAGGCCTGATTGTTTGACGCCGCCAAACGGCACTTCGGCTGTTGAAATCAAGCCTGTGTTGACGCCCACCATGCCGTATTCCAGCGCCTCGCCGACCCGAAAAATACGGCCAATGTCGCGGCTGTAAAAGTAGCTGGCCAAACCGAATTCGGTGTTGTTGGCCAAGGTAATCGCCTCGGCCTCAAGCTTGAACTTGAACACCGGTGCCACAGGACCAAAGGTTTCTTCGCGCGCGCACAACATGTCACTCGTCGCGTTGGCCAGCACGGTGGGTTCGTAAAAACGCGTGCCCACTTTGTTGCCCCCGACCAGCACTTTCGCACCTTTCGCCACAGCATCCGCGACGTGCGCTTCCACTTTGGTGATGGCTTGGTCGTCGATCATCGGGCCTTGGTTTACACCGCTGTCAAATCCATTCCCCACCTTGATGGTTGCGGCTTTGGCGGCCAACTGCGTGACGAAGCTGTCGTACACGCCGTCTTGCACATAGAAGCGGTTGGCGCACACGCAGGTCTGACCGGCGTTGCGGTATTTGCTGACCATCGCGCCTTCGACCGCGCTGGCGATGTCGGCGTCGTCGAACACGATGAAGGGTGCGTTGCCGCCCAACTCCAGCGACATTTTTTTGATGGTCGGCGCGCACTGCGCGGCCAAGATGCGGCCCACCTCGGTCGAGCCAGTGAACGACACATGGCGCACGATGTCGCTGGCGCAAATCACCTTGCCAATTTCGATTGAGTTGCCGGCATCGGCCGTGATGATGTTCAGCACGCCAGCCGGCATGCCTGCGCGCAACGCCAGCTCGGCCACGGCCAAGGCCGACAGCGGCGTCTGCTCAGCCGGTTTGATGACCACAGGGCAACCGGCCGCCAGCGCGGGCGCGACTTTGCGGGTGATCATGGCAATCGGAAAATTCCACGGCGTGATGGCCGCGCACACGCCCATGGGCTGCTTGATGACGAGGTAGCGCTTGTTGTTGTCGGTGGTGGGCACGGTCTCGCCGTAAACGCGCCTTGCTTCTTCGGCAAACCATTCCAAAAAGCTCGCGCCATAAGCCACTTCGCCCTTGGCCTCGGCCAGCGGCTTGCCTTGCTCGGCGGTCATGATGCGTGCCAAATCATCGGCATGTTGATGCAGCAAGTGAAACCACTTCATCAAAATCGCGCCGCGCTCTTTGGCGGTTTTACTGCGCCACGCAGGCCAAGCGGCATTGGCTGCAGCGATGGCGGCGGTGGCCTGCGCCGCACCCAAATTCGCCACATCTACCAGCTTGAGTCCGGTGGCTGGGTCGGTCACGTCAAAGCGGCTGCTGCCCTTGACCCATACGCCGTTGATGAGGGCGTCGGTTTTGAGCAGGGTGGGGTCGTTCAAGGTGGCGAAGGGTGAAGTCGGTGTGGTCATGAGGCTCTCCGTGGGGTTTTGCGAATCGATAGATGCGAGGTTTGGAGTGCACTCTACTTGGGTGAAGGGCAACACCGTGTGCTGCGGTAAAATATGGTCGATTCAACCAGTTATTTGAGAAAGCAAACCATGTCATCGCAAACCGTAGGCCTGTTCGAAGCCAAGACTCACCTTTCCGAATGGGTCAGCCGCGCGGAACGAGGGGAAGAGGTCGTAATCACCCGGCACAGCAAAGCGGTTGCCAAACTGGTGCCGATGACGCCTACGCGCCAGCGCGGTGGGAATGAGCGTCAGGCGGCCATCGCGGCACTTCTGGCGTTCAAACCCATCTCAGTGCCCGACGTGTCGTTGAAGGCTTTGATCGAAGCGGGTCGCGAATGACGCTGGCTGAAGCTGCGCCGCAGCGTGTGGTGCTTGATGCCTCTTTCGTGTTGCGGTTTGTGTTGCACACGCAGTCAGCGCAGCCTCACCCTGAAGGATTGAAGCTGTTGCAAAACGCCGAATTTTTGGTGCCAGCGTTGTGGAACACCGAGGTCGCCAACGCATTGGTGCAGGCCGAGCGGCGTAGCTTGGCCACGCCTGCCAAAGTAGGCTTGGCGTTGACGGCGATCAATGCACTGAATCCGTCGGTCGATGCGCATCTGGTTGATGTGAACCGAACCTTGGAAATCGCCCGTGCCTACGGTCTGAGTGCCTACGACGCTGTGTACTTTGAATTGGCTTTGCGCCGCAAAGCCGCCATCGCCACCTATGACGATGCGATGATTCAAGCCGCGCCAAGCGCTGGCATTCGTCTTTACCCACCGGCTGCCTCGGTCAGTCCGCGAAGCCGGGCTGGCAAACCGAACAAATCAAGCAAAGCACCTAAAGCAACCAACGCGAGCCCCAAGAAAAAATGAAAGCCTCCGAAATCCGCTCCACCTTCTTGAAGTTTTTTGAGGGCAAGGGCCACACCGTCGTGGCGTCCAGTCCTGTCGTTCCGGGCGACGACCCGACGCTGTTGTTCACCAACGCGGGCATGAACCAATTCAAAGATGTGTTTTTGGGCGTCGCTAAACGGCCCTACGTGCGGGCCACCACGTCGCAAAAATGCATACGCGCGGGCGGCAAGCACAACGACTTGGAGAACGTCGGCTACACCGCGCGGCACCACACATTTTTTGAAATGCTGGGCAACTTCAGTTTCGGCGACTACTTCAAGCAGCAAGCCATTGCCTATGCCTGGGAGTTGTTGACCGAGGTCTACAAACTGCCGAAAGAAAAGCTCTGGGTCACGGTGTATGCAGACGACGATGAGGCTTACGACATTTGGAACAAGCAAGTGGGCGTGCCAGCCGAGCGCATCGTTCGCATCGGCGACAACAAAGGCGCGCGCTATGCGTCTGACAACTTTTGGATGATGGGCGACACCGGCCCTTGCGGCCCGTGCACCGAAATTTTTTACGACCACGGCCCCGAGATTGCTGGCGGCCCGCCCGGTTCGCCGAATGAAGACGGTGACCGCTACATCGAGATTTGGAACAACGTATTCATGCAGTTCAACCGCGATGACGCGGGCGTCATGCACAAGCTGCCCAAGCCAAGTGTGGACACCGGCATGGGCTTGGAGCGGCTCACGGCTGTGCTGCAACACGTGCACAGCAACTACGAAATCGACACCTTTGTGAACCTGCTGGCGGCGGCGAAGAAGGCCGTTGACACGGCCGCTGGCGCAGCGACTTCTGACACCGGTTGCGACAAAGATTCACCCTCGCTGAAAGTCATCGCCGACCACATCCGCGCTTGCAGCTTCACCGTGGTTGACGGCGTGATCCCCAGCAATGCCGGTCGCGGCTATGTGCTGCGCCGCATCACGCGTCGCGCCATTCGCCACGGCTACAAGTTAGGCGCACGCAAGCCGTTTTTTCACGCCATCGTGAACGCCTTGGTGGCCGAGATGGGAGACGCCTACCCCGAACTTCGCGCCAGCGAAAAACGCGTCACCGATGTGTTGCGGCAAGAAGAAGAAGGCTTCTTTCGCACCATTGCCAACGGCATGGAAATCTTGGACGCCGAGCTGGCCAGCGGCACACCCACGATTGCGGGCGACTTGGCCTTCAAGCTGCACGACACCTACGGCTTCCCACTCGACCTGACGGCGGACGTGTGCCGTGAGCGCGGCGTGACGGTCGACGAAGCAGGCTTCAACACCGCCATGGCCCACCAACGCGAACAGGCGCGTGCCGCAGGCAAATTCAAAATGGCAGCGGGCCTGACCTACGGCGGCGTCGACACCACGTTTCACGGCTACGAACACCTCACGCACGAAGGCGCCAAGGTCACGGCCGTGTACGTGGACGGCAGCTCAGTCAGCAGCGCCAAAGCCGGTGACGACGCGGTGGTGGTGCTTGACCACACCCCGTTTTACGCCGAGTCGGGCGGTCAAGCCGGTGACGTGGGCGAGCTGCGCAATGCCAGCTCGCGTTTGTTGGTGGAAGACACCATCAAAGTGCAAGCCACGGTGTTTGGTCACCATGGCCGCGTGGTCGAAGGCGAGATCAAAGTTGGCGATGTGTTGAACGCCAAAGTGGACGCCGACAACCGCGTCAAAACCGTGCGCAACCACAGCGCCACGCACCTGATGCACAAGGCGCTGCGCGAAGTGCTGGGCACGCACGTGCAGCAAAAAGGCTCGCTGGTCAACGCCGACCGCACGCGCTTTGACTTTGCTCACAACGCGCCCATGACGGCTGCGCAAACCACGCAAGTCGAGGCCATCGTCAACGCTGAAATCTTGGCCAATGCGGCAACACTTGCACGCGTGCTGAGCATGGACGACGCGCAAAAAACAGGCGCGATGATGCTGTTTGGCGAGAAGTACGGCGACGAAGTGCGCGTGCTCGACATCGGCTCCAGCCGCGAGCTGTGCGGCGGCACGCACGTGGCGCGGACGGGCGACATCGGGCTGTTCAAAATCGCCGCTGAAACCGGTGTTGCGGCCGGTGTGCGCCGCGTTGAAGCGATCACGGGTGACCATGCTCTGGGCTATTTGCAGTCGCTCGAAGCCATGGTGGCGCAACTGGCCCACAGCTTGAAATCCTCCACCTCGGAAGTGCCCGCGCGCATGGCGCAAATGCTGGAGCATCTGCGCGCGCAAGACAAAGAATTGATTGTGTTGAAAGGCAAGTTGGCTTCCGCCCAAGGCGACGAGTTGGTGGCGCAGGCTGTTGACGTGAACGGCGTCAAAGTGCTGGCCGCCGTGATGCAAGGTGCCGACGCGCAGGCACTGCGCGACACCATGTTCAAGCTCAAAGACAAACTCAAATCGGCAGTGATTGTCTTGGCCGCCGTGGACGGCATCAAGGTGCAATTGGCGGCAGGCGTGACCACCGACAGCGTCGCCACCGTCAAGGCCGGTGAGCTGGTGAACTTTGTGGCCCAGCAAGTCGGCGGCAAAGGCGGCGGCAAGGCCGACATGGCCATGGCCGGTGGCACCGATGCTGCGCAACTGCCTGCGGCTTTGGCGTCGGTTCTGGCCTGGGTGCAGCAGCGCGTTTGAAGTTGACGTGACGTTGATGTGAAGCTGATGTGAGGCCCAGTTTTTTGTAGAGGAGCAGATGCCATGACCCCGTCTCAACATCGAACCAAGGCGGTGGTCACCGTGCGCCGCTCCACCCTGCAAGACGCGGCAGCCATGGCGCGCATGATGGGCGAGCCATCGGTGCTGGGCAACCTCATGCAACTGCCGCACACCAGCGAAGAACTTTCGCGGGCGCGACTGACCGACAACACGACGCCCGGCAAGCTCGATTTGCCGTTGGTGGCCGAGGTCAACGGTGATGTAGTGGGTTCTGCCGGGTTGCATCCTGTGGGCCCTGCGGCACGCCGACGCCACGCCATGATGTTGGGCATCTTGGTGGCACCCGATGCGCAAGGCCAAGGCGTGGGCAGCGCGCTCATGGCGGCGCTGTGCGACTACGCCGACAACTGGCTCGGCATCTTGCGCATGGAGTTGGATGTGTATTCCGACAACCTGATTGCTCAGAGCTTGTACAAAAAATTCGGCTTCGAGTTGGAAGGCACGCACCGCGCTTACGCGATGCGCAACGGCGAGTACGTCGACTCGCTGTCGATGGCGCGGTTTCATCCCAAGCAGCCGTTGGTGCCTGCGGGCAAGCTCAGCACGAGGTTGGGGCACTGCTTCGAGCCAAACTGACCCCGAGGGCTTGTTGACGCCGACCGAAGATTTACCCACCTACGGCAATTGTGTCGATCAAAATTTGACCTGGGTGTTCAACCTAGCCTGCCTCTTTCTTGAGCAGGGGAGAAGGAGTGATCACCATGGCCATGATTGGCAAGGTCAAGCGGATGCATTTCCGCGAGAAATAGTCTGTTCGGGAGATCGGGCAGCTGACGAGTTTTGCGACCCGTTTTCTGATGGAACCCCTACCCAGAAAACCGCCGTCAGGCGCGCTGCCAGAGGTCGCACGCCTACCGTGTGCCGACAGTGGCTTGAGTCATTGCGTCGCCCGCCGTCCGCCCGTAGCTTCTTGTGGCGGCCTGATGCCACACCGTGGCGATGAGCCGCTACGTTGGTTCAGACCCGCGCAGGTCGCGCGGCAACGCCGAACAGGTTCTCGATAGGCTCAGGTCTGTGCAGCAAGAACCCTTGCGCGTAGTTGATGCCGATCTCACGAACCCGCGCCAGCACTTCCGGCCGATCCACGAACTCGGCGACCGTCTTGACCCCCACCACCCGGGCCACGTCGACGAAACAGCGAACGGCGGCGGCGGCCAGCGGGTCGTCGATCACGTCGCGGATGAAACTACCGTCGATCTTCAGCAGATCGACCTTCAGGGTCTTCAGGTAGCCGAACGACGAAGCCCCGGCCCCGAAGTCGTCGAGCGCCACCCTGACCCCGAGAGCGCGAACTTCTTCGATGAAGATCGCAGCATCGGCCATGTTGGTGACGGCGGCGGTCTCCGTGATTTCCAGGCAGACGCGCTGACACACGGCACTGCCCGCTTCCGTCAACGAGTCGATGGCATGCCGGTGAAACGCGCGGTCGCCCACCGACTGCCCTGACAGGTTGATGCACAGGGTGTTCAGGGCAGTCAGATCCGGCATGGCCTGGATCTGTTGAATGGCGCGCTTGAGCACCCAGCGGTCGATGCGCGTGGCCATGTGAAAACGCTCTGCAGCCGGCAGGAAGGCCCCCGGCGGGATCAGGCTGCCGTCGCTGTCCAGCAGGCGGATCAGCACTTCCGCGTGCAGTCCCGCAGAACCCTCGCCAAGGGCTTCGATGCGCTGCGCATGCAACGCGAACTGATCCTCATCCAGCGCCTGCTCTAGCCGCGTGGCCCATTGCATTTCGCCGTGGCGTGCACGCATGGCCCGGTCGGTGTCGAACCAGACATGCACACGGTTGCGGCCCGCCTCCTTCGCGGCATAGCACGAGGTGTCTGCCGCCTGCATGGCGGCAGCCGTATTGGCCCATCGGTTGTCCACCGGCACCAGGCCGATGCTGGTGCCGATGCGGAAGCGCTGCTCGTCGTGCATGAACCTGAATATGTCCATGCGGTCGCAGATCTGCTGTGCCACGCGCTGGGCCTGGTCGGACGTGCAGTGCTCCAGGATGACTCCGAACTCGTCGCCGCCCAGGCGGGCCAGCGTGTCGCGCGCACGCACGGCTTCGCGCAACAGCTTGCCAACCTGCAGCAGGAGCTGGTCGCCCACTGAGTGTCCGCAGGCGTCGTTCACGAGCTTGAACTGGTCGAGGTCTATGTACAGCAGGGCATGCTCGCTGCGTTCCTCGTGTGCCTTGTCCAGCGTGAGGCGCAACTGGGTCTCGAACTCGGCCCGGTTGACCAGGCCCGTGAGGGCGTCGTGGGTGGCGCGGTAGCTCATCTCGCCGGACAGTCTGCGCTGTTCGGTCACGTCATGAAAGACCAGCACGACGCCGAGAACCTCGCCACCGGGGCTGCGGATCGGCGCGGCGGAATCCTCGATGCCGAACTCGTCGCCGTTGCGCGAGATGAGCACCGTGTGGTTGGCCAGGCCCACGATCTTGCCCTGCGCCAGGCAGGTGGCCACCGGGTTTTCGGTGGGCTGGCGGGTCTCCTCGTTGACGATATGGAAGACCTGGGTCAGTGGCCGGCCGAGTGCCTCGCCAGACAGCCAGCCAGTCATGCGCTCGGCTGCCGGGTTCAGCCAGGTCACCTGGCTGTTCGCGTCGGTAGTGATCACGGCATCGCCGATCGACTGCAAGGTCACGCGCAGCAGTTCGTGCCGTTCGGCCAGTTGGTTGGCAAGTTCGCGCAGTGGCGTCACATCCCAATTCACGCCCACGATGTGCAGAGCTTGACCCGCGGCGTCACGAGTCACACTGCCAGCGGCACGAAGAAAGTGCACGGAGCCGTCGCCCCAGATCACACGAAACTCGGAGCGAAGGTCGCCGCCGCCTTGCAAGCACAACTTGAACTCTTGCTCGGCCCGGCTTAGATCGGCAGGGTGAAGGTGGCGAGCCCAGAGCTCGTAGCCGTCCTCACCCGGTCCCTCGGGCAGACCGTACAGCGCGTACATCAGGGCATCCCAGGTGAGTACGCCGGTTCGCACGTTCAGCTCCCACACCCCGATGCCGCCAGCCTCAGTCGCCAGCGTGACGCGTTGTTGAGCGGCCTCTAGAGCCAGGCGACCTTGCATGCGTTGGGTGATGTCCTGAAAGGCCCCGAACAGCCGCACCGGCTTTCCGCCCTCGAACTCCGCGTGGCCCACTGCATGCACCCAAATCCTGCAACCGTCCTTCTGGATGAAGGGCAGCTCCAGGTCCCAGTCCTTTCCGTCGGCCATGGCCTGTGCCACGGCCGCCTCGACGATGGGGCGCGCTTCTGGCGCATAGAAATCGATGGCCTCAGACAACTGGGGCTGGTAGCTCGGTTCAACACCGTGGATGCGACAGGTCTGCTCGGACCAGTGGACGCTGCCACTGGCGATGTCCAACTCCCAGCCGCCTACCTTCGCCAGAGCGCCTGTGCGGTTCAGCAGTTCCTCGCTTTTGCGCAGCCGTTCCTCCTGCGCCTTGCGCGCCGTGATGTCCAGGTTGGTGCCAAACATCCATTCGGGCTGGCCGTCTGCGGTGCGGCTCAGTAGCTTGCCGCGGGCGAGCACCCAGACCCAGCGGCCATCGCGGTGGCGCATACGCGTCTCGCATTCGTAGACCGCCGTCTCCCCCGTAAAGTGAGCATCAAGCAGCGCACTGGACCGCGCCATGTCCTCTGGATGGGCCAGACCGGCCCAGGTCTCTGTGGTGGTGGGGACAAGCTCGCTCAGAGTGAAACCGACGATCTCGGCCCAACGGTCATTGAAGCGCGTCACGCCGGTCTGAACGTTCCATTCCCAAGTGCCTGCGCCGGTGCTCTCGATGATCGCCGCGAGGCGTTTTCGCTCCTCTTCGAGTGCCTGGCGCGACCGCAGGCGCTCGGTGATGTCCTCCACCGAACCCACGTACCCAGTGACTTGGCCATCGCCATCCAGCAAGGCACGCGCGACAGAGCGCACATCGCGCACCGTGCCGTCGTGGCGGCTGACCCTGAACTCCATGTCGAATGCTTGCTTCAGTGCCGCTGAGTGCTGCCATTCGGCGAAGACAGCGGCCTTGTCGTCGGGATGCAGCGCCTGGCTCCAGCCTTCGCCTTGGGCTTCGGCCTCATTCAGGCCGAAGATGTCTTGCCATCGCGCGTTGGTGTACGTGCAGGCGCCTGCCGCATCGGTGGCGAACACACCGAACGGCGACGCTTCGCTGAGCGTGCGAAACCGGGTTTCACTGGTTGCGAAAGCCCGTGCCATGCGACGCGATTCCAGCGCCTGAACGGCAGCGATCGACAGCAATCGCAATGCCTCCCGCTGCTTCTCGCTGAGACGGCGGGGCACGCGGTCGATCACGCACAGCGTGCCGACGTGAACGCCGTCGCTCAGTCGCAGCGTGGCGCCGGCGTAGAAACGGATGTCGGGCGCTGTGGCCACCAGCGGGTTGTCGGCAAAGCGAGGATCGGCCAGGGCATCAGGCACTTCAAAGATGCCGTCGTCAAGGATTGCGTGAGCGCAAAACGCCACCTCACGGGGCGTCTCGGTCACCCCGGGCAGACCGACATTGGCCTTGAACCATTGGCGGTCGTGGTCGATCAGGCTGACCAGCGAGATTGGGACGCCGCACACCAGGGCAGCGGTTGCCACCAAGGCGTCAAACTCACGCTCGGGCTCGGAATCGAGGACATTGAGTCTTTCGAGCGCACGCAACCGCTCCTGTTCGTTTAGCGGCATCGGTGCGGTCAACATAGGACAGGCTCGTTCCGTGGAATCTCTCTGAGTGTCTCGCAGCGGTACGCCTTGGAAAGTGCAAACTAAGCTGGGCTTCAGTCCCAAATTAGTGTTTCGCCCCCCGAGCACGGTTCGGCGTGATGCCGTTGTGCATCATCCGGAATGTCGGATTCGCGTCAGCGCGCTCGGAAGCTCCTGGCGCGCACATCGGTGTTGACGAGCGCGGTCTGCTCGTAACACCAAGCCGCGCCCCAGTGAATCTCGGCCCCCTCACGCCGCGCACGCTCTTCGATGCCGGGGTACTCGCCTTCCAACCACGCTTGTACGGCTTCGGGGCTCTGCTCGTAAGCGCGTTTGATGGGCAATCGGGCGAGCCTCCAACGCATTCAACTCTCCTGTCGATACCGCGAGAACCTCCTCACCCCGTGTTGCGCAAGCCCGCTGCCACGCCGTTGATGGAGATGTGTATGCCGCGTTTCATGCGCTCCAACCCCGGATCGTCGGGCTGACTTTTGCGGTAGCGGCGCATCAGCTCGACCTGCAAATGGTTCAACGGATCAAGGTAGGGAAAGCGGTGCTCGATGGAGCGCGCCAATGACGGGTTGCTGGCCAGACGGTGGGTGTCGCCGGTGATCAGCGTCAACGCCGTGTTCGTGCGCTGCCATTCGGCTTGAATCAATTTGAAAATGCGCTGACCCAACTTCTTGTCTTCCACCAATTCCACATACCGCGCCGCAATCGCGAGGTCGCTTTTGGCGATGACCATGTCCAGGTTGGACAGCAAGGTGCGAAAGAACGGCCACTGTTTGTGCATGCGTTGCAGCAGTTTGAGTTGCGCCTCACGTTGCTTTTTGTCTGTGCCCAAAAACGCTTCGACGGCCGAGCCAAAACCGCACCAGCCCGGCAAGGCCACGCGGCACTGGCCCCAACTGAAACCCCAAGGAATGGCGCGCAAATCTTCGATGGCGCGGGTGGATTTGCCGTCTTTGGGTCTGGCAGCGGGACGCGAGCCAATGTTCAGCTCGGCAATCTCGCGAATCGGCGTGGCGCTGAAAAAGTAGTCGGTGAAGCCGGGCGTCTCGTAGACCAGTTTTCGGTAGGCCGCAAAGCTGGCATCGCTGAGCGCAGCGGCGGCGTCCAAAAAGCTTTTGGGCGCGGCTTGCGTGGGGTGAAGCAAAGTGGCCTCCAGCGTGGCGGCCACCAAAGTTTCTAGGTTGCGGCGGCCAATGTCGGGGTTGGCATATTTGGATGCGATCACTTCGCCTTGCTCGGTCAATCTGATCTGACCGTTCACGGTGCCCGGGGGTTGCGCCAGGATGGCTTGGTAGCTCGGGCCGCCACCGCGACCCACTGTGCCGCCGCGGCCATGAAACAGCCTCAGGGTGATGCCGTGGTCGCGTTTGAGGTCGGCAAACAATGCCACCAGCGCGACCTCTGCGCGGTACAGCTCCCAACTGCTGGTGAAGCTGCCGCCGTCTTTGTTGCTGTCGCTGTAACCCAGCATCACGTCTTGTTCGCCGCCCGATCGTTGCAGCATGGCGACCAAACCGGGCAGGGCGTAGAGCGCTCGCATGATGGGCTCGGCGTGGCGCAAATCGGCGATGGTCTCGAACAGCGGCGAGACGATCAAATCGCTTCGCGCCGCAGCTTCACCGTTGCCATCGAGCGTGCCGCGCAACAGGCCCACTTCTTTCAGCAACACCATCACTTCCAACAAGTCGCTCACGTCTTCGGTGTGCGAAATGATACAGTGGCGAATGGCGCTGCGGCCGTAGCGTTTCAGCATGTCGACGGCGGCTTCAAAAATGGCAATTTCGCTGGTCGCCAGCGCGCTGTAACTGGCGGCCCGCACACGCAGCGGTCGCGCATCGTTCAACAAACCCGTCAGCAGAATGCGGCGCTCACCTTCACTCAAGCCGCTGTAGTCGGCATGCAAGCGCGCGACCTTCAGCAGCTCGGCCAGCACCGCTTCGTGTTTGTCTGAACTCTGGCGCAGATCGACGGTGGCCAAGTGAAAACCAAACACCTGCACAGCGCGCATCAGCGGCAGCAAGCGCGGTGCTGTCAGCGCCTTGGCGTGGTGGGTGTTGAGCGACTCTTCAATCACGCGCAGGTCGACCAAAAATTCATCGGCCGATGAATACGGGTTTTGCGGAGCCACTGCGTGGCGCAGCGCTTCGGTGCCGGTCAGCGCTTGCAAGGTGGCGGCCAAACGCGCGTAGATGCCGATCAAGGCGCGTCGGTAAGGCTCGTCTTCGCGGTGCGGGTTGTTGTCGGGTGAAGTTTCAGCCAGCCGTTGCATGGCAGGCGTGACTGAGGCCAGCGTGAACGACACCGACAGCTCGGCACCCAGCTCGTGCACTTCGGTCAAATAAAAGCGCAGCGCTGTTTCCGACTGCCGCGACAAAGCCATGCGCAAGGTGTCGGCGTTGACGAAAGGGTTGCCGTCGCGGTCGCCTCCTATCCAATTGCCCATTCGAAAAAACGATGCCACCGGGTGGCCGGGAAGGGCAACTTCAAGGTCGCGGTACAGGCGCGGAATTTGGCGCAAAAAAGTGGCGTGGTAGTAGCTCAGCGCGTTCTCAATTTCGTCGCTGACCGTGAGCTTGGCGGTGCGCAGCATGCGTGTTTGCCACAGCTGCGTCACGCGGGCGCGCAGCAGCGATTCGTTGTCAGCGCGCTCGGCATCGGTGTGCAGCGTGTCGCGTTGTTCGACCAGTTCGGCAATGGCGCGTTCGGCGTCCAAAATGCTTTTGCGCTGCACCTCAGTCGGGTGGGCGGTGAGCACGGGCGAGATGTGCGCCTGGGCCAGCGTTTGCGCGATGTCGGCGGCGCGCACGTCGGCATCGTTCAGGCGCTTCAGCGTCATGGCCAGCGAGCCTTCTTGCACGTGGCCTTGACGCTCATGGTGGTTGCGCCGACGCACAAAGTGGCGGTCTTCGGCGATGTTGGCCAGGTGCGAAAAATAGCTGAACGCGCGGATGACGCTGACGGTTTGGTCGCCCGACAAATTCTTCAGCAAGCGGTCTAGCGCGCGGCCGGCTTGCGCATCACTTTTCAAGCGGAAAGCGACCGAAAGCTTGCGCACTTTTTCGATCAGCTCAAACGCGTCTTTGCCTTCTTGCTCGCGAATCACGTCACCCAGAATTCGGCCCAAATGGCGGATGTCGTCTACCAGAGGTCGGTTTTTTTCAGCAGCGTCGGCGAGCGCGGTGCGTGCCGTTTTATGGGTGGCCATGGCGAGCTTTCATGTAACTAGATTACAGATTTTTTGATGGTAGCAGCGGCTTGCGTTACGTCGTCGCGCTCTGGTCAAACGAGTCGCTTGAACATCAATGCAAAAGGCGGGCCTGCTAGCATTCTCGCTATGACTGAAGCCGCAATATCAACCTCAACCGCGACCGCAACCGCGACCACGCACATCACCATCGCCACCCGCGAAAGCCGTTTGGCGCTTTGGCAAGCCGAGCATGTTCGCGACCTGCTTCAACACCGCTTCGGCATGCAAGTCACTCTGCTTGGCATGACCACGCGGGGCGATCAAATTTTGGACCGCAGCTTGTCCAAAGTTGGTGGCAAGGGCCTGTTTGTCAAAGAACTCGAAGCCGCGTTGGAAGACGGCCGCGCCCACTTGGCAGTGCACTCGCTCAAAGACGTGCCCATGGATTTGCCCGACGGCTTTGAGCTGGCGGCGGTGCTGCAACGCGAAGACCCGCGCGACGCCTTCGTGTCCAACCACCATCTGAACTTGGCCGCCTTGCCGCAAGGTGCGGTGGTGGGCACCAGCAGCTTGCGTCGTGTGGTGCAGTTGAAAGCGCTGCGGCCTGATTTGCGCATTGAGCCTTTGCGCGGCAACCTCGACACGCGCCTGCGCAAGCTTGACGACGGCGCTTACGACGCGATTGTTTTGGCCGCCGCTGGCCTGAAGCGCCTGGGTTTGGGCAAACGCATACGCGCCACGTTTTCGGTCATTGACATGCTGCCCTGCGCAGGTCAAGGTGCCTTGGGTTTGGAGGTGCGCACCGACGCTACGGCCTTGCGTGACACGCTCACCAAGCTGATCGACAACCCGACTTCGCTGGCAGTGCAAGCCGAACGCGCCGTGTCGCGCGCACTTGGCGGCAGTTGCAGCGTGCCGCTGGCCGCGCATGCGGTGTGGGAAGGTTCGCAGTTGTTTTTGAGCGCCGCGCTTGGCCACCCTGAACGCACGGAGTTGCCGCTGTTGCGCGCTGAACTGCGCATGGCCGCGAGCACCGAGGCCGATGCACGCGCCATGGGCGAGCAAGTCGCCGACGTGTTGCGCAGCGCCGGTGCGGCGGACTATTTGGCTGTCATCGCACATTGATCTTTGCCCTGCTTGATTTTTTCTCTGCGTGATTGAAGCCCAGTCCGTGCGCATCTTGGTGACGCGACCGGCTGCACAAGCCGAAGAATGGGTGACGCAGTTGCAGCGCGCGGGACTGGATGCCGCCGCATTGCCCTTGATGGCCATTGCCGCGCCACACGATCCGGCGGCTGTGCGTCAGGCCTGGACCGAGCTGTCAGCAAAGCGGCTTGTTTTTTTCGTCAGCCCCAATGCGGCCGAGTGGTTTTTTTCGCAGCAAATTGAAGCGCCTGAACCGACTGAACTGAAGATTTGGCCAGCAAGCTTGCAAGCGGCCTCCCCAGGCCCAGGCACCAGCGCCGTCTTGCGCCGCTGCGGTGTGCCGTCGCACCTGATCGTTGAGCCTGCGGCCGATGCGCCGCAGTTTGATTCGGAGTCGCTGTGGATCGTTTTGCAAAAGCAAACCTGGGCTGGCAGATCGGTGCTCGTGGTGCGCGGCGACGGTGGGCGTGACTGGCTGGCTGAACAACTTCGCGAAGCAGGCGCTGAGGTGAGTTTTGTGGCTGCTTATCGACGCACGGCACCCCATTTCGACGCGCCCGCTTTGGCCTTGGCGCAGGCCGCGATCGCGTTGCCGCAGCGCCACCTGTGGTTCTTCAGCAGCTCAGAAGCGGTGGTGAATTTGATGGCTGCGCCGCAGCTTCACGCCGCAGCTATCGACTGGCCTATCGACCGGTTTATCGACTGGTCTGTCGGCACGGCATTGGCCACGCACCCACGCATTGCTGACAGCGCCAGGGCCGCCGGATTCGGCACCGTGCTCACATGCCGCCCCACGCTGCAAGCGGTGGTGGCTGAAGTGGTGGCCGAGGTGGTGACCCGAGGTGGTCACCCGAGCGAGGGCCTGCATACAATCCCGCGATGGTGAACACTGCCGTGAATGACGCTGTGCCGGAGGTGCTGAATGTGACCGATGCGGGTGCGCAGCTTGATGCGCGCGTGCCGAACGCGTCCAAACGATATGCCTCTTGGTTGGTGGCGGCCGTTGTGCTGTTGTTGATCTTGGCGCTGGCCAGTTTGGTGGTGGCTTGGCGTGCGCAAGAGCGCGTCAAAAACATCGAACAAGAACTGGTGCGCCGACAACAAGACAGCCAAGGCCAAGTTAACGAAGCGCGCTTGTTGGCCAAGCAGGCGCAAGACACCAGCCGCGAATCGGCTGCCAAGGTGGCGCTGCTGGAGGCGCGTGTGGCCGAGGTGGCCGTGCAGCGAGGGCAGCTGGAAGACTTGATTCAATCGATGTCGCGTTCACGCGATGAAAACCTCGTCGTTGATGTGGAAGCGGGCATCCGCGTGGCCCAACAACAAAGCACCATCACCGGCAGCGCCGAGCCTTTACTGGCGGTGCTGAAGCAAGCCGACGAGCGCTTGGCCCGCGTGAACCAACCTCGCTTGGAGGGCGTGCGCCGCGCCATTGCGCGTGACCTCGACAAAGTGCGTGCAGTCGGCGTGGCCGACATCAACTCGCTGGTCATCAAGCTCGACGAAGCCGTGCGCTTGGTGGACGAGCTCCCGCTGCTGTCCAGTGCCGAGCAGCGCAGCGGTGCTGCAACCGCAACCGCAACCGCAGCGCCGGTGAAGACAGCCGCCAGTGCCGTGGCAAGCCCGGCCACAGCGACCGATTGGGCCAAGACGTGGCGCGACGGTTGGGCTGCCGCCAGCAACCGCGTGTGGTTGGAGGCCAAGTCACTCATACGCGTCACGCGGATTGACCAACCCGAAGCCATGTTGCTCGCGCCCGAGCAGGCGTTTTTCCTGCGTGAAAACCTCAAGCTGCGTTTGCTGAATGCGCGACTGGCCTTGCTGAGCCGTCAATTCGACACCGCACAAACTGATTTGCTGAGCGCGCAAAACTCAATCGACCGCTACTTTGATCGCACCGCACGGCGCACGGGTTTGGCGTCTGACTTGGTCAAGCAAGTGGCGGCGCAAGCGCGTCAAGTCACGTTGCCACGGCCCGATGACACGCTGGCCGCCTTGGCCACAGCGTCGGCCGGGCGCTGAAAAACTTCAACTCTGATGCGCGCCGTCATCTGGTTCACCTTGTTGTTTGCCGTGGCCGTGGTCGCGGCCACCAGCTTGGGCACCAACGACGGCTTGGTGAGTTTTTATGCGGGCAGTCGGCGCTTGGACATGTCGCTCAATTTGTTTTTGCTGCTTTTGGTGGGCACCTGTTTTTTGTTGGTTACCTTGATTCAAGCCGTCAACGCGCTCACCGGCATGCCGCAGCGCGCCCACGAGTGGCGCGTGGCGCGGCGTGACCGCTCTGCGCAAACCGCCTTGCGCGATGCCCTGGCGCAGTACTTTGGTGGGCGCTACAGCCGTGCGCAAGTCGCTGCACAACGCGCATTGGCCATCCAGATTGACACGCCCGATTTGAAGCAAGACAACGAGTTCACAGTGCTGGGCTTGCTGCTGTCGGCGGGCAGCGCGCATCGCTTGCAAGACCGCAGCAAACGCGACGAGCAACTCACTCGCGCTCTCGATTTGGCGCGCCGCAGCCCGTCAGCGCGCTCTGCCGAAGAAGGCGCGCGCCTGCTCGCCGCCGAATGGGCACTGGACGACCGCGATGCCGAGCGCAGCCTGCAGTTGCTGGCTGAATTGCCACCCGGCGTGGCCCGCCGCACGCACGCACTGCGACTGAAATTACAAGCCACGCGCCTGCACCGTCAGCCGCAAGAAGCGCTTAAAACTGCGCGTTTGCTGGCCAAGCACCAAGGTTTCTCCAAAGTCGCGGCGCTGAGCCTCATGCGTTCATTGGCATTCGAGGCGCTTGACACCGCACGCGACGCCGAGCAGCTGCGCCGCGTCTGGATGCAATTTGACAGCGCCGACCGCCGCGACGCTTTTGTGGCCGCGCGCGCCGCCTCGCGTTTTGCTGCTTTCGGTCAAGCCGACGAAGCGCGAAGCTGGCTGCGTCCCTTCTGGGAGCGCCTGAGCGACCTCAGCAGCGACGAGCGCGCCGCGCTGGCAAGTGCATTGGTCGATGCCTTGCCCGGCCTCGGTGCCGAGTGGTTGCCGCGCCTGGAATTGGCTGCCCAAACCTACCCACGCGAAGCCGCCATCAACCACGCAGTTGGCTGCGCCCTGTCCGAACGGCAGCTCTGGGGCAAAGCCCGCGCGCTGCTCGAATCGGCCGCCGCCGACGCCACGCTGGCCGCCCCCGCACGCCGCCGCGCGTACCTGACCCTGGCGCATATAGCAGAGCAAGAAGACCAAACTGAACGCGCCGCCAGTTGCTACAAACAGGCCGCTCACATCGTCTGAAAAGTCGTTTGACGCAGCGAATTTTTCCACTGCTACAATCTGAGGCTAGGCGGCTGTAGCTCAGTTGGATAGAGTACTTGGCTACGAACCAAGGGGTCGTGGGTTCAATTCCTGCCAGCCGCACCAGAAAAACAAGAAACGGATCAACGGCCTAGAGGCATTTAGCCTCTAGGCCGTTTTTCTTTGCGTGGGGACTTTGCGCTGGGACTTTTGGCGGAGGAGATTTCCACGCGCCGCTTCTTGCGCAAAGTGGCCAGGCCGCGGTTTCACCGGCCCGACTCGTTGCTGATCTTTTCCACTGCTGTGTGGAATCCTTCTGACACCCATACTCACAGATGCCTGCACCTCCGCGATTTATTTGAGGCGCTTGTCGGCTCCAGCGTGGTGATGACAGAGTAAATTTGCGGCGAATAGCAGAGTAGATTTTTTGTTAAAAACAGAGCAAAATAAGATGCAAATACCAGAGTAAAAATCAGGGTAATAACAGAGTAAATTTATGCCTGCACCACCAGCGAAAAAAGGCAACCCGGAACTGGCCGCTGCGCTGCGCGTTCTCAAGCGGCTTCAGGAGAAGCAGCGGGGCGTTGTCGAGTCAAGCGACCTGACCGAGGAACACCGCGCGCAGCTGGTCGACATGGGCTTTCTGCGGCCCATCATGAAGGGTTGGTACGTCTGCGGTAATCCCAGTGACGGCGTCGGCGACACGACATCCTGGTACGCAAGCTTCTGGGCGTTCGTTTCAGGCTACCTGGGCAAACGGTTTGGCAAGCGCTACTGCTTGAATCCCGAGGCCTCGCTGTTGCTGCACACAGGCAACACGACCGTTCCGCGGCAAGTCACTTGCGTCACCATCGAGAGCGGCAACTCCAAAGTAGCGCTGCCATTCGGCACTTCGCTGCTTGTCTACGCAGCACCGAAGAACGTGCCATCCTCGCGCGAAGAGGTTCGAGGGCTGCAGGTGTGGCCGGTGTCAGAGGCGTTGTGCATGACCGGGCCGCAGTTCTTCGCGAACAACCCACGTGAGGCCGAAATCGCGCTTGCCATGGTGCGCAATGCAACCGAGCTGCTGACCACTTTGCTGGCTGGCGACACGATGGTCACCGCGGCCGCCCGGCTGGCAGGCGCCTTCCAGTTCGTCAAACGCCATGACGACGCTGACCGGATCATCAAGGCGTTCGCACAGCTGAAGGTCACGCTCAAGCCGGTGAATCCGTTCTTGATGCCCGAGCCGTCGCTCGCGCCGTCGCGGGAGCGTTCACCCTACGTGTTGCGGCTGCGCTCCATGTGGGCGGGGTGGCGTCAGGACATCATTGCGGCGTTCCCTCCAGCGCCGGGCCTGCAGGGCACAGTGGATGACTACCTCACGCAGGTCGAGGAACGCTACGTCGCGGACGCCTACAACTCGCTTTCCATTGAAGGGTATCGGGTTACCGACGACCTCATCGAGCGGGTAGCGCGCGGCGATTGGGATCCAGACGGCGACCCGGAGCACAACAAGACCAGGGACGCGCTGGCCGCGCGCGGCTACTTCCAGGCATTCCACGCCGTCAAGAACAGTATCGCCAAGGTGCTGGGCGGCGAACCCGCAAGTGCGGTTGTTGGCCGGGAACACCACGACTGGTACGCAGAGCTTTTCGGACCTTCGGTTGCCGCAGGCATCGTCGAGCGCGGGCAGCTGGCCGGGTATCGGCGGGGCCCCATTTTCATCCGCAACTCGATGCACACGCCGGTGCCGCGTGAGGCCATCCTCGACTCGCTTGAGGCGCTGTGGGATTTGCTGCGCGATGAGCCGCAGGCCTGCGTGCGCGCCGTGCTCGGGCATCACCTGTTCGTATTCATCCATCCCTACTTTGACGGCAACGGGCGAATCGGGCGATTCCTGATGAACACCCTGCTGGCGTCAGGCGGCTACCCCTGGACGGTCATCCGAGTGTCTAGGCGCGATGCGTACACGAAGGCCCTGGAAGCCGCGAGCGTGGCCGCAGACATTGTTCCGCTGGCTCGGTTCATCGCGCAGGAGATGGTCGAATGGTCGCCAGATCGCGAGACGAGCGCGAGCGAGGCTTAGAAAGCCCAAACTCTGCTCAACAGCAAAGTGACAACATCAATTCACCGCACACGCACACGCACACGCACACGCACACGCACACGCACACGCACACGCACGCAAACAAGCGCGTGTTGACGGCGCTGCGCTTGCGCTTGAAATTGGGTGATCAGGCCGAGCTCAGCTCGACTCAAACCGGCGAGATCCGACAAGCCGCCGAGGCCGCGCTCAGGGATGACACGTCTGTCAGGATGATTCGTTGAACAGGGTTCGGCTTTGCGCGGGCGGACAGCAAGGCGGTCATGAAGGCTCTTGAGCGACGCGCTAGACGCACTACTGTTCGTTTATGGAGAAACACAAACAAAACCCGTTCGGGCTGAGGTATCGAAGTCCTGCGCTGGCCTTCCTTCGATACCTCAATCCGAACGGGGCGGGAGAAGTGGCTAAATGAACAGTGTTGGCACAAGCTGCAAAGCGGTAAGGGTCAGGGCGTGCCCATGGCCTCGCGCCAGCGCATCGCATCGTGAATGCGGTGACGCGTGCTGGGATGGTGAAAGAAGATGAACTCCTCAACTGGGCCAGGGTCGGCTTTGCGGTACTCCACCAAGCGCAGTTGCGCTTCTGCAAAGCCGTGCGGCTCCCGCGACTGATTCAAGCCAAAGCGGTCGGCCTCAATCTCTTGAGTGCGGACCAGCGTGTTCTGAATGGGCGTGGCCAGCGTGAAGAAAACACTGAACACCGCAGCAAGCAGCGGCAGGCCGGCCACGTCGTCAATGCGGCTGACGCCGGTAGCGACAACAAAGCGCGCCAACAGCCGCCGCATGGCCCATTGGGCGACGATGAAGGCCACCGACAGCAGCAGGGTCAACGTGATCAACGTCTTGGCAATGTGATTCATCACGTAGTGGCCCAACTCGTGGGCCATGACCGCGCGAATTTCGGGTTCCGTGGTGCGGCGCATCAGGTTGTCGTTCAAGCGCACGGCGGCGGTGCCGAACAGGCCCGACACGTTGGCGCTGATGCGGGTGGTCTGGCGCGACGCATCGAACTCGTAGACGTTGTCCACCGGCACGCCGTTGGCATGCGCCATCTGCAACACGACGCGCTTGACCGGGCCGTCTTCTATGGGTTTGTAGGTGTTGAACAGTGGCTCAATCAGCACGGGGCTCAGTGCAATAACCACGCTCAACACCGCGATGCCACCCGCCGTTCCCCACATCCACCAGCGCTCTCCAGCGCGACGAATGATGGCGTAAAGGCCTGCCACGACGATGGCCGTGATGGCCGTGCCCACCGCCAGGGTGACCAACTGCTCGCCTGCCCAGGCTAGCAAGGTCTGCGTGGCCATGCCGTAGGCGTGCTCGCGCACGTAGCCTTCGTAGACCATCAACGGCAGCGTCAGCACCCAGGCGGCCACGCTGTAGACCGCACCGAAAATCAGGTCACGGCGCACGGGGCCCCGGCCCATGCGCGCGGCCCAGTCACGCACCCGCGCTGCGCGTTGTCCAGCCAACATCAGAGTTGCAACGAAGATGCCCAACAGCAGGTTCCACAGCTGCATCCAGTAACCGCCCGTGTAGTAGGCGTCGGACTTGGCCAGCACCTCGGCCGGCAGGCGGTCTAAGTAGGCTTGAGTGGCCAGCTTGGCGTCACGCGGCAGGGCGGCACGCCAGGCGTCATCGACGGGGCGAATTTTGAAACCAGAGGCCTGAGCGGTCGCGTCGGCCTTTTTGGTTTGAGCCTGCGTTGCCGCGTCGTTGTCAGCCGCGTGGCTCAGCGTCAGGGCCAAGCCCAAGGCAAGCGCAGCGACCGTGGTCGGCCATCTTTTCATTGAAACACTCCATGGGTCAAATCGAAGCGATTGTGGAGCGTCGCGTCCCCGCCGTTTGATTGTTGCGACGGGCTGCGTCCGGCGCGTAACAAGCTGCCCCAGCGACCGACGGGCGGCGTGTGAGGCCCGTTCTGCAAGCATCGGCTGTGGCTGACTGAACCGGCACGGCGCATCACGAGGCTCAGCAGGCTGAAGCGATCGAGCCTGCTCAAAAGCTGGTGCGAGTCGGCCAGATTGCTGGGGCGTAAAGCCGGTGCCGCGCGCTGCAATCTGGTTTCCAAGGTGTGCAATGTTTCAGTGCTCGCCTCCAGCCATTCCATGAAAACCTTGACCCTGCGCATTTACCTCACCGTGGTGGCGGTGTTGTTGCTGTTTGCCTTGGTGTCGGGTTGGGTGTTTCAGCGCCACATTGAACAAGAGCGCACGCGCAACGAAGGCGTGCTGTCTGAACGCATGGCGGCTTGGGGCGACTTGATTCAACGGTCGCTGCCCAGCGGCGAAGCGCCGGTTGAAGACCAAGCCGCCGCGCTCCGCGATTGGTCGCAGCGCTTGCGCATTCCGCTGGCGCTGGACAACGCCAAAGGTGAGCGCATTGCGTCGTCAGATTCCTACGTCCGCCGTCAAGGCGACAAAGCACAGCGCGGCTTTCCGGTGCGCTTGGAAGACAGCCGCACCTTGTGGGTGTTGCGCCCCGGCGTCGGCCGTGCGCCGATGGATGCCGCCGCGTCTTCGCCGGGTGGCAACAACGCCGCTGATGGCTACGCCGATATTCACCGCGGTGAACGGGGTGAGCGCGCTGAACGGGCTGAACGAGGTGAGCGTGGTGAGCGACCCGAGCGCCGTCGCAGCAGCCCGCCCGCATCATTTCCCTTCGTCGGCAACCTTCCGTTTGTTCCGCCCGAATGGCAAGGTGGCGTGGGCGTGGCGGCTGTGTTGCTGCTGCTGTTGGTGGCCGTGGCCGCAGGCGCTTGGCCGGTGGTGCGACAACTCACCCGCCGCTTGCAAGCCTTGCAATCGGGCGTCGAAAAGTTTGGCGCAGGCGCACTCGACCACCGCGTGGAAGTCACCGGCCGCGACGAAGTGGCCGCTGTGGCGCAAAGCTTCAACCAAGCTGCGGCGCGCATAGAAACGCTGGTGCGCTCGCATCAATCTTTACTGGCCAACGCCAGCCACGAACTGCGTTCGCCGTTGGCGCGCATGAAGATGGCGGTTGAAATGATGGACGGCGCCGCACCCGATCAGCAAGCCAAGCTCAAGCGCGAGGTGGACACCAACATTGCTGAACTCGATGCTTTGGTGGAAGAGGTGTTGCTGGCCAGCCGCTTGGACGCCGTCAAAAATACCGATGTGTTTGAGGAGGTCGATTTGCTGGGCATGGCCGCCGAAGAAGCCGCCAGAGTCGGTGCCGGTTTAGACAGCCAGGCTGGCACGCAATACAAGGTTCAAGGCGACGAACGCCTGTTGCGCCGCGCCCTGCGCAACCTGTTGGAAAACGCCAAACGCTATGGCGGCAATGACATCAGTGTCAACTTGCTGCGCCAAAAAAGCAGCACCGAAATTCAAGTCTGCGACCGCGGCCCCGGCGTGAGCGAAGCACAGCGCGAACGCATCTTCGAGCCGTTTTACCGAATGCCCGGCCACGCCGAACAAGCAGGCGGCGTGGGCCTGGGCTTGAGCTTGGTGAAGCAAATCGCGCAGCGTCACCACGGCAGCGTGAGCTGTCAAGCGCGCGAGGGTGGCGGCAGCCTTTTTGTGTTGAGCTTGCCGGTGGTTTGACCTGGCGGCATTGGCTGGCGAAATTTCTTGCGCGCAAAGTTCAGGCGTCGCTCGCCTTCGGCTCAGCGGCGCTGAGCGCCTTCTGCCACCGCCATTTTTTGAAGCTGGCGGGCCAGCACCGTTCCTGTTTTCATTCGAGATCACGCGGGTGCTGCGCAGGCAATTGAGGCCGCCAAAAAAGGTTGACTTAATTCCGCTTTAATCCGCATAATGCGCCATAAACCCCCAGGATGCGCGCATGAACAACACCCTCACTGCCGATGAAGTTCGTTTTCAACTTGAATCGCTGGGCGAACATTTGGCCCCGGTGGATCTGCGCTTGCTGCTGCAAATTGCCCAGGCGTTGTCGCCCACCGAGCACAGCCTTGGCGTCGATCAGGCCCTGATCAAGCTCTACCCCAAGCACGAACACAAAACCGCCACCGATGCTTTGGGCAAGCTGCGCGCACGGCTGGTTGTGGCGGCAAAGGCCAAAGAACTCACTTTCGAATTGACGGTCAGCGGCGCAAAAAAAGGCGGTGCCGCCAGCAGGGTGCTCAGCTTCAAAGGCGAAAGTCGCGTGGCCCAAACCACCTTTCCCGCGTTGGCACTCACCGAAGGCCGCTTCATCCCGGCCATGGCAATTCCTGGCGACGGCGCGGTGGTGCTGTTGGTGACGGTGAATGCCAATGAGTCTGTGGCGGTGTTGAACACGTTCACGCCCGACACCAGACCGCCTTTAGTAATACGCAATGGGCATGGTTATCACGACCTCGGCCGTCATGGTGACTTTCGGGTCATACACACCACCTGCGAAATGGGTGCTGTCAGCCCCGGCGCAGCGGTCATTGCCGTGACACACGCCATCGGCGACTGGAGCCCCGAAGTGGTGATTGGTGTGGGCATTGCTTTTGGTGCCAAGCCAGCTGACCAAAAGTTTGGCGACGTGCTGGTGGCCAAACAAATCGAGTGCTACGAAGCGCAGCGCGTTGGCGCCAAGGGCAAGCTGGTGCTGCGCGGGGATCGCGTCACCGCTTCTACCACTTGGCTCAAAAGACTGCGCCTGGTGAATTTGGGCCATCGACACGCGGCTTCGGCTTCAGCGCGGCTTGGCGAAAGCGCGGCTTGGCCCGACATTCACTTCGGCTTGATGTTGTCGGGCGAAAAGCTGGTGGATAACCTCGACTACCGCAATGCTTTGCAAAGGGCCGCGCAGGGGCTAGCCATCGGCGGCGAGATGGAAGGTGCTGGCATCTACACAGCAGCGGCCGACCGCAAGACCGATTGGATGATCGTCAAGGGAATTTCTGACTGGGCCGATGGCAGCAAAGCCGGGGCCACGCCAGCGCAACAAGCCGAAGCCGAAGCCATGCAGCGTTTGGCCGCAGCCAACGCGGCCTTGGTTGTTTGGGCCGCATTGACTTCGGAACCCCTGACCGGGCGCACCGAGTCAACCGTGGACGCTGCGCTGGTCGAGCACCGTCACGACCCTGCTTACCTAACTTACGAGGCCGCCAAGCGCAACTTCGTCGGCCCGCGCGGGTTGGCAACGCGGCTTGAGAAAAACGCCCTCGAAGGCGCTGCACACACAGCCGACCCAAACCCAAACTCTGACCCAGCCGCCGCCGTGGACGCGCAAGCGCACATCGAGCAATGGCTGTCGCGCGCCGATGCTGCGCCGGTGTTCGCGGTGCTGGGCGAATACGGCATGGGCAAAACCGTGCTCTGCCAGCGCTTGGCCGAAACCATGAACGGGCATCGCCGCATGCCCGGAAATGCGGCGGCGCGACGCGCGTTTTACTTTGACCTGCGCGACCTCACCAACCTGCACGGCAGCGTGCCCACGCTGCAGGCGGTGCTGGCCGAGTGCATTGCGCGCCGCTGGAAACCCGCCGACGGTGAAGCCGCGCTCACGCCCGCGCAAGTGGTGCGAGCGCACGCGCAAGGTGCTTTGGTGATCTTCGACGGCTTGGACGAAGTGCTGGTGCATTACGACGGCGCGCCGGGCCAGGCCTTCACGCGCGAACTGCTCAGCATCGTCAAGCCCAATGCCCCGGCGCAAGGGCGCGTGCTGTTGTCGTGCCGCACCCAATTTTTTCGCAGCTTGCGTGAGCAAACCACCCACCTCACCGGCGAAGACCGCAGCGACAAAACCGCACGCGCTTTTGAAGCCATGACGCTGCTGCCCTTCACCGAAGCGCAAATCAAAACCTACCTGGGCTTGGCTGTGCCCGGCGTGGATGCCGACGCGCTGATTGCCAGCATCGCCGCCGTTCACAACCTCACAGAACTGGCCCAGCGGCCTTACACGCTGAGTTTGATTGTTGATTTTTTGCCCGACCTGGAACGCCTGCGCGCCGCTGGCAAGCCGGTGTACGGCGTCACGCTGTACCGCAACATGGTGCGCAGTTGGCTGGAGCGCGATGCTGGCAAACACATCATCAAACCCGACCACAAAATGAAACTGGCCGCGCACTTGGCGGCCGATTTGTGGCGTCAAGGCCAGCGCTTGATCGATGCCGAGCAATTGGAAACCTGGTTTGGCCGCTGGCTGCGCGACGACGTTGATTTGAGCCACCGCTACCAAGCGCTGTCGCGTGACAAGCTGGAAGAAGACCTGCGCAACTCCACCTTCTTGGCGCGCCAAGACGGTGCCACCGAAGACCGCAGTGGCTTTCGGTTTGCGCACACATCCATGCAAGAGTTTTTTGTGGCGCAGTATTTGTTTGATGCGCTGCGCAGCAACCAGCCGCAGCGTTGGCAAATGCGCCAACCCAGCGATGAGACGCTCGACTTTTTGGGCCAAATGCTGAGCGAGGCGCGAGGTGGTGGCGCATCAAAAACCGATGCGCTCGGCACCTTGTCGAGTTGGCGCAAAACCTACTTGGTGCAAACCAGTGAGCTGCTGTTGGCCTACGCACTGCGGGCCCATCAAAAAGGCTGGCCCGTACCTGCGTTGGTGGGCATAGACCTGCGCGGTGCCAAGTTGATGGGCCGGCAATTCAAAACCGTGCCGGGTGAAACTTTGCTGGACCTGAGCGATGCGCGGTTCGACGGGGCTACGTTGCGTGAGGCTTGTTTTGACGGGGTGCGTTTGCAGGGCGCGCGGTTTGACGCTGCCTCATTGGAAAGTTCGCAGTTTGTAACTTGCGATCTGGCGCGTGCGGTGTTTGACCACGCCTTTTTGAGTGGTGCAGCGTTGCGCCATTGCGCGCTCAGTCGTTCCAGCTTTACGGGTGCGCAGGCGCGCGCCACTCAGTTTCTAGGCTGCACGGATGTGCCTGCGTTGCCGAGCGGCCACTTGTTGGCACCTGCTGTCCAAAACGATCTGCGGCAACTCAAGCTGGCTCTGCTGCAAGGGCATATAGGCCCGGTGAGGTCGTGTGCATTTTCAGCCGATGGCACACAGCTGGTGTCGGCCGGTGATGACGGCAAGGTGCGCCTGTGGGATGCGCGCACGGGCGAGCTGCTGCGCGCGCTGGAAGGGCATGAGGGCGGGTTGAGGTCGTGCGCGTTTTCAGGCGACTGCAGGCAACTGGCATCGGCTGGTGATGACGGTACGGTGCGCCTGTGGGATGCGCGTACCGGCGAGCTGCTGCGCACGCTACAAGGCTATCAGGGCTGGGTGATGTCGTGCGCGTTTTCAAGCGACGGCAGGCAGATGGTGTCGGCCGGTCGTGACGGCACGGTGCACCTGTGGGATGCGCACACGGGCGAGCTGCTGCGCACGCTGCAAGCGCATGAAGACTCGGCGAGGTCGTGCGCGTTTTCAGGCGACGGCAGGCAACTGGTGTCGGCCGGTGATGACGGCAAGGTGCGCCTGTGGGATGCGCGCACGGGTGAGCTGCTGCGCACGCTGCAAGGGTATGAGGGCAGTGTCTGGTCGTGCGTGTTTTCAGGTGACGGCACGCAGCTGGTGTCGGCCGGTGATGACGGCAAGGTGCGCCTGTGGGATGGGCGCACGGGTGAGCTGCTGCGCACGCTGCAAGGACATGAGGGCGGGGTGAGGTCATGTGCGTTTTCAGGCGACGGCAGGCAACTGGTGTCGGCCGCTGATGACCGCACGGTGTGCCTGTGGAATGCGCACACGGGCGAGCTGCTGCGCACGCTGCAAGGGCATGAGGGCTGGGTGATGTCGTGCGCGTTTTCAGGCGACGGCAGGCAGCTGGTGTCGGCCGGTCATGACGTCACGGT
>JANYJJ010000110.1 GCA_025358485.1 Burkholderiales bacterium | reverse complement strand
CTAAAGTGGGTGTCGCCAAAGGCTCTAAAGTCGCGGCCAAATACAAAGACAACACAGGCAACGCGTGGAGTGGGCGTGGCCTCCAGCCTAAATGGCTTAAAGCTGCCTTGGCGTCCGGCCGTTCTTTGCACGACTTCGCGGTTTAAATAGTTATAAAAATCCAGCGCAGTGCGTGATCCGCACGGCTCTGCAAATAAAGGCCATCCAGCGCGCACGGCTTCCACGTCGTAGCGCGCTGATTTTTTGTCTCAGTTCAACTTTTCGTAAAAGTAGACTGAAACCCGGCGCTGAACATGAGGCCTGCTGCCTTATAACGACGGCCAAACTTTGGTTGTGAATCTTGCGCCCCGTGCTTTTGCCATTTTCCGTTGACCTGCCCCAAAACATCGTGAATCGGGGTATGTGGTGCGCCTTGATGGTGACGGCGTACTTCTGCGCGGGACAACTCGGTTTGCGCCTGCCGGCACAGGAAACTTTGCTCAGCTTGACACTGTCTTCGGTATTCGCTGCTTCGCTGTTGTCTTCGCTGCTTTCGTCCGGGATTGCGGTGGCCGCGTTGGTTCGTTGGGGCCTGTTTTTGTGGCCAGGCGTGTGGGTCGGCGCGTTCATCTTGGCGCTCAGCCAAGATGCATCGATAGGGGCGGGTTTCCTGTGCGCGTGCGCCAGCAGCGCGGGCCCGGTGTGGGCAGCGTATTTGTTACGCCAACGAGGCTTTCGCCCTGAGTTGAACCGGCGTCACGATCTCAAACTCTATGTTTTGTTTGCTGCGCTGCTGTCGTCTGGCGTCACCGCCACCGCCACCTCAGCGGTTTTGTCGGTTTTGTCGATTTTGTCGATTTTGCAAAACGCAAACTTGGGAGCCGGCTCGGCTCCCAACGCGTCCGCGGTGGCCGTGTCGTGGCTTACCCGTTGGTTGTCAGACGCCATGGGTGCCCTGATGGTGGGCATACCGGTTCTGACCGCCCGTTGGGGCATGCCCAGCGGTGCTCGCCCCACACGCCGAGCTTTGGAAAATTTGACGCTTTTTGGCTCCACGCTATTGGTGGGCTGCTGGCCCTTCGGCAACGCACCGCAGCTTGACGGCAGTCATCTCACGCCGCTGCTTTTTTTGCCGCACTTGCTGTTGGGCTGGATGGCGGCGCGTGGCGGGCTGTTCGCCGCCATGGTCTGCGCAGCCGGCATGTCGGCCGGCGCGGTCTGGGGCACTTTGCACAACCTGGGGCCGTTTTCAGTCAGCGACGCACACACACGTCTGGCCATGATTTGGGGCTACGTGGGCACCTTGTCAGTCATGCCGCTGATGGTCACAGCATGGACTGGCGAACTGACCGCGAACGAGGCGCGCTGGCAAATCGCGCTGGACGACTCAAACATCGGCGTGGGTGAATGGGATGCGCGAACGCGACGCTTCACTTTCTCGCAGCGCTGGCTTGCGATGTTGGGTTATCGAACACAGGGCTTCGGCGACAGCTTGACGGCCGTATGGAGCCGCGTTCACGAAGAAGATAAAGCACCCCTGCGGGCATTGCTCGACCAGCTCAAACACACTGGCGCAGGCATCCCTGCGTTGACGTGCCGCTTCTTGCGCGCCGACGGCACCTGGGCATGGTTTTCAGGCCACGCCACCGTGGCCGAACTTGGGGCTCGGGGGCGGCCGCTGCGCGTCATCATCACCGCGCAAGACATCGACGCGCAGCGCCTGGCGGAAGAACGCCAGCAGCTCTCAGCCACGTTGTTCCAGCACCTGCACGAAGGCTTGCTCATCACCGACGCCAACTGCCGCGTCCTGGACGTGAACCCGACGTTCTCAAACATCACCGGCTACTCGCTGGACGACATGCGCGGCACCGTTCCAGCGCTGATGCGCGCGGCTGTGGCGGGCACCACCGCAGCCGCTCAACAGGCTGTGATGTGGGACAGCCTGAAAGCCAGCGGCACCTGGCGCGGCGAAGTGCTGGACAAGCGCCGCAACGGCGACATCTGCACCTTGCAAGTCACCATTTCCGCCGTCAAAGGCCCCAGCGGCGCGGTGCGCTTTCATGCGCTGGCTTTGTCTGACATCACCGAGGCACGCTTGCAACGCGAGCTGCTTGAACGGCAAGCCCATTTCGACGAACTGACCGGCCTGCCCAACCGCGCGCGCTTGGCAAAAATGCTGTCGCAAGCCATGCAAGCCAGCGAACGCGACGGCACCCTGCTGACGGTGTGCTATCTCGATCTCGACTACTTCAAGCCTGTCAACGATCAGTTCGGCCACGAAGTCGGCGACCGCTTGTTGGTCGACTTGGCCGACCGCCTGCGCCGATGCCTGCGCGGTCACTCTGAGTTGCCCGACTGCGTGGCGCGTTTGGGCGGCGATGAGTTTGTGCTGCTCATTCGCACCGCCACCATCGAAGAAAGTCGCCACGCGGTAGACCGGGTGCTGCGCAGCGTTGCCGCCCCTTACAACCTGGGGATAGGCAACGGCATGCGCACCATCACCGCGAGCATTGGCGCCACGGTGTTCCCGATGGACCGTGCCGATGCCGACACCTTGATGCGCCACGCCGACCACGCGATGTACGGAGCCAAGCAATCGGGGCGCAATGGTTACTTGTTTTTCGACGCCGAATCTGACCGCCGCACCGAGGCACGCTTTGAGGCGCTGGGCCGCGTGCAAGAGGCCCTCGATGCGCAAGAGTTTGTTTTGTACTACCAACCCAAAGTCGACATGCGCCTGGGCAAAGTGTTGGGTTTCGAGGCGCTGCTGCGATGGAAACACCCGCAGCACGGCATCATCGGCCCGGCCACTTTTTTGCCCCTCATCGAACACACGGGCTTGAGTGTGAGCGTGGGCGATTGGGTGCTGCAACGCGGCCTGGAGCAGTTGTCAGAGTGGCAAAGCGAAGGCTTGGACGTGACCTTGGCCGTCAACATTTCGGCTCGCCATTTGCAAGAAGCAAACTTCGCGCAGCGCTTGACGCAACTCTTGGAGGAGCACCCGCCGAACGTGTCCAAGCGCCTGATCATTGAAGTGCTGGAAACCGCCGCCTTGGCCGACATCGACCACACCAGCAAACTGATGCGCACCTGCCAATCACTCGGCGTGCGCTTCGCGCTGGACGACTTCGGCACCGGCTACTCCACACTGACTTACCTCAAACGCTTGCCACTCGACTTGCTGAAAATTGACCGCTCCTTCATCCAAAACATGCTGGGCGACAGCCAAGACTTGGCCATCGTTGAAGGCGTGATTGGTTTGTCAAAAACC
>JANYJJ010000054.1 GCA_025358485.1 Burkholderiales bacterium | reverse complement strand
TGCTCGACCCGGCCGCGGCCCGCACCGGCCACGGGCACCAAGCGGTGCGCCACGGTCTGCGGCAAGATGGCTTGGATGTCGTCGGGGGCCACGTGGCCGCGCTGGTCCAGCAGGGCACGCGCTTTGGCGGCGCGCAGCACTGCAATGCCCGCACGTGGGCTCAAGCCTTCCACGAACCACTGCCCCGAACGCGTCGCCGCAATCAGCGCTTGCAAATAGTCGAGCAGCGGCTCGGACGCATGCACCGCCAGCACAGCTTGCTGCGCACGTGTCAACTCTTCGGGCGACATCACCGGCTTGAGCTGCGCCACGGCGTGGCGGCGGTCCACGCCGCTCAGCAACTCGCGCTCGCTGGCGCGGTCGGGGTAGCCCAAGCTGATGCACATCAAAAAGCGGTCGAGCTGCGATTCAGGCAAGGGATAGGTTCCCAACTGGTCAGACGGGTTTTGCGTGGCGATCACAAAAAACGGTGAGGGCAGGGCGCGCGTTTCGCCCTCCACCGTCACTTGATGTTCTTCCATCGCTTCCAACAACGCGCTTTGGGTTTTGGGCCCGGCGCGGTTGATCTCATCCGACAACAAAACCTGCGTGAACACCGGCCCGGGGTGAAACGCGAAGGCTTCTTTGCTGCGCTCGTAAACGCTCACGCCGATCAGGTCAGACGGCATCAAGTCGGCTGTGAATTGCATGCGCGAGAACTGCAAACCCAGCGACACAGCCAGCGCGTGCGCCAGCGTGGTTTTGCCCACACCGGGCACGTCTTCAATCAGCAGGTGTCCGCCCGCCAACAGGCAAGCAATGCAGTCTTCGATCTGCGGGCGCTTGCCCACGATGATCGTGCTAATCTGATTTGTGAGGCGGGTCAGTTGTTCAGCCAAGCTGGCTGAAGTCTTCACAGAAGTGGGCAGGCTCATCGTTTCAACAGTACCCGAATTCAATTGCTTTCAATGCCCCGATGACCACTGCTTTTTACAGCCATCCTGACTGCCGAGCCCACGACATGGGTCCTGGCCACCCCGAATGCCCGCAGCGTTTGGACGCCATCACCGACCACCTGATAGGCACCGGTTTGGATGTGGCGCTGGAGATGCGCGACGCCCCCGAAGTGAAGCTCAGCGATGTTGATTTGGCCCACGAATCGCGCTACGTCGATGAGCTTCGCGAGCTGCTGGCGCAAGTGACGCTGACAGGCAAGCCGCGCGCCATCGATCCCGACACCACCGCCGGCCCCGGCACGTGGAAGGCCATGCTGCGCGCCGCGGGTGCCGCCGTGGCCGCCACCGACGCGGTCATAGACGGCGAAGTTGAAAACGCCTTTTGCGCCGTGCGCCCACCCGGCCACCACGCCACCCGCAACGCCGCCATGGGCTTTTGTTTTTTCAACAACGTGGCTGTGGCGGCGCGCCATGCGCTGGATGTGCGCGGCCTCAAACGCGTGGCCATTGTTGACTTTGACGTGCACCACGGCAACGGTACCGAAGACATCATCGCCAATGACGACCGCGTGCTGATGGTGAGTTTTTTTCAGCACCCGCTCTACCCTTACAGCGGCGGTGTGCCCATGGGCACCAACATGGTCAATTTGCCTGTGCCCGCCTACACGCGCGGAGCTGAAGTGCGCGAGATGATCGAAGCCATGTGGATGCCGCGTTTGGAAGCTTTCAAGCCAGAAATGATCTTCATCAGCGCCGGTTTCGACGCCCACCGCGAAGACGATTTGGGCCAAATGGGCTTGGTGGAGTCTGACTACGAATGGATCACGCAGCGCGTCAAATGGGTGGCCGACCGCCATGCCAAAGGCCGCATCGTGTCCAGCCTGGAAGGCGGCTACGCCCTCGGCGCGCTGGCCCGCAGCGTGGCAGCGCATGTGCGTGTGTTGGCGGGGTTGGAATTGGGGCGATGAAGGCTTTGAATGTGACCGCAACCCAAGCCGTCACAGCACACCCATGAACGAACTCAGCACGCTGCTCAACTCTCTGTTCCAAGCCAACTCCCTCATCAGCCTGGCCGTGCTGGCCGCGTGTTTGATCGTGTCGTGGGCCGTTGTGCGCTTGCTGCGCGGCAAGTCAACGACGTCGGGCGCGGGGTCGGGCTCGGTGTGGTTTGGTGAGCGAATTTACGACGGCGTGCTGTTCCCTGCCAGCGCGCTGGTCATCGCTTATGTTGCCAAGTTGACGTTGGCGGGCACGGTGAGCGCGGCCGTCTTCAAGCTGGCCGTACCCATGCTTATTTCGCTGCTCGTCATACGCCTGACCGTGCGCGTGTTGCGGGCCAGCTTTCCCAACTCGCGTTGGATGCGCGTGTTCGAGCGCAGCGTGTCGTGGGCCGCGTGGCTGGCGGTGCTGTTGTGGGTCACCGGCGTGTTGCCGCTGTTGCTATCAGCGATGGAAGACATACGCTGGAAAGTGGGCACGGCGCAGGTGTCGCTGCGCGACGCATTGGAAGCGCTCATCACCGGCGGACTTGTGATGATGCTCGCGTTGTGGGTCGCGGCTGCCGCAGAGCGGCAGTTGTTGCGCGGCACTGAAGTTACGGGTGCAGGCGGCCTGACAAACAGCGATTTGTCAGTCCGCAAAATGGTGTCCAACCTCGTGCGCGCAGGCTTGCTGTTCATCGGCTTGCTGCTGACTTTGTCGACTGTTGGCATCGACCTCACCGCCCTCAGCGTGTTGGGCGGGGCGGTGGGTGTGGGCTTGGGTTTTGGTTTGCAAAAGATTGCTGCCAACTACGTCAGCGGCTTCGTCATCTTGGCCGAGCGCTCATTGCGCATGGGCGACATGGTCAAGGTCGACAACTTTGAAGGCCGCATCACCGACATCCGCACCCGCTACACCGTCATCCGCGCCCTCAACGGCCGCGAAGCCATCGTGCCCAACGAGATGCTCATCACCCAGCGCGTCGAAAACTCCAGCCTGGCCGACCCGCGTGTGCTGCTCACCAGCACCGTCCAAGTCGCCTACGGCACCGATGTGCGCGCTCTGCAGCCTGTGCTGGAAGCCGCCATGGTCTCAGTGCCCCGCGTCCTCACCGACCCAGGCCCCAGCGTGCAGCTCACCACATTCGCCGCCGACGGCATGGACCTGAGCTTGCTGTTCTGGATACTTGATCCAGAAAACGGTCAAGGCAACGTGAAGTCAGAGGTCAACTTGGCGGTGTTGGCTGTGTTGAATGAGCGCGGCATAGAGATTCCGTATCCGCACCGCGTGGTGCAGGTCACCTCGCCTGCTCGGGCTGCGCACGAGTTCATTCCCAAGGATTGATGAGCTGAACCGACAGCCCTTTCACGTCCACCATGTTGCGCGTCACGAACGTCATGCCGTGATGCGCTGCGGTGGCAACCAGCAGGCTGTCTATGGCCGGTAGAGGTCTTTTTGCTTGCGCCATCAAGCGCCCCCATCGGTCAGCCACAGCCGCATCGACCGGCAAAACGCGCCCTTCAAAAAAGGCGGTCAATTCCGTCTCCAGCCAGTCCAACAACGTCAAGCGGCGCATCGACTTTGGCATGGCGTCGATCCCCTTGCGTATTTCGCCCAAGGTCAGCACGCTCAGGTAGAGCGTGCCGACTGGCCGGGCCGCGAACCACTGCACCACACGGGCATCGGGCAGCTTGCGGCGCAATTCGGAAAGCACATGGGTGTCTATCAGGTAGCTCATCGCGTTGGCGCTGGCGTCATCACAAGGCCACGTCGCGCTTGAGACTGCGGTCACGCACAAACTCGAAGTTGTCCGGCAGCTTCGACAACGGCGAGGCCTGCATGAATTCGAGCAACGAAGCCCGCTGCCCAGACAGCCGATCAAATGCAGCTTTTGACACCACCACCGCCACCGAACGTCCATGCAAAGTGATGTCCTGCGGCCCCACCGCCTCGGCCCGCTTCACCACCTCAGACAAGCGCGCCTTCGCTTCTTGCATTTGCCATGTTTGCATGTGGAATCCTTGGTCTGACTAGAAAGGTCAGATGTTCGCGTGTGAGCCTGAAAAACTTAAATTCAGTTTGGGCCTCGTGCAGAGTTGCAGCATTGGAGCGTTTTGCAGGCTTTGATTCAGGCCATGCGTGTTCCGTCATGACTTCCGATGACCTGTCATCCCTCAAAAGGCGTGGCCCGCTGCCAAGCGTGGTCGCGACACTTTGTGGGTTGTAGCGCTTGCAGAATTGCAGTAACCGACAACCGCAGCCAGCCCACCGTCAGCGTGCTGAAGCGGCTTGCACGCGCTGACTACTTGTCGGTCCGTGACCAGGCTATTGCCTCCCAGCGCCGTAGACTCAGGCACCGAGACCTGGCCACCGCCCCTCACCCAGAGGCCTTGCAAACGGCTTCGATGTTGCCAAACAAGTCATCGCAGACTTGAGCAACTACGTCGCCTCACTGGTGCCCGCCAAGAAGCCAGCGTCGAAAGCCAGCGTTGCCAAGACGCAGTCGCGTTGAGGCCGCGATCTGACCATGCCCCGCCCTCAGGAGAAACGTCATGACCTACGTTGATGGATTTGTAGCCGCCGTCCCCACCGCCAACCGAGATGCTTATCTTAGGCATGCGGAAATGGTGGCCAGCGTGTTCAAAGAGCATGGAGCCTTGTCCGTGGTCGAGTGCTGGGGCAATGACGTGCCCGAAGGCGAGGTCACTTCGTTCCCGAAGGCGGTGCAACGAAAACCCGACGAGACCGTGGTCTTCGCGTGGATCACTTGGGCTTCGCGCAGTGCCCGTGACGAGGGCATGAAGCGGGCTGCAAAAGACGCGCGGGTCCAGAACATCGACATGCCCTTCGACGGCAAACGCATGATCCTTGGTGGTTTCGATGTGATGCTCGAAACTTGAGCCACGCCAAACATCACAAACATCGCAAAGTGAGATTGACATGGCATCGCGGCGAACCAGCTTGCGTGCATCGGTTGCCTGCTCGGCAACCGCGTCCTTTGATCTGTCTGGGTTGTTGATGCCGCGACTGGTCTGGGCTGCCGAGATCCTCGAAAAAGTCAGGCTGGCGCTGCGCGGCTGCGACCCGGTGGCGCACCTCAACGCAAGCAAGCCCGGCTTCATTTCCAAGGCTGTCAAGCATGGGCCCGAGGCGTCGAAGCTGAGCCAGGTAACCGAGTGAATCGGCCTGCGTTGTGGCATCGGGCATCACCATGACCGCCGCCGCAACCGTGCCTGCAATGGCTGCCAAGGCCACGCGCCGTGAATGGATCGGTCTGGCTGTCATTGCCTTGCCATGCCTGGTCTACGCGATGGACCTCACGGTGCTCAACCTGGCGCTGCCCACGCTCAGCGGGGCATTGAGACCGTCAAGCTCGCAACTGCTGTGGATCGTCAACATCTACGGCTTCTTGGTGGCCGGGTTCCTCATCACCATGGGCACCTTGGGTGACTGCATCGGTCGGCGCAAGCTGCTGTTGATCGGCGCGGCGGCGTTCGCGCTTGCTTCGCTCGCCGCAGCGTTTGCCAGCAGTGCCGAGATGTTGATCGCGTTGCGCGCGTTGCTTGGCATCGCTGGGGCCACGCTGGCACCGTCCACGATGTCCTTGATCCGCAACATGTTCCATGATGAGCACGAGCGCCAGTTCGCGATTGGCGTGTGGATCGCCAGCTTCTCCATGGGCGGCGCGATCGGCCCGCTGGTGGGCGGTGTGCTGCTGCAATATTTTTGGTGGGGTTCGGTCTTTTTGGTGGCGGTGCCGGTGATGCTGTTGCTGCTGTTGGTGGCACCGCGCTTGCTGCCCGAGTACCGCGACCCCGAAGCCGGTCGGCTCGACCTTGTCAGCGTCGCACTGTCGCTGCTGACGGTGTTCAGCGTGGTGTATGGCTTCAAGGGCTTTGCCGAGCACGGCTTGAGTTGGTGGGGTGGGTTGCTCGTGCTGGGCGGGCTGGGTGGTGGCATCTTGTTCGTGCGCCAACAAGGTCGGCTGGCCTACCCGCTGCTCGACCTCACGCATTTACAACAGCCGGCTTTCAGCGCCGCCTTGGCCGCCTACGGCTTTGGGTTGTCTGGCCATGTTCGGCATGTACCTCTTGATTGCACAGTATTTGCAACTGGTGCTGGGTTTGTCGCCGCTGGCCGCAGGCGTGGCCACCGTGCCGTGGGCGCTTGGCTTCGTGGCAGGTTCACTCTTGGCACCGCAATTGTCGCGGCGCTTGGCACCTGCAACGGTGTTGGTGGGTGGGCTGTTGATGGCAGCCGCGGGCTTCGGCCTGCTGGCTATGGTGGAGAGCGGTCACGGGCTGGCGACGATCGTGGTCGGCACGGTGCTGATGAGTCTGGGCCTGGCACCTGTGTTCACCGTGGCCAACGACATGCTGATCAGCGCCGCGCCGCTTGAGCGTGCTGGCGCCGCGTCAGCCCTGGCCGAGACAGCGTCTGAGTTCAGCGGTGCGCTGGGCATCGCTGTGTTCGGCAGTTTGGGGCTGGTGCTGTACCGCCACAGCCTTGCGACCACCATGCCACCTTCGACCCCACCCGATGCCGCCGCTGCGGCGTCGGCCACGCTCGGCGCTGCGGTGGCCGCAGCGCAAGCACTGCCAGGTCCGGTGGGAGATGCGCTTCGGGCGGCATCGCGCTCTGCTTTCACAGGCGCAATGCAAAGCACAGCCGTGCTCGGCGCGCTGGTGTTGATTGCTGCGAGCATTTTGTCGGCCTACATCCTGCGGGCCCAGCGTCGGTCGGTCGAGCAAGCGCACAGCCCGGCCGCGACGCCCGCTGAGCGCGGTCCGCCCACGCCGCCCACGACCCCAGGAAACCGATAGATGCAATACCGCTCTGCAAATCTACTCATTTGCGCCCAAATGCGGACAACGCAGAGTCCCGCAAGCGGTGCTTCAAACCACTTACTGCCTTGTCGGGAATGCCCTTCCGACACCTGCGTGCTGTCTGTTGCATAGTCAAGCACTCTGTCCAATCTAAGGTTCACATGAAATTCAAATCCACTGCGCTCTTCGCTTGCATGGCTGCTGTGGCGGCGTTGCTCGCCGCACCCCAAGCGCACGCCAAAACCTTTCGCTGGTCGAATGCCAGCGACATTCCTACGCTAGACATTCATTCGCAGAACAATGCCTTGGGCAACGGCGTTCATGCGGCGATTTACGAGGCTTTGGTTTACTACAACAGCGTCACCTTCAAGGTCGAGCCGCAGTTGGCCACCAGTTGGACGGAGGTGTCGCCGACGCAGGTGCGTTTCACCTTGCGCAGCGGTGTGAAGTTCAGCGATGGCAGCACGTTGACAGCGGACGACGTGGTGTATTCCATCACCCGTGCCATGGCCAAAACGTCGAATTACTCGGTGTTCACGCAGGGCATGGACAAGGCGGTGAAGGTGAATGACAACACCGTGGACATCATGATGAAGAGCCCCAATCCGGTGCTGCTGAATCAGATGACGGAGCTGCGCATCATGAGCAAAGCTTGGGCTGAGAAAAATAACTCGGTCGAGCCGAAAGACATCAAAACCAAGGATGAAAGCTTTGCCCACCGCAACGCCATGGGCACCGGCTTGTTCATGGTGAAAGAGTGGCAGCCCGACCAAAAGCTGGTGCTGGTGCGCAACCCCAATCACTCTGGCAAGCAAGCCACGAACGTGACTGAAATCATCTACACGCCCATCAAATCTGAGCCCACGCGTACGGCAGCGTTGCTGTCCGGTGAGATTGATTTGGTGCTGGACCCCAGCCCGCAAGACCTGCCGCGTCTGCGCGCGACTGACACCTTGAAAGTGATTGAGGGACCAGAAAATCGCACCATCTTTTTTGGCATGGATCAGTTTCGCGATGAGCTGGTGGGCTCCAACGTGAAAGGCAAGAATCCGCTGAAGGACTTGCGTGTTCGCAAGGCGCTTTACCAGGCCATCGACATCGACAGCATCAACAAAGTCACCATGCGCGGCCTGAGCCAGAGCACGGGCGCGCTGGTGGCGCCGCAAGTGACGGGCTGGACCAAAGAAGTGGACAAGCGCTGGCCCTACAACCCCGATGCGGCGATGAAGTTGTTGGCTGAAGCGGGCTACCCCCAGGGCTTTGAGGTTGACTTTGCCTGCCCGAACAACCGCTACATCAACGACGAGAAAATTTGCATTGCGGTGGCCGCGATGTGGACCAAAGTAGGCGTGAAAGCCAAGCTGCGCACGCTGCCGCTGGTGACTTACTTCCCGATGATTCAGCGCTTTGAGGCCAGCATTTACATGCTGGGTTGGGGTGTGCCGACCTTCGATGCGCTGTACAGCTTGCAGTCACTGACGCGCAGTTTGGGCGCAGGCGGCGACGGCAATTACAACGTGGGCCGCTACAGCAATCCGCAAATGGACGCGCTGGTGGAGCGCACCAAAAAGGAGACTGACCTGAAGGTGCGCACCACGCTGCTCACGAGAGCGCTGCAACTTCAAAACGACGACGTGTCGCACATCCCGCTGCACAACCAGATCATTCCGTGGGCGATGAAGAAAAACATCGACGTGGTGCACCGCGCTGACAACCGACTGGACTGGCGTTTGATCAAGGTGAATTGAGCGCGAGTCCGTCATAGAAAAAGGGTCTGGTTTGAAAGTCAGGCCCTTTTTTCTTGGATATTGCGAACGCTATGCGAAGCTTCAGCGCAGCCCTGCCACCGCTTGCACGCCCGTGATGGGGAAGTCGGTAAAAACACCGTCCACGCCCAGCTTCATGTAGAACTGCATCTCAGCTTTTGGGTCGGCAAAACCGTAGCCGCTGGCGTCGTTGCGGAAGGTCCAGGTGTGCACCAACAGGCCGCGTGCGTGCGCTGCTTCAATCACGCCGGTGCTGCCTATGACTTTGCGGTCGTTGATGGTGACTTTGCCGTCGCCGTTGCGGTCGACGTTGTCTGCCACGGTGGTGGCGAGGTAAGGCTTCCAGGGGCCGATGCCGGTGGCGTAGGTTTTGACGAAGTCCAAGCCGGCCGGTGTCAGCAGGTCAGAAAACAAGCGCTTATCGCCTTTGACCACAAAGTCATAAGGCTGGCGATAAGGCGCAACAAGCGACGGGGTGCCGTCTGCATTCACGTCATCTGCATCGATGAGTTGAATGCTTCTGATGGCAGTTTTGGTGCGCATATATTGCAGGTTGCTGACCTCAAACGATTGGATGAAAACAGGCGCGTCCGCCGTGTTGCCGTAAGCCGCGTGCAGCTTGGCGATCAGTGCGTCCTCGAACATGTTGGCTCCGAAAATGCCAGCCATGTAAGTGGAGTGTTTGACTTCTGGGTAGATGCCTATCGTGCGGCCCACGCGCGTGCCTTCCGACTTGGCCAATGCAATGATTTCATCCAGCGTGGGCACTTTGTACAAGCCGTTGTACTCGGTCGGGCGGCCCGCGCGGGCTTGGATTGCGCCCAAGGTTCTGATCTCGGCCAAGGTGAAATCATTGGCGAAATATGCGGTGGTGGATTCGCCGTCCAGCATGCGTGTGGTTTTGCGGCTGGCCGGGAAAACCGTGGCCACGTTGGTGGTGCTGTCCAACATCGGTTCATGGCGCGCAATCAGCACGCCGTCTTTGGTCATCACCAAGTCGGGTTCGATGAAATCAGCCCCTTGCTCGACGGCCAATTTGTAGCCCTCCAGCGTGTGTTCGGGCAAAAAGCCAGCCGCACCGCGGTGGCCGATGACCAGCGGCGCTTTGCCGTTCAAGGTGGCGAAGTTGCCGTCGTCGTTGCCGCCGCAAGCGGCGATAAAGGTCGCCGCTAAGGTGGCGCAAACCAATGTGAAAACCGCAGATACGGGCTTGCGCGTGAGGGAAGTCTTGGGCTTGAGTGGTGTGGACACGGTGCTGGCTCCTGCGGTTGAGAATTCACCTTAGCCTAGAGGCACCGCAAGTCGCTTTCGTGACAAGTTACTTTGGTGACATTTGGTTTTTGTGGCAACGCTTTTGTGGCACCGCTGTCGCCTTGCTACTCCCCCCGGCTACTGCACCCGCGCCAAGCCCAAACGATCCACCGTGCGGCGTTCGGCCGCAAAGTTTTCGCGCATCGCGCGCGCGTAATCTTCGGTGTTCAGGTAGGCCAGCTCTTGATCAAACTTGGCCAGCTCGGCCACGTGTTGTGGGTCAAACATGGCCAGCTTGAAAGCGTCATGCAGTTTGCGAACAATGGTTGGCTGCATGCCGCGCGGGCCTGCCAAGCCGTAGGGCGATGTGGCTGAAATGCCGTGCCCCAATTCTTTCAATGTCGGCACGGTGGGCCAGCGCTTGGAGCGTTGCTCGGCGAACGTGGCCAGCAAGCGCATGCGGCCTGAATCCACAAACGGCGCAAAGCCGTTGGAGTTGATGCCCGCCATGACCTGGCCGCTGCTGACCGCAATCATTTGTTCGGAAGTGCCTTTGTAGGGCACATGGATGTAGCTCAAGCCGCGCGCGGCGCACAGCTCGTCCATCACCACATGCGGCGTGGTGCCCGTGCCGTTGGTGGCCACGCTCAGCTCGCCGGGGTTCTTGGCAGCGAATGCCAACAGGTCGTCAAACTTCTTGAACGGGCTGTTGGCGTGCACCACCACGCCAAAGGTCACGCCGCTGATTTGGATGATGGGCGTGGTGTCGCGTATCGGGTCCCACAACACCTTTTGGGTGTGCGGTGCACGGAACACCGGCTGCGGCATTTGCGCGATGGTGTAGCCGTCTGGGGCGGCTTGTTGCAGCACCGGCATGGCCAACGTGCCGCCTGCGCCCGAGCGGTTGTCGATGACGATTTTTTGGCCCAATTGCTTGCCCGCCAATTCGGCCAACAGGCGCATGGTGAGGTCGGTGGCACCACCCGCAGGCCACGGCACCCACAGGGCGATGGTGCGATTGGGGAAGTCGTCTGGGGTTTGAGTTTGGGTTTGAGTTTGGCTTTGAGCTTGGGCTTGAGCCCACGGGTTCAAACATGCCGCAGCCGACGCTACGGTCGTGACCACACCGTGCAGAACCGTGCGGCGGTTGAATGAAAACTGCGTCATGCCGGGCCGCCGCGTTTGGTCAAACCACCAAAGCCACGCTGTGGGTCGTAGCCCCAACACGCCAAGGTGAAGCACACCGCCAAGGTGGTCAACACCACATAGGGCGAGATGCCGGGGTCTTTGCCGTACAGCGCAAAACGCATCCATTCCACGGCGTGAGTGAAGGGGTTGAACTGCGCCACGCGATAGACCCAAGTGGCACCCGATTCCTCCAACTTCCACAGCGGATACAGCGCGGTGCTGAGGAAGTACATCGGGAAGATGACGAAGTTCATGGTGCCTGCAAAGTTTTCCAGTTGCTTCACGTAAACCGACAACAGCAAGCCCAGCGCGGCCATCATCAACGCACCCGCCAGCGTGGCCGCCGCGGCGTGCGCAGTGGTCAGTGCCGACATCGGCAAAGAGGTTCCGATGAGTGCCGCCACGATCACAAATGCCAGCACCTGCAACACGCTGAGCAAGGCCGTGGCGCAGAGCTTGGCAAACAGCAACCACCAACGCGGCAAAGGTGCCGTCAACAGCAAACGCATCAGACCCATTTCACGGTCGTAGACCATGGCCAGTGAAGACTGCATGCCGTTGAACAACAGCACCATTCCCATCAGGCCGGGGACGATGTAGACGTCGTAAGGGATGTAGGTGTCGTAAGGCTCGGCAATGGCCACGCCAAATACATTGCGGAAGCCTGCGGCGAAGACGGCCAGCCACAACACCGGGCGCACCAGGGCCGACAGCAATCGGCCACGCTGCTGCACGAACTTCAACACCTCGCGCATGACGATGGCGCGCAGGGCTTGTAGTGCGTGGGCAAGGGAGCCAGAACGTTTGGAGGGGCGCGTGGTCATGCGTTGACGGTACTGATTAGGTCGCATTGATGCGGAGAGGGTGTGTTGAGCTCCCCCGCTTGATGTCGAAAAGCTGCTTGAACTCCCTCCCCTTGACGGGGAGAAGGTGCTTGAACTCCCTCCCCCTGACGGGGAGCAGGTGCTTGAACTCCCTCCCCTTGACGGGGAGAAGGTGCTTGAACTCCCTCCCCTTGACGGGGAGAAGGTGCTTGAACTCCCTCCCCTTGACGGGGAGGGCGGGGGAGAGGTGAAAGCGTTGAACACATGCCAATTGACTGG
>JANYJJ010000012.1 GCA_025358485.1 Burkholderiales bacterium | reverse complement strand
CACCACGCATTTAGAAGTCTCGCAAGCCTTGCGTTGGGTGCTGCTGTTGTGCCTGGCGCAAACCTTGTTGTGGGGCGTGGGTTTGGGCTGGACTCGAAACGCGCCCGAGCTCGACAGCGCCGAGCAATTTGTTTGGGCTTTCTCGATGGAAAGCGGCTACTGGAAGCACCCGCCGTTGCCCTCTTGGATCATGCACGGCCTGCTGAATGTTTTCGGTCCGTCCGTCATGCTGCCGTTTGTGGCCACTCAGCTTTGCATCGCGCTGGCATTGGCGCTGATCTGGAAGCTTGGCTGCGAATTCATGTCGCCGCGCCGCTCGCTGATTGCCATGGCGCTGACCTCGCTGGTGGCTTACCACAACGTGGGCGGCGATTCGTTCAACCACAACACCGTGCTGCTGCCGTTTCAAGCGGCGACCTGGTTGTTTTTCTACCGCGCCTCGCGCTCGGGGGCGTGGCATCAATGGATGTTGGTGGGCCTGTTTGCGGGCCTGTCGATGCTGGTGAAGTACGTGGCCTTGTTGCCTTTGGCAGGGCTGCTGGTGTGCTTTGCGCTGGACCGCCAGTTGCACAACCGGCGCGCCTTCGCTGGTTTGGCTTTGGCCATGGGCGTGTTCGGCGCGGTGATGTTGCCGCATGCGCTGTGGTTGAAGTCCAGCAGCTACTTGCCTTTCCACTACGCACAGGCCGTGTCGCAATCGCTGCCTGGCTTGATCGCCACGCTGCGCGCGCTGTTGGACTTTGTGCTCATCCAGGCGCTGCGCTTGTTGCCATTCGCATTGGGCCTGTGGTTTGTGTTGCGGCACACGGCAAAACACACGGCCAAAGCAGAACCTGCGCGCCTTGAAACCGGGCTGACCGACAGCTTCAAAACATCGCCGCGCGACATTCGATTTTTATTGATCGCCACAGTTACGCCCCTGCTGATCACGGTGCTGATCAGCTTGCTGACCGAAACCGAGCTGCAAAGCCGTTGGGGTGCCAACGCCTTCTTGTTGGTGGGTTGGTTGGCCATGGCTGCTTGGCCGCGCTTGGACACGCCGCGCATGCAGCACACCGCCGTGAAAGTGGTGCTGCTGGCACATGTGTTGATGTGTTCGGTGGTGGTGCTGTCAAAAACCGTGTTGGCCGACCAATTGCAGATTCGCTCGCGCGCCAACTTCCCTGGCGCGGTACTGGCGCAGCAGGCGCAGGCCACGTGGGCCCAACACACCGACGTTCCGCTGCGCTTGGTGGTGTCAGACATTTGGCTCGGCGGCAACATGGTGGCGCACACGCGCGGGCAAGAAAACCGACGCATCGCGGTGTTGATCGACGGCCGTCATTTCAAGTCGCCCTGGGTCAAGGAACAGGCGGTTGCAGACTGCGGCGCGCTGGTGTTGGACGACCAAACCGATGACGCTGCCGGTCACGCCAAACCCGACGCGGCGCTGGAAGCCTTGATGGCGAAATCCACGGTGCAAGGGACGTGGTTGCTGCCCTGGAACGGTGCCCGCGGTGGCTCTGGTGAGGACGCCAAGCACTCGACGATGGGCAGAGTCAAGTGGGGAATCTTGTTGCCCCAAAACCCGGCTGCTTGCTTGACGCGTTGAGCTTGGTTTTGCGCCCTCCCCCTCGCAGGGGGAGGGTCGGGGTGGGGGTCAGAACGTCAAACGCGGTGCGGTGTCTGCGGCACGCTTGCACCCTCATCCCAGCCCACACCGGCAAATCACTGAAAAGCCACTTCCGAGAAGCTGCGCAACTTGCGGCTGTGCAGTTGATCGATCCCCGCCGCGCGCAGCAGTTCGACCGCCCGCATGCCGATGCGCAAATGCTGATCCACCCGCTCGCGGTAAAAGGTGTTGGCCATGCCAGGCAACTTGATTTCACCGTGCAGCGGCTTGTCGCTGACACACAGCAGCGTTCCGTAGGGCACGCGAAATCGAAAGCCATTGGCGGCGATGGTGGCGCTTTCCATGTCGAGCGCGATGGCGCGGCTCTGGCTAAACCGACGCTCGGGCGTGCTGATGCTGTTGTTGAACGGCAGCAATTCCCAGTTGCGGTTGTCGGTGCTGGCCACGGTGCCGGTGCGCATGATGTGCTTGAGTTCAGCGCCTTGGAGTTGCGTCACTTCGGCCACTGCCGCTTGCAACGCAACTTGCACTTCAGCCAAGGCAGGAATGGGCACCCACAGCGGCAGTTCTTCGTCCAGCACATGGTCTTCGCGCACATAGCCGTGGGCCAGCACGTAGTCGCCCAATTGCTGCGTGGTGCGCAAACCAGCGCAGTGGCCGAGCATGATCCACGCATGCGGGCGCAACACGGCGACGTGGTCGGTGATGGTTTTGGCATTGGCCGGGCCCACGCCAATGTTGACCATGGTGATGCCCGCACCGTCGGCGCGCACCAAGTGATAGGCCGGCATTTGCGGCAAGCGCGGCGGCACCACGCCCAGGGCGTCCGCTGCCTGGACTGCCGAGCCCACGCGCCGCGTGACCACATTTCCGGGTTCGACGAAAGCACTGTATTCACTGTCGGCATCCTGCATGGCTGCGTGACCCAAACGCACAAATTCGTCGATGTAGAACTGGTAGTTGGTGAACAGCACAAAGTTTTGAAAATGCTCGGGCGCACAGCCGGTGTAGTGGCGCAAACGGTGCAGCGAATAGTCAACCCGCGGGGCGGTGAACAGCGACAACGGCAGGGCGGCGCCGGGCGCAGGCTCATACGTGCCGTTGGCGATGCCGTCGTCCATGGCGGCGAGGTCGGGCAGATCGAACTGGTCGCGCATGAGCACGCGGCGCTGCGCGTCGAGCGTGCCCTCAAGGTGATCGTTTTCTGCCAGCGAAAAGTGCGCCGGGATGGGCTGCGAACTGGTGCCCACTTCGATGCTGACGTGGTGGTTGCGCAGCAGCAGCTTGAACTGCTGCAAGTAGTAGTCGGCAAACAGGTCGGGGCGCGTGAGCGTGGTCTCGTAAGTGCCAGGCCCGGCGACAAAACCGTAGCTCAAGGTGGAAGCCGCCCGCGCATTGGTGTTGGTGTGCACGCGCACAAAGGGGTAACAGGCGCGCACATGGCCGGGCGGCGCCTCGCCCGCCACGAAGGCTTGCAAGGCGGCGCGCAGATGCGCCACGCTGGACGCGTAAATGGCCTGCACTTGCGCCAAGGCGGCGTGGGCGTCGTCAAAGTGGGCGGGGGCGATGTAGTGGGGAACAGATGACATGAACTTCCTTGGTCCGTCTGGATTTCTTTCGGTGTGGGCGCGATTTTCGCTGTGCTTTATGACTTCACGCGAAGGGGCCACAACAGCACTTTCAGCAGCAAGTGCAGGGTCAAAAGACGCTTTTTCACTTCAGTGAATAAAACCATGTCTACTGTGCAAAACTGGAGTTTTGGCGGTCAATTCGGCCGCACTGGTGACATTCAACTGGAGTTGAAGAATGAAAGTAGTCGTTTTGGGCAGCGGCGTCATTGGGGTGACTTCGGCTTATCAACTGGCCAAGGCGGGCCACGAAGTCACGGTGGTCGACCGCCAACCTGCGGCAGGTTTAGAAACCAGCTACGCCAACGCGGGCGAGGTGTCGCCCGGCTACTCAGCACCGTGGGCCGGCCCCGGCGTGCCGCTGAAAGCCATCAAGTGGCTGCTGATGCATCACCGCCCCCTGGTGATACGCCCCCAGCTCGACATGAACTTGCTGCGCTGGGGCGTGGCCATGCTGCGCAACTGCACGACGGCGCGCTACGAACTGAACAAAGGCCGCATGGTGAGGCTGGCCGAGTACAGCCGCGACTGCATGAAAGCGCTGCGTGCAGAAACAGGGTTGAACTACGACCAGCGCATGCAAGGCACCTTGCAACTGTTTCGCACCCAGGCTCAGCTTGACGGCACCGGTGCTGACATCGCCATACTGAAGCGCTACGGCGTGCGGTTTGATCTGCTTGACCGGGCAGGCTGCATTCGCCACGAACCGGCATTGGCCAAGGTGCAAGAAAAGTTTGTGGGCGGCTTGTTGCTGCCGGGTGATGAGACGGGTGACTGCTTCAAGTTCACGCAGAACTTGGCGGCCTTGGCGGCGCAAAGCGGCGTGATTTTCCGCCACGGCACAACCATCCAAAAACTGCAATCAGACGGCGCATCTGTGGGTGCTGCCATCACGGGTGTGGTCACCGATGCGGGCACTTTGAAAGCCGACGCCTACCTGCTGGCCATGGGCAGCCATTCACCTAAATTGTTGTCGCCCATCGGCATCAACATTCCGGTCTATCCGGTCAAGGGCTACAGCATCACCGTGCCGATCACGCAGGCCAGCGCCGCGCCTGAATCCACCGTCATGGACGAAACCCACAAGGTGGCCGTGACGCGTTTGGGAGATCGCATCCGCGTGGGCGGCACGGCCGAATTGGCGGGCTACGACCTGCGCTTGCACGACGCGCGGCGCCGCACCTTGGAACACGTGGTGACTGACCTTTTCCCCGACGGCGGCGACGTGAGCCGCGCCGAGTTTTGGTGTGGCCTGCGGCCCATGACGCCCGACGGCACACCGGTGCTGGGCGGCACGAAATTGCGCAATCTCTACCTCGCCACCGGCCACGGCACCTTGGGTTGGACGATGGCCGCAGGCACCGGCTGCGTCATGGCCGATTTGATGTCGGGCAAACAAACCGCCATCGACATGGACGGCTTGACGATGGCGCGTTACGGCGGAAACGCCGGGGTTCAGCAGGCGACTGGTACGCGCGCCAAGGTGACATCGAGCGCCTGAAAACGGCTCGGGCTTTTTGCTTGTACCTAGCTCGTACCTTGCTTGTAAATCACGCGTGCGAGCCTTGTGCATGCGGTGTTGGCCAACGCCAATGCACCGCCAGTCTCAATGCCACCGTGCCTTTTGGTGTCAAGCTCCCTGGCTTGGGCCAATGCCGAGATAACGGCAACTGAGCCCGGGCTGCTTGTTGATGCACAACATGCGGCACAACACTCGGCAAAGCGCGCAGCAAAGCGCGCAGCCAAAGGCAAAGCAAGACGCGAGGCAAGACGAATGCGTGGAACCCAAACTCGGCATCGTCACCCGTGCTCACGTCTTGGGTCTTGCTTGCCTGCTTGCTTGCGTCGTGCGTCGTGCGCGAATCGCAGGGAAGGCCAACCTAAAGATCGAACTTCCGCACAAAGTCAGGAAGAAACTGCTTTTTCCCGAAACAGCCCCAGATCCCGAACTGGGAAGTTTGTGATGCCGGGCACGACGCTTCGCAGTTTGTCGTCTGGCACGCCCATCCAGGTGGCAAGTGTGGCTGCCAGTTGATCTACCGCCATGGTGGGCAGCATGCGGCCTTGACCAACATCATCATCGCCGCCGTTGCCTAGCTGTGGCGCCTTGCCATAAAAGCTTTTGCCTTTCACGGCGCCGCCCATGACGAAGTGGTAGCTGCCCCAGCCGTGGTCGGAGCCATCGCCGTTGGAAGTCAGCGTGCGGCCGAACTCCGAGGCCGTGAACGTTGTCACCTTGTCCGACAACTTCAGTTCGCCCATTGCCGTATCGAAGGCAGCCAACGCGCCGCCCACCTGCTCGAGCAATGCAGGATGCGTGGCCACCAGGTTGTCGTGAAGATCGAACCCGCCCATGCTGACGAAGAAGACCTGACGCGTAACGCCCAGACCTCCGCGAGCTGAGATCATGCGTGCCACCATTTGGAGCTGCGCCGCCAAGCCAGTCGGGGGAAACGTTGTTACCAGAGCCGGTGCGCCAGCCAGGGCGCGCGTCAAGGTGGTGTCTGCCTGGATCGACCGCTCCACCACACGCGAGTACTCAGATTCAAAATTATTGACACTTGACGTGTTCATGATGATCTTTTTCAACGCTTTGGCGGCATTTTCTGAGCCATAGAGCTTCTCGCCATCGCCGATCCCCTTGACGGGCACCGAGCCACTGGTCGAAACCTGGTACTGCACCGCTTGTGCTCCCGACAAGAAAATCGCGTTGCCAGATACGCTCACAGCTGTGAACGTGGACGGACTGTATTGATCGCCAATGCGACCTCCCCAGCCCGAGGTCGCCCCTTCGGGATTGCTGGCCTGCCAAACCGACTGCTGGTCGTTGTGCGAAAACAGCTTGGGCGGCAGCGCTACCGTGCGATTTGAATACGCATTCTTACTGGTGGCTTCTCTCAAGGTTCCGATGTTCAGCAGCACCGCGAGCCGTTCTTGGTTAAATACATTCACAAGAGGCTGCAACTCGGGAGCCAGGGAATACTGGCGTCCGTCGGGAAGTGCTTGCAACGGCGTGAGCAGGGTGGACTGAAGGTTCCCCAGCGGGGTGGCCAGGCCGCCTTGGTCGACAAGGCCGCCGCGCAGCTGAACATAGGTGTCGTGGGTCGCCTTATCGAAAGGCACCAGCGTGTTGCCGTGATCGTTGCCGCCGTAGAGAAAGACGCAGACCAGGGCTTTGTAGTCTGTGTGGCTCGACTGCGCGGCTGCCTCGCCAATGGCTGCCAGATTGAGCACCCACGGTGCTGCCACCCCGGCGGCTGAGAGCGCCGAGGCGCGTTTGAGAAATTCACGACGAGAGTTGTTAGATGACATGGAGTACTCCAGGAAGTTACTTGGCGACCAGACACTCAGGTGCCGCGAGCGTCAGAAAGACGGCAGCGTAGACACGATTCAATTCACTCGCGGCGGTGCCCATTGGCATTTGGTTGACGGTTTCGCGAATCAAATTCAAATTGACTTCGCTGAGCTGGCCTGCCGCGAGCATCACGTTGGCTTCATCCGCCAATTTGCTGGGGTTTACAGCCTTGTCAATCCAAGCGGGGCCGTATTTCGCTTTGACATCGGACCAACCCAGGCCAACGACGTTAGAAACGGCCGCCTGCATGAAGTTGAGGTAGCCCGCAACCGATGTCTCGGTGGTGATTTGGAACTCAGGGGCCACCTTCGGGCCGCCAGAATCGGGCAAGAGTGCGTCATTGAAGCGCGAGAACGCGCTGTTCGGTGGGACATAGCCAGGCCGGTAGAAGTTGAAGACCGAGGTGGCATGTAAGGGGCTTTGACCCAAACGTGTGGCTGGGAGGGCCAGCGAACCCAATGCCCACTTCTGCGATGCGGAGTTGACATCACATGCCCTGGCCCACGACACGAAGCGCAAGACCGGCTCCCTCAGTTTGCCCCGGTTGGCACCGGCGAGCGCCGCACCCGTCTTGCGCGCTTCGTCGTCGGTGAGGATGGCGCGCAGCACGGCCTTGAGATCGCCTCTCACGCCCACACCATTGTCTTTGAATACCGCACTGACACGAGCCACATAGGCTCGGCTGGGGTTGCTGGTGACCAGCCGCTGGATCAACTGTTTGCCAATGAAAGGGCCGACATTGGCGTGGTTGCACAGATGATCCAGCGCATCGCTGAGACTTTTAGCGGCCGACTGCCCAGCCGCTAGGGTTATGCCCAGGAATTTCTTCTCGTCTTTGTCATGCAGCGATTCAGTATTCACCAGAGGCGTGACAAACCTAAGGGCTTTTCCCGCGTCCACGGTGATCTCGTCCCAACCCGTGAAAACACGTGCCAACGCTGCGACGTCGGTCTCGGTGTAACTGTCCAACGGAGAACCAGCCACAAGTCTCGGCGTGCCGTCGGCGTGAAGTTTGACCAGGCCGATGGTGAACAGCTGCATGATTTCGCGTGCATAGTTTTCGTCGGGCTGCCTGCCATTGGGAACGCCTTTTTGACTCCCCTTCATGGACAGATACCGGCCCATCGCAGGCGATAACGTGACGGCTTCCAGGAGAGCACGGAAGGTGCCAAAGGCGTGCTCGTCCAGCACATCCAAGTAGTAGGCGCCCAGCCATCCAAAACGCGCGCCGTCGAGACCCGCAGACGAGACCACCAGAATCTGACTCAGCGCGTAAACCATGCGCTGGCGCAGTTGGTCTTCGTTGGTGATGAAGGCGCGCCAGACCGTGTAGTCCAGGCCGTTGCCACCCGGGTCTAAAGACTTAGCCGGATCCCAGCCCTGCTCACGAAACCAAGCTTGGTGGCCGACGCTGCGCTTCATTCCCAACTGCTCGTCGATCCATGCGCTGGCTCTGCCCAACTTAAACACGCGGTCGACTTCAGCGCGGTTGCCGCCGAAGCCGCCTTGCGCAAGCAGGCGCACCACATCGGCATCGCTGGTAAACACATCAGCGGACTGCGCTGCCGCCTTCACCTGTGCGTTTGGTGCAGACGAAGACGATCCCGTGGGAGGTGGTGCGGCGAGGGCTATCGCCGCGGGCTCTGCAGCAGTGAACGCATTCACAGCACCGCCGCCGCCGCCCCCGCACGCGGATGCCGCCACGGACCCAATCAGTGCGCCCAGCAAGGGCAGCGGTGGTGGCAACACCGTTGCAGCTGGCTTGGGCCGCCGGACCGCCTCTGAGCCTTGGGAGACATCGGACCTGGATCCCTCCTGTCGCTCGACTGCGGTATCGACTGCGGTATCGACTGTTTGCAAAGTCATAACCTAACTCCCTACGTGATGGTGTTCATGATGTTGAGCTGCGCCGACTCGCCTCGATCTGACCTGGCCAGCTTATTGACAAGCTGTTGAACCCAAATCGACTTGGCTCACGCCGAAAAAATCGTGTGTCGTGGCACACAGAATCCCAGCCTGAATGCCTGATTTGGTTCAAGCGCACGGTTTGGATCTCTGCTACCACGCCCGAAGTGTGCGTTCCGCACCTTGACAGGAAGCTGAGTGCAGGCTGACAAGAACCTGACAACAATGCGCCTTCGGCGCGGCGGACAGGTGCAACGTGGCAACCAACCGGCGGCGCAAGGCGCCAGGCTGCTGTCGGTCGATGCGCAGCGCGTAGCGTCGCTGGCACATGCAGATCAGCGCGGGGAGCGTGCCACCGTTGAGATGCTGCGCTTCGGTGCACCCGGTCGATCACCGCGTGCGCGGATCGACTTTCGACTTCTCCGTCAACAGTCCATTCCTTCCTTGCAGCACGCCGCTACCCAGTATGCTGGGAGCTTGCACCCACGGAGTTTTTCCTTGCGCATCCTTCTGGTCGAAGACGACCCTGCCCTGGCTGACACCACCACCCGTGCGTTCAAGGCCCAGGGTTGGGCGGTGGACTGGTCGGCACGCGGCGAACCGGTGCCTTCGTCGGTCAAACAAGATCCGTATGATTTGGTGGTGTTGGACATCGGCTTGGCGGGCATCGATGGTTTTGAGACGCTGCGCCGCCTGCGTGCGCAAGGAAGCAGCACACCCGTGTTGATGTTGACCGCGCGCGACGCCGTCGAAGACCGTGTGCGCGGCCTTGAGGGCGGGGCCGACGACTATCTCGTCAAACCCTTTGCCATTCCGGAGTTGGTGGCGCGTGCGCGTGTGCTGACCCGCAGGGCCCAGGCGCGCCAGGGCAACGTGTTGTTACTGGGGCCGCTGCGCATGGACTTGGCGGCCAAGCGGGCGTTTTTGGGCGATGCGCCATTGGACCTGTCGGCGCGCGAATGGGTCGTGTTGGTGTATCTGCTGGAGCGTGCCGGCAAGGTGATCAGCAAAGACCAGATTCTGCAAGGCATCAGCGGCTGGGACGAACAGCTGTCCCACAACGCCATCGAAGTCTACGTTTCGCGCTTGCGCGCCAAACTAGACCCAGCGGGCGTGAAGGTACGCACCGTGCGCGGCTTCGGCTATTTGTTGGAGGCCGGGCCGTTTGATGAAACTTGACGGCACGCCCTTTGGAACTTAGCCGCACTCCGCTGCGCAGCCCTGAGCAGACCTCGGCAAGCATGCCTGGGCGCACGCTTGCACGCAGTCTGCGCCGCACGCTGTTGGCCTGGCTGCTGCTGCCGCTGCTGTTGATCGTGCCCGCTGCGGTGGCGCTGCAATACGCTTTGGTGCTGCAGCCCGCGCGCAGCGCTTTTGACCAGGCCTTGGGCAACACCGCTCTGTCGGTGGCCGCCTTCATAAATGAAGACCAGGGCCAACTTCGCTTTGACATGAACCCGCAGGTGGAGCGCACCATTCGTACCGACCAGCAAGACAGCATTTATTACGTGGTGCTGGGGCCCAGCGGCCAGCGCTTGGCCGGCGACCTGCCGCTGACGCAGAACTCGCTGAGCCTTGCGGCTGACGAGCTCGCCTACTTCGACGCCTTGATTGACGGCCAAGCCGTGCGCGTGGCTGCGCGCGGTGTGGCCTGCGGCTCGGCGGTGTGCCAAGTGCGTGTCGGCGAAACCCAGGTCAAGCGTCTGCAGGTGTTCCGCGATTCGCTCACCGGCACGGTGGCGGGCGTGCTGGCCTTCGCGTTGGCCAGCGGTTTGAGCATCGTGCTGGCAGCTCGGCGAGGTCTGGCACCACTTCGCCATTTGGGCGACCAGATGGGTCAGCGTTCGCTGGATGACTTGCGACCGCTGGACCAAACGCGCATCCCGCGCGAATTGCACGGCTTGGTGGCCGCCATCAACCGGCTGCTGGAACGTGTGCGTGGCGGTTCACTGGCGCAGCAGGCTTTTTTGGCCGATGCCGCGCACCAGTTGCGCACGCCGCTGGCGGCGCTGAAAAACGAAGCTGAATTGGCACTGACTGAAGATCACCCTCCCGCTGTGCAGGCCACGCTCGCGCGGTTAAACGCCAACGCGGCGCGCGCGGCGCGGCTGTCATCGCAGCTGCTGGCGTTGGCGCGCAGCGACAGCGCTGCCGCTGTGGCCCTGCCCGCTGAGACGCTGGACTGGGAAACCATCGCAGCCGAAGCGGCGCAAGAGTGGGTGCCGCGAGCGCTGGCCCTTGGCATCGATCTTGGGTTTGATCTGCTCAGCACGCCTTTGCAGGGGCGCGGTTTTTTGCTGCGCGAATTGCTTGCCAATTTGCTGCACAACGCGCTTGCTTACGCTGGGCCAAGTGCACAAGTCACAGTGCGTTGCAGACGCGAAGGGGACACAGCTGTATTGGAGGTCGAGGACAACGGCCCCGGCATCGCGGCCGATGAACGTGAACACGTGCTCGAGCGCTTTCAGCGTGGCAGCGCCGCGAAGAGTGCTGCCGCAGATATTCAGTCCGGGGCGCGAGAGCCCAGCATGGTGGTGCAGGGCAGCGGCCTGGGCCTGTCGATCGTGCGCGACATTGCCATGGGTGCTGGCGGCAAGGTGGAACTGCTCGATGCGCAGCTGGGTCGTGGCCTTCTGGTGCGGGTGAGTTTGCCTGTGGCCCGGGAGGGTGCCCGATGACAGCTTTTTGTCGCCTTGCACCGAGCTCGAACAGCGTGGTGGTGCGCTTCGTGTCGCGGGTGCCGTCCCAGTGGATGCCGTCCATGTGCGTGCAGTCCGTGTGGCTGCGGTCTCTGTGGCTGATTTGGGCCTTGTGGCCGGGTGTGGCTTCGGTGGTCGCCGCTCAGGGCGGCGACCCGCCCGCGCGCGTGGGCCACGCCAGCGTGGTGGGCAGCTCGCTTGAGCACAGCAAAGACAGCCAGACCTGGCAGCCGGCGTCGGTGGGCGAGCCGCTCACGACCCAATCCTCGCTACGCACCGCACAGTCGCGCGCCGAAGTACGCATCGGCAGCACTGCGCTGCGCATACCGGCACAAGTCCAGTTGCAATTTGAACAGCTGGACGACGCTGGCGTTGTGGTGGCGCTGCACACCGGTCGTCTCAACGTGCGGCTGCGCCAGTGCTGCCAAACGGGGGATCGGTTCGCCGTGCTGTTGGACGGTGCGCGCTTCGACGCCAGCAGCGCGGGCACCTACCACTTTGAAACGAACGCCCGCGCCCTGCGCGCAACAGCGCGCGTGTACGCGGGCAGCGGCACGGTGACGGTCGGCAGCCAGCGCATCGCCCTCACGGCTGGCCAGCAGGTGCTGATCGATACCCACGGCATGAAGCTCGTCAGACAAGGCCCAGCCGAGCGCAATCCCATCGACGACTGGTCCGACGAACGCGAACAACAGGCCCTGGCCCGCGCCGAACGTGGCGGCAGCGCTTTGTACGCCTCAACGGAAATGACTGGCGCAGATCTGCTGGACGAACACGGAGCTTGGCGCACTGACCCGCGCGCAGGACCCATATGGTTCCCACGCGGTGTTGCAGCGGACTGGGCGCCCTTCCGCCAGGGCCGCTGGGCTTGGGTCGCGCCTTGGGGATGGACCTGGATCGACAGTGCGCCCTGGGGTTTCGCGCCTTTTCACTACGGGCGTTGGACTTTTCTCGCTGGGCGCTGGGGTTGGCTGCCCGGCAACGCACAGGCGCGGCCGGTGTACGCACCCGCGCTGGTGGGCTTTTACGGCGCTCCGCCAGGTGGCTGGGGGCCAAGCGCAAACACTAATGCAGCAAGCGCAACTGGGGGTGCGGCTGCGGGCGCTGCGGTGGGTTGGTACCCGCTGGGTCCGGGCGAGCTTTACCTCCCCCCGGGCAGGCCCAGCCCGGGGTATGTGCAAGCCTTGAACGTGTCGCATATGCAATGTGCCCTGGACGTCTCCGCGCCCACCGCCTTGGCCGCACCCGCCAGCCACCGCTATGCACAAACATCTTTCGCCGCCACGGTGGTGCCACTCGATGTTTTTGAAAGCGGCCAGTCCGTCGCGCTTGCGCGCTTAGAGGTGACACCTGGCACTCTGGCCGCCGCGCCCGCGCTGGGCAGTGGTGCAGCGCCAGCCAGGCCCCGCTCCGCGCCACGTGCTGCGCTGAAATCACCGCGCTGAAGGCGGAGTAAGCGCAAGCGAAACAAAGCCGCGAAGCGCTCTGCTGTCCTTTCCTGCAAACGTAACCACTGGCTTTTCAAGGCGAAATGCGCCGCAAAGCGCAGTGATACCGGCAGGTAGTCGGCCCTGCAAAATCGCTGTTACCCAGCCGAAAGCGAGCCGCGCGGTAACCGGCCAGTCATCCCATCTTGATTGACGCCCCGAGCTCGGCGAAGGTGTCCACCTATTTCGGAGGTGGACACCATGGGTACGGGGACACAGATGGCCACAGGGGTCGCAACTAGGGAGCCAAGACGCCAACATGCGCGGGCGTTGAAGACGCAAGTCCTTGCGGCCTGCGCTGAGCCTGGGGCATCGGTTGCAGCCGTGGCTCAAGCTCACGGGCTGAACGCC
>JANYJJ010000129.1 GCA_025358485.1 Burkholderiales bacterium | reverse complement strand
ATCGCCCACACCCGCTGGGCTTGACACTCAAAATCAAGACGCCATGAACGAAATTAACAAATCTTCTACTGACTCTGCATCTGACCGTGCACCTGACCTTGCATCCGACTTTGCATCCAACGCGGCCAACCCATCGGCGGCGGTCGAAGTTGCGGCAGCGCCCGCCAAACCGGCACTGCCCTTCCTCAAGCGCTATCCCATCGTCATGGGTGCTGCGATGGGCTTGTTGATGCGCGTTCTCGTCTTTGACTCACATCCAGGCGGGGCGCGGTCGGCCATGGCGGGGACTTTCATTTGGCTGGCACCCATCATGGTGGGCATGGTGACGGTGTATCTGGCAGAACGCGCTCAACGCAGGTCGTGGATTTACTACGCGGCCGCACCGTCGTTAGCGGCGCTGCTGTTCATCGGCGGGGCACTGGCCATCTTCTACGAAGGCCTGATTTGCGCCATCGTCATCGTGCCCATGTTCGTGGCCATGGCCAGTGCGGCTGGTTTGCTGATGGGTGCGGTGTGCCGATGGACAGCGTGGCCCCGCCCCGCCGTGTACAGCGCGGCTGCGCTGCCCTTGTTGTTGGGCATATTCGGGGCGCAGTTGCCGCAGCCTGAGCAGATTGGCCTCATCGAGCGCAGCGTCTTCATTCAGGCTCCAGCGGCGGCCGTGTGGCGTCAACTGCACGAAGCCAGTGGCATTCGCCCGGCAGAAGTGGAGCGCGCTTGGGCCTATCGCATCGGCGTGCCGCTGCCGCTGTCGGGCGTCACCGAAGACACGGCTGACGGCAAGGTGCGCCGTTCGCGTTGGGACAAAGGCGTGCACTTCGACGAGCTGGTGCAAGACTGGCAGCCAGAGCGATACGTGCGCTGGACTTACCGCTTCGCGCCCGACTCCTTCCCCAAGGGCGCGCTTGATGACCATGTGGTGATTGGCGGTCATTACTTTGACTTGCTCGACACGGCCTACACCCTCGCACCCGAGCGCAACGGCACCCGCCTGACCATGACAGTGCACTACCGAATCAGCACCGAGTTCAACCTGTACGCCGACTGGGTGGCGCAGGCGCTGCTTGGTAATTTTGGCGAGGTCATCCTCGACATGTACGGCGCGCGCGCGGTCGCCAGCACCGCACCGACGATGCCCAAATAGACGCCCGCCACGATGACCACAGCGCTGACTCAAAAGGTATTGACCGCATGGTTCAGCGCGCGTGGCTGGAAAGTGTTTGCCTTTCAGCGTGACGTGTGGCGCGCCATGCAAAGCAGCCACAGCGGCTTGCTGCATGCCAGCACCGGTTCGGGCAAAACCTATGCGGTGTGGATGGGCGCATTGCTGCGCGGCCCAAAACTTTTTAGCACTTCAAAAACAGCGCCGCCGCTCGGCGTGCTGTGGCTCACGCCCATGCGCGCCTTGGCCGCCGACACGGCCCGCGCCTTGCAGTTGCCGTTGAATGAATTGGGCCTGAACTGGACGGTGGGCCAACGCACCGGCGACACGCCCAGCGCCGAGCGGGCGCGCCAAGACAAGCGCATGCCCACGGCCCTGGTCACCACGCCGGAGTCGCTGAGCGTGATGCTGTCGCGCGCCAGCGCGCAAACCGAGTTGACGGGCATACACACCGTCATCGTGGATGAATGGCACGAACTGATGGGCAGCAAACGCGGCGTGCAAGTGCAACTCGCGCTGGCGCGCCTGCGCCTTTGGAACCCGCAGTTGGTGGTGTGGGGCTTGAGCGCCACGTTGGGCAATTTGCCTGACGCCATGCAAGTGCTTCTGGGCGATCAAAACGACGGCGTCATGGTTCAAGGGCGGGTTGACAAAACTTTGCGCATCGACACGCTGCTGCCGTTAGAACCTGGCCGTTTTTCTTGGGGCGGCCACTTGGGTGCGCAAATGCTGCAACCGGTGGTGGAACAGATCGACAGTGCAGCCACCAGCTTGGTGTTCACCAACACCCGCTCGCAAGCCGAAATTTGGTACCAGTTGATTTTGGAGGCACGCCCCGATTGGGCCGGCGTGGTGGCGCTGCACCACGGCTCGCTCGACAAGAGCGTGCGCGAGTGGGTGGAAAACGGTTTGAAGCAAGGCCAACTCAAAGCGGTGGTGGCGACGTCGTCACTCGACTTGGGCGTGGATTTTTTGCCGGTGGAACGCGTGCTGCAAATCGGCTCGGCCAAAGGCGTGGCGCGCTTGCTGCAACGCGCCGGGCGCAGCGGCCACGCACCCGGCCGACCCAGCCGCATCACCTTGGTGCCCACCAACACCTTGGAGTTGGTAGAAGCCGCCGCCGCGCGCGATGCCGCCATGGCAGGGCGCATTGAGAAGCGCGACACGCCCGACAAACCACTTGACGTGTTGGTGCAGCACTTGGTGACGGTGGCCTTGGGCGGTGGCTTCACGGCCGACGCCGCCTACGCCGAGGTGCGCAGCGCGTTTGCCTACCGCGCCCTCACACGCGAAGAGTTTCAATGGGCGCTGGACTTTGTTGAAAAAGGCGGCAACAGCTTGACGGCCTACCCCGAGTACCGCCGTGTGCAACTGATAGACGGCGTTTACCGCGTGCCCGACGCGGCCATGGCGCGACGCCACCGTATGGGCATAGGCACCATCGTCAGCGACGCTTCCATGCAAGTCAAATACCAAACCGGCGGTAGCCTGGGCAGCATCGAAGAAGGCTTCATTGCCCGGCTGCGCAAGGGCGATTGCTTCACGTTTGCAGGCCGCGTGCTGGAGTACCTTCGCACGCAGGACATGACGGTCTACGTCAAAAAGGCCACCAAGAAACGCGGTGTGGTCACCAACTGGGCGGGCGGCAAGATGCCGCTGTCGAGTGAGCTTGCCGACAGCGTGGTGATGATGTTGGCGCAGGCAGCGGCGGGCGATTTTTCAGCGCCAGAAATGCAGGCCGCGCGGCCGATGCTCAGCACGCAAATGCAACTGTCAAAGTTGCCCACGCCGTCTACTTTGTTGATCGAGCGCTTTTATTCGCGCGAAGGTCACCATGTTTATGTTTACCCGTTTGCAGGGCGCAGCGTGCACATGGGTTTGTCGAGCTTGCTGGCCTGGCGCCTGGCCCAGGACGCGCCCAACACCTTCAGCCTGAGCGTGAACGATTACGGCTTTGAGATGCTCAGTGCCGAACCGTTTGACTTGACGCGTTTGTTGAGCGGCGAGGTGCTGGGCTGCGACAACTTGCTGCCCGATGTGCTGCAAAGTTTGAACAGCAGCGAGCTGGCGCAGCGCCGATTTCGTGAGATCGCTCGCGTGGCGGGTTTGATCTCGGCGGGCTATCCGGGCCAGCCCAAAAGCGCGCGGCAATTGCAGGCGTCAAGCAGCTTGTTTTTTGAAGTGTTCAAAAAATACGACGCCCACAATTTGCTGCTGACCCAAGCGCAAACGGAGGTGTTGAGCCAAGAGCTGGACATCGCGCGGTTGACGTCCGTGCTCAACAAAATTGGCTTGCAACGGGTGGAGTTTGTCGACCTGAAAGCGCCCAGCCCTTTGTGTTTGCCCTTGATGGTGGAGCGCCTGCGCGAAAAGCTCAGCACCGAAAAACTGGCCGACAGATTACAGCGCATGGTGCGCGAAGCGCAGACGGTGGCAGACGCCTGACGCATCCAACGCGCAGCACGCAAAGCCAAAGAACCGCGCGACAGCCTTCTGCGCGTGCCACACTTTCACCAACATTTGTCGATTTTTGCGACCTTCCCGCTTGCACGAGTAAGCAGCCAACCCATGTCCCAACTGACTCGCTTTTTTCGCTTGGCCCAACCCGCCAAAATAAAAATCATGCTGATCGCGCTGTGGCGGCTTTTCAAGCACCCGCAGACGCCACGCTCAGCGAAGTGGCTGGCGATTGCGGTGCTGGCTTACGCCATCAGTCCGATAGACCTCATCCCCGATTTCATTCCCGTGATCGGCCTGCTCGACGACTTGGTGTTGGTGCCTTTGGGCGTGGCCATGGTCATCAAACTGACACCGAAGCCGCTGTGGGATGAATGCTTGCGCGCCGCAGAAAGCTCCAAAGAAAAACTGCCGCGCATGTGGTGGGGTGCTGTGGCCATTGTGTTGATTTGGGCGGCGGCCTTTGGCTTGTTTGCATGGTGGATGGTTGGCGTGTTGGCAGCGCCATGAGAGCAACACTGTGCATCGCGGCACTGCTGCTGAGTGCCTTGCCTGCGTGTGCGACCTCGAATGCGACCTCGAATGAGATAGCGCGTGCGACCGCGAGTGCAACCGCCCGCCAATTGGAGGCCACCGTAACTCGCGTCGTTGACGGCGACACCCTGTGGTTGCAAGCAAGCGCCAACCCCAACGGCAAAAAACCCAGGCCGTTCAAGATGCGCCTGCAAGGCATAGACGCCCCCGAGCGCTGCCAAGCTTGGGGCCCTCAAGCCACAGCCGCATTGAGCCAGCGCGTGCTGCACCAACGCGTGCAAGTTCAAACACGCAGCAAAGACGACTACGACCGCACGCTGGGCAACATTCGTCTGCAAGGCGAAGACATCAGCGCTTGGATGGTGAGTCAGGGCCATGCGTGGAGCTACCGATACCGGCGCAGCAACGGCCCTTACGCCGACCAAGAGTTGGCAGCAAAGACGGCCAAACGAGGCTTGTTTGCAGACGCCGCCGCGCAAGAACCACGTTGGTTTCGAAAGGCAAACGGCTCTTGTCCTTGATGGCCACTGGGCACCACTAAAGTGATGTTTTGGCCGGTAGCGCAACGGTCATAGCACCTACTTCAACTCACGAATCCAACCCAAGAAAGCAGTTTCAAATGAAGCTCACACAAACCTCGCAAAACTTAGTCGGCGCGTTGTTGATGGTCTGCGGTTGCGCAGCTCACGCGCAAGCCTTCGATGCGGTTCGTATCTTTGGCCCGGTAGAGGCCGACGGCAAAGGCACCGTGGGCGTGGCAGTGATCAACAGCCCTGAATTCTTGGGTTCCAAGCAACGCAAAACCATGCTGTTGCCGCTGCTGGACTACCGCTGGAAAAATGGTTTTTTCGCGGGCACCAGCAACGGCATTGGCTACCTTTTCGACTCGGCTGCCAATGTGCAGTACGGCTTGCGGGTCACCGCCGACTTCGGTCGCAACGCTGACAAATCACCAGCGCTGAACGGCATGGGTGACATCGATGCTGCGGCCGAATTTGGCGGCTTCTTCAACTACTTTGCATCACCGCAAATCTCGCTGACTTCGTCACTGCGTTACGGCGCGGGCAACGACCACAAAGGCATGGTGATTGACCTCGGTGCCAACTACGCCATGCAGTTCGCGCCTCAGTGGCGCGGTGCAGTCGGCGTGGCCACCACGTTCGCCAACAGCAACACCATGCAAGCGCGTTTTGGTGTCACGGCAGCTCAGGCCATCACCAGCGGCTACGCGGCTTACACGCCAACCGCAGGCCTGCGTGATGCCCGCATCAACGCCTCAGCCAACTACTTTTTCAGCCGCCAAGTGGCCTTCACCGCCGCAGTGAGCGCCAGCGCTTTGTTGGGTGACGCCAAGAACAGCCCGGTGGTGCGCAGCGGGTCGGGGGTGACGGGTGTGTTGGCGGTGAGCTACGAGTTTTGATGCGGTGTGCGTCGATAGCTTGACAAGGGTCTGCTACCGCTTTCAGAAGGCTCACACCCGAAGCAGCGGCGAGGCAAATCCATCACTTTCGCATCAAGGTGCTCTTGCCAAACATCGACTCGACCAAATCGACCGCCACCTCGGCGGTGGCGTTGCGCACGTCGAGCGCGGGGTTGAGTTCCATCACGTCGAGTGATGCCAAGCGGCCGGTGTCGGCGATCATTTCCATGCACAACTGGGCCTCGCGATAGGTGGGGCCGCCTTTGACGGTGGTGCCAACGCCGGGGGCGATGGAGGCGTCCAAAAAGTCAACGTCAAAGCTCACATGCAGGTGGGTGTTGGCGTCGAGCGTGGCCAAGGCCAGCTCCATGGCGTGGCGCATGCCCATCTCGTCGATGTAGCGCATGTCGAACACCTCCAAGTCCATCTCATGGACGAAGCGTTTTTCACCCGCGTCCACGCTGCGTATGCCGATTTGACGCACCCATTTGGGGTTGATGGCAGGCACCACGCCGCCGATCTCAATCAAAGCTTGCGGGCCGTGGCCGCACAAGCACGCCACCGGCATGCCGTGGGTGTTGCCGCTGGGCGTCAGGGTGTTGGTGTTGAAGTCGGCATGGGCATCGAGCCACAGCACGCGCAACTTCTTGCCCACCTCACGGCAATGGCGCGCCACGGCGCTGATGGAACCGACGCCCAAGCAATGGTCGCCACCCAACAAGATCGGCAAGCGGCCCAAGCTCAGTTCAGCGTAAACGGCGTCGTGAACGGCGCGGTTCCAAGCCACCACTTCATCCAAGTGGCGGTAGCCGTCCACTGGCGGCAACCACGGGTTGGCGGGGCCGCTGAGGTTGCCGCGGTCTGTCACTTCCAAACCGTGGCTTTGGAGCACGCTGACGATGTTGGCCACGCGCAAAGCTTCGGGGCCCATGCTGGAGCCGCGGCTGCCCGCGCCGATGTCGGTGGGTGCACCGATGAGGCTGATTTGGGTGTTCATACAGCGTGTTCCTTCTGGGTTCTGTGAGCTCTAAATATCAACCGCAAACTCACCCGTCTGCGTCGGCGGTGCATCAAAGCCGTATTCGGCTGACAGCACGGCCCACGCTTCTTCGGCGGTTTCAACAAAGCAAAACAAATGAACGTCGTTGGCTGAAATCATGCCGGTTTCGATGAGCACATCAAAGTTGATGAGGCGCGTCCAGAAGTCGCGGCCAAACAGCAAGATGGGCCGCTTGCGGCACTTGCCGGTTTGGATGAGCGTCATGGTCTCGAACAATTCATCCAAGGTGCCAAAGCCGCCAGGGAAGCACACCAAAGCAATGCTGCGCATCAAGAAGTGCATCTTGCGCAGCGCGAAGTAGTGAAACTGAAAGCACAACTCGGGCGTGATGTAAGGGTTGGGTTCTTGCTCGTGCGGCAGCACGATGTTCAAGCCTATGCTGCGCCCGCCCACTTCAAAGGCGCCGCGGTTGCCTGCTTCCATGATGCCGGGGCCGCCGCCTGTGACCACGTGCACTGATGTGCTCATGTCTTGGGTGCTGATGTCTTGGGTTCTGATGTCTTGGGTGCTGATATCTTGGGTTCGGCTGGTGACGATGGCGGCAAAGCGGCGCGCTTCGTTGTAGTAGTGCGCCATCTGCACTTGCATTTGCGCACGCTTGATTTCTGCGCCGTCGCCTGATGTCTGAGCTTGCGCCAACAGCACCGCAGCAGCCTCGGGCGAGGCAATGCGAGCGCTGCCAAAAATCACGATGGTGGAGGTGATGCCCTGCTCGGTTTGAATCAGCTCGGGCTTCAACAATTCAAGCTGCATGCGCACAGGGCGCAGCTCGTCTCGCAGCAGAAAGTCGGTGTCGGTGAAGGCCAAGTTGTACGCGCTCTCAGGCCCTTTGTAGCGCGAGGCGATGGCAGCATTGCCAACATCTTCCTGCGCACTGGGGAAGTTGCGAGCGGTGAGTTCAGTTTTTGTGTCCATCTTTTTTTTCACAAGTTTTTTCGCAAGTTTTTTTCATAACAAAGAGATTAGCGGTCAGATGATTCGCAGCGACGATGCGCTTGTGAACCCAACAAAGCAGCGAAGTCAGCCATCAAAGCCGGTGTGCTGGCCATGAGGGATCGGCTGTCCAACAGCGCGCGGCCATCGCGTGCATGCACCACGGCACCGGCTTCGCGCAGCAACACAATGCCAGCGGCAGCATCCCACGCGCCCATGTCATGTTCCCAAAAAGCGTCAAGGCGACCAGCAGCCAGATAGGCCATTTCCAGCGCCATCGAGCCGGAGCGGCGCACCCCACCAAAGCTTTGCAGGACGCGGCCCAACTCGCCCATGTACTGCGGCATGCGCGGGCTGGTGGGTTTGGGGAAGACGGTGGCGGCCATGGCAGTGACGGCGTCACGCGGCGCGGCGCAGCGAATGCGTTGGCCGTTGAGCACCGCACCTCGGCCGCAGATGGCTCCAAAAAATTCATTGCGGCAAGGGTCAAACACCACGCCCAACACAGGCTCGCCGTCTTGCACCAAGGCAATCGACACCGCATATTGCGGATAGCCGCGCAGGTAGTTGGCGGTGCCGTCCAGCGGATCGACCACCCACTGCGGGCCGCCGTCATGCGCCATGCCACCGCCCTCTTCGCCCCAAAAGCTGTGGTCGGGGAAGTGCTTGAGCACCACGTCGCGGATCAACATTTCGGCTTCCATGTCAATCGCGCTGGCGACGTCGCCGGGCTCCTTCTGCGTGATGAGAACCTCATTCAAGCGCGAGCGCGACGCCAGCAAATGCGTGCCCGCCGCATAAGCCGCTTGCTCGGCGGCTTTGGATGCTTTGCTTAGATCAATCATGAAGCCACCGCCTGCTGTTCACGACGCGCCCAAATTGGGTTTGGACAACCGGTTCACGTAGTCGTGCTGCGCGGTGTTGATGGTGGAGCAGCGGTACTCCACCGGCCTGTCCCCAAAACTCAACGCCGTCCGGCGCACTTGCATGACAGCTTGGCTCAGCGCCAAGCCCAACACCCGCGCCACCTGCCGGTCTACCGACACCGCACGCGCACGTTCGAGCGCCCGCACCACGCTGATGCCGAACTCGGTTTGGTACATCTGATAGATCGTGCCGCTGCGTTCGCGAACCCGCTTCTCGGTCAGGCCCTTGAACAGCGCGGCGGAGACCGTGAGGCGGTCATGAATCACCACGCGACCTTGCAGCAAAAGCCGGTTCTCGATTTGAAAGACTGCGTCGCCAACTCGAAGTTGCAAAGCGCTGGCGGCCTCTTCGTCCGCCCTCAAACGCTCGAACGACACCAACTCCACGCGGGGCACTTCACGCAGGCCGTCGGCGCGCTCGACGTGGAAAAACTGAAACAGGAAACGGTCGGCACTGTGGCTGGCCACAAAAGTGCCACGGCCTTGTCGGCGCACCAACAAATGTTCAGCCGACAACTCGTCCACCGCTTTGCGCAAGGTGCCGATGGACACGCCAAACGCGGTGGCCAGTTCGCTTTCGCTGGGCAAGGAACTGCCAGGTGGGTAGGTGCCGCCCTCAATAGCACCCAGCAAGGCCCGCTTGACCACGCGGTACAGCGGCATCCCAGCAGATTCGGGCGCGATGGTGGAAAACGCCCGCGACGGTGTGAGCTGATGGGGCGAGCGCAAGGCAGACTGTGCGGCGGACATGTGAGCAAATAATACATGCAAATCATTCAGCTCTTACAATTCAAGCAGGTCATATATATGTTTAGTTTGACATGCTAAATTGTCTTACTACACTGCTGTGATTGCTTGTTCAAACATCACACACAAAGGCATCTCATGATTCATTTCGTACTGCACGACGCCCGCGACACAGTCGCGGTGGTGGTGGTGGAAGGCGTCAAAGCCGGAACTGCCATGACAGGTTGGGTCATGGACGATGACCGCATGATTCAAGTCAACGCACTGCAAGACATTCCCATCGGCCACAAAGTGGCGCTGTCCGACATGGCCACCGGCGACACGGTGCTGAAGTACGGCATCGACATGGGCAAGGTGGTGGCCCCCATCAAAAAGGGCGAGCACGCGCACGTGCAAAACATCAAGACCAAGCGTTGGTAGGTTGACCCCTGTTCGGCTCCCTCCCCCCAAGGGCCACGAAGAGGTCCTTTCAGGACTGTTGGGGAAGGGCTGGGGTGGAGGTGAAATCTCCAAACCCGCACCGACTTACTTCAACGCTTTCACCTCTCCCCAACCCTCCCCATCAAGGGGAGGGGGCTAAGAAAAGGCACCCCATGTCCATCATCACCAAAGACACCACTTTCCTCGGATACCGCCGCGAAAACGGCCGCGTGGGCATACGCAACCACGTCATCATCTTGCCGCTGGACGACCTGTCGAACGCCGCGGCCGAAGCCGTGGCACACAACATCAAAGGGGCGATGGCCATTCCGCACCCTTACGGCCGCTTGCAGTTCGGTGCCGACCTCGACTTGCACTTCCGCACGCTGATTGGTGCGGGCTGCAACCCCAACGTGGCAGCCGTTGTGGTCATAGGCATTGAAGACGGTTGGACGCAAAAAGTGGTGGACGGCATCAAGGCCACTGGCAAGCCCGTGATGGGTTTTGGCATTGAAGGCCACGGCGACCATGACACCATTTTTCGCGCCAGCAAAGCTGCGCGCGACTACGTGCAGTGGGCCAGCGAAAAGCAGCGCGAGGTCTGCGGCATTTCCGAGTTGTGGGTGTCCACCAAATGCGGCGAAAGCGACACCACCAGCGGCTGCGGTGCCAACCCCACGGTCGGCAATGCATTTGACAAGCTCCATCCACTGAACACCACGCTGTGTTTCGGTGAAACCACCGAGCTCACCGGCGGCGAGCAAATCGTTGCGGCGCGCTGCGTGAACGACACCGTGCGCGAGCAATTCATGTTCATGTTCAACCGCTACCAAGACGTGATCAACCGCCACAAAACCAGCGACTTGTCCGACTCGCAACCCACCAAGGGCAACATCGCGGGCGGCTTGACCACCATCGAAGAAAAGGCGTTGGGCAACATCCAAAAAATCGGCAAAAAGTGCACGGTGGACGGCGTGATCGACAAGGCTGAGATGCCCACGCACCCCGGCCTGTGGTTCATGGACAGCAGCAGCGCGGCGGCCGAGATGGTGACGCTGTGCGCAGCCTCGGGCTACGCGCTGCACTTTTTCCCGACCGGCCAAGGCAATGTGATTGGCAATGCCATCGTGCCGGTCATCAAAATTTGCGCCAACCCGCGCACCGTGCGCTTGATGAGTGAGCACATAGACGTGGACACCTCAGGCCTGCTGCAACGCGAAATCACACTTGACCAAGCGGGCGATCAATTGCTGGAGTCCATGCTGCGCACCGCCAACGGCCGTCTGACGGCGGCCGAAGCCTTGGGCCACAGAGAATTCGTTTTGACGCGCCTGTTTGAGAGCGCCTGAGCATGCGCGCCAAGGTCGTCATCACTGAATTCATGGACACGCGCGCTGTGGCGCAGCTTGCGCAAGTTCACGAGGTTTTGTACGACCCGCAGCTGGTCGATGACGTGCCGCGCATGCGGGCCGAAGCGGCCACTGCGCACGCCTTCATCGTGCGCAACCGCACCCAAGTTCGGGGTGATTTGTTGGCCGCATTGACGCAGTGCAAAGTCATCGGCCGCCTGGGTGTGGGTATGGACAACATCGACGTGGCTGGCTGCGAGGCCGCTGGCATGCATGTGATACCCGCCGCCGGTGCCAATGCCTTGAGCGTGGCCGAATACTTGGTGGCCACTTCCATGTTGTTGTTGCGCGGTGCGTATCAAAGCAGCTTGGAAGTGGCCGCCGGGAAATGGCCGCGAAATGCGCTCAGCAACGGCCGCGAAATTGGCGGCAAGACCTTGGGCTTGGTGGGCTTTGGCTCGATTGGCCAACTCACCGCCAAGTTGGCTCAAGGTGTGGGCATGGGCGTGATCGCGTTCGATCCGATGATGGCTGCTGAGCACCCTGTGTTTGCCCAAACGGGTGTGCGCTGTGTGAGTCTGGACGCCTTGACCGCGTCGGCCGACGTCATCAGCTTGCACGTGCCTTTGCTGCCGTCGACACGCGATCTGTTCAACGCGGCGCGCATTGCTGCGATGAAGCCAGGTGCGGTGCTGATCAACACGGCGCGCGGCGGCGTGATCGATGAAGCGGCTTTGGCCGCGGCACTGAAGTCAGGCCACTTGGGCGGTGCAGCTTTGGATGTGTTTGGCACCGAGCCTGTGCCTGCCGACAATCCCTTCGAAGGCTGCCCCAACTTAATCCTGACGCCGCACGTTGCAGGCGTGACGGCCGAGGCGAATGAGCGCGTGTCGTTCATGATTGCCGAACGCGTACTGGCGGCGTTGGCTTAACCCCCCTTGACGGGGAAAAAGTATTGCCCCCTCCCCTTGACGGGGAAAAAGTATTGCCCCCTCCCCTTGACGGGGAAAAAGTATTGCCTCCTCCCCTTGACGGGGAAAAAGTATTGCCCCCTCCCCTTGACGGGGAAAAAGTATTGCCCCCTCCCCTTGACGGGGAGGGTTGGGGAGAGGTGAAAGCCCAACAGCAAGTCCGCAAGTGTTCAACGAACTCACCTCACCCCAGCCCTCTCCGTCAAGGAGAGGGGGCCACACCGGCGCGCCGCTCAAATCAGGATTGCCATGCCCCAAATCTCCCTCCAAGACGCCCGCACCCTCGTCAGCACCGCCCTTCAAAAAGCAGGTGCACAACCCACCATGGCGGACGCCACCGCGCGTGCTTTGGTGTTGGCCGAAGCACAAGGCATGGCATCGCACGGCCTGAGCCGCGTGGGCCAATACAGCACTCACTTGCGCAACGGCCGCGCCAATGGTGCCGCCGTGCCGCATGTGTTGAACAGCAAAGCCGCTGCGGCCGTGGTCGATGCACAAGAAGGTTTGGCCTTCCCTGCGTGTGAGCTGGCCGTGCTTGAGGCCATCCGCCGCGCACGTGAATTTGGAATCGCCATCGTCGGCGTCACCAACAGCCACCACTGCGGTGTGGTGGTTGACCACCTGCGCGCTGTGGCCGATGCTGGCATGGTGGGCCTGGGCTTTGCCAATTCACCCTCGGCGATGCCGGCAGCTGGTGGCAAGCACCCCATCTTCGGCACCAACCCAGTGGCCGCGGCATTCCCTCGCCGAGGCAGCGATGCGCTGTTGATTGACCTGAGCTTGAGCGAAGTGGCGCGCGGCAAATTGATGGTCGCGGCCAAGGCGGGTCAGTCCATTCCTTTGGGTTGGGCGCTTGACAAAAACGGCCAGCCCACCACCGATCCGCAAGCGGGGATGGACGGGTCAATGCTGCCGTTGGGAGCAGCTTCGTCACCCAAAGGCGCGATGCTGGCCTTGGTGGTCGAGCTGCTGGTGACGGCCCTCATCGGCGCGCAATTTGGCTTCGAAGCGTCTAGCTTTTTTGTTGACGCAGGCAACCGCCCGCGCATCGGCCAAACCTTCATCGTGATCGACCCCGGCGCTTTGGCCGGCCGCGAATACTTCCTTGACCGACTCGAAGTGCTGGTCACTGAAATGCTGACCGACGAAGGCGTGCGCTTGCCCGGCGCGCGGCGCGAAGCCCTCAGGCGCGCGGCCGAAGTGAACGGCATCCATGTGAGCGATGCGATGTTGGAAAGCTTGCGCAAGCTGGGGTAGTCTGCGATTTGCGTTCAAGCCTCAAGAGGCTTTTGCAACCCTTGAGACACACAAAAAACCAGGAGCGAAGCAATGCAAAGACGTGACCTCATCCTCGCCGTCTCGGCTGTCTTGCCCTCGCTGACCTGGGCTCAAGCCACCGACTACCCGAAAGCGGGCAGCACCATTCACTACGTCGTGCCCTTCCCTCCCGGCGGGCTGACCGATGTGATGGCGCGGCAGGTGGGCCAGCAACTGGCCGAGCGTTGGAAAGTCACCGTCGTCATCGACAACAAGGCCGGGAGCGGCGGGCAAATCGGGGCCGACCTGGTGGCCAAAGCCCCGCCCGATGGCAACACCCTGCTGGCCATCACTTTGACCCATGCGGCCAATGTCACGCTCTTCCCCAAAGCGCCCTTCAGCTTCACCAAAGACCTGCGGCCTGTGGCCTTGCTGGCCAGCTCGCCGATGTTGATCGTGGTACCCGCCAGCAGCCCGATCACCTCATTCAAAGACTTGGTGAGCGCGGCCAAAACACGCAACCTCAACGCGGGCTCCAGCGGCAACGGCACGCCGCCCCACCTCACGTTGGCGCTGTTCAACGACATCAACAAAAGCCAAATTCAGCACGTGCCGTACAAAGGCGGCTCACCGGCCATTGCCGACCTGATCGGCAGCCAGATTGACGTGGTGTTTTCCAACATGCCGGAAAGCATTGCCCATGTGAAAAGCGGTAAGTTGCGCGCCTTGGCCATCGCCAGTGCCGCGCGCCATCCGCTGGTGCCCGACGTGCCCACCACCGCTGAGGCAGGCATGCCCAGCCTGCAAGTTGAAAATTGGACCGCCTTGATGGCACCCAGCGGCATGAGCGATGCCTCGGTGCAAAAGCTCAGCGCCGAGGTGCTGAAGATCATGCAAACGCCTGACCTGGAAGAGCGCGCCCGCACCCAAGGTTTCAGAATTGATGCACGCGGCAGTGAACGCTTCGCTGCCTACCTGACAGAAGAAATCGCGCGCTGGGCCAAGCTGATCGCAGTGGCAGGAATCAAGGCGGATTGAATGTGCCGACATCGACGTAGGCAAGCACCGCAAAGCCTGTCGGGAATTTTTAAGCGATCAGTCAACCGCTCAGCCCCAACACCTTGGCCTTCTTCGCCTCCTTGTCTTTTCCTTTGACGCTGCGCATCAAGATGGTCGGGAAGCTCACTGGCAAGGTCAAAGGAAAATCGCGGCTGTAGTGCAGGCCGCGGCTCTCGTGTCGCATCAAGGCCGAACGCACGATGAGCTCGGCACAGTCGACCAAATTGCGCAGTTCGAGCAAATCGCGGGTGACGCGGAAGTTGGCGTAGTAATCGTCAATTTCGCTGCGCAGCAACTTGATGCGGTGCAGCGCGCGCTCCAGGCGTTTGGTGGTGCGTACGATGCCGACGTAATTCCACATCAGCAGCCGCAGCTCGTCCCAGTTGTGCGAGATCACCACTTGCTCATCGGCATTCTCGACCTGGCTCTCGTCCCAATTTGGAAGTTCAGGCGTGGCGGTCACCGCGCTCTCGAAGATGTCGGTGGCGCAGGTTTGGCCTAGCACCACGCATTCAAGCAGCGAGTTGCTGGCCAAGCGATTGGCGCCGTGCAAGCCGGTGTACGTGGTCTCGCCCACGGCGTACAAACCAGGCAAGTCGGTGCGGCCGTTCAGGTCGGTCACCACGCCGCCGCAGGTGTAGTGCGCGGCGGG
>JANYJJ010000179.1 GCA_025358485.1 Burkholderiales bacterium | reverse complement strand
CGGGGGCGGGGGCATCCCTCAGTTCGGGATAAGGCAGGAAAGTCGCACTCCTACGCTCACGCTCACGCTCACGCTCACGCTCACCCCCACCCCCGTTCGGGCTGAGGTATCGAAGCCTCGCGCCAACATCGCCCGCCCGATCCAAAGGCAGAAAATTCCACCATGCGGTGAAGTTGTGCACTCAGCGGCAAAGCCGCGCGAGTTATTGGGTTAAAAAATCAAAAAAGACCTGTCCAGCCGGGACTTACACCCATCACCTTGCCGCTGACTGGCATGTATAAATCGGAGAGTAAGCAGCGTTTGCTCTCTTTAATTTTCTGTTCAGTCGTCAAAGCAGTCTCATGCAAACCACGCTCAAATCTTTGTTGTCCGGCGGCTCCGACACCGCGTTGGCCATTTCTGCCCCCGGCTGCGGCCCTCTGAATTACGGTGCTTTGCGCGCTTTGGTGGCCTCCACCTTGGCCAGCCTCAACGCCATGGGCGTGGGCCGCAATGACCGGGTGGCCATCGTGCTGACCAACGGGCCCGAGATGGCCACTTGCTACATGGCCTGCTCGTCGGGCACCACCAGCGCGCCGCTCAACCCGGCTTACCGCGCGGACGAGTTTGAGTTTTACTTGTCTGACCTCAACGCCAAAGTTTTGATCGTCGAGCAAGGCAGCACCTCACCCGCCATCGCGGTGGCACAAAAGCTGGGCGTTCGGGTGGTGGATCTGGTGGTCGCTGAAAATTCGGCGGCCGGCAGTTTCAGCCTCCGTGCGCGTGACCCTGCCGCGGTGGCTGCGGCCTCCAACGGCGGCTACAGCGAGGCCAGCGACATTGGCATGGTGTTGCACACCTCGGGCACCACGTCACGCCCAAAAATCGTGCCGCTTTCAGTTGGCAATCTGTGTGCGTCTGCTGCTCATATCCGTCAGACGCTGCAATTCACTCCCGCCGACATCGGCCTGAACATCATGCCGCTGTTTCACATTCACGGCTTGATCGCAGGCGTGCTGGCGCCGCTGTCGGCCGGCTCACAAGTGTTCTGCACTCCGGGCTTCAACGCGCTCAAATTCTTCGGCTGGATGGACGAGGCCCACCCCACTTGGTACGCCGCCGTGCCCACCATGCACCAAGCCATCGTCACGCGCGCCAAAGGCAATGTGGACGTGATCGCGCGCAACCCGCTGCGCTTCTTGCGCTCGTCGTCGTCGTCGATGCCGCCGCAGGTGATTGCCGAGTTGGAAATCATCTTCAAAGCGCCGTTGATCGAGTCATACGGCATGACAGAAGCCACGCACCAAATGGCCTCCAACCCGCTGCCGCCCCAGGTGCGCAAGCCCGGCACGGTGGGTGTGGCGGCCGGACCCGAAGTGGCCATCATGGGCCTGGACGGTGAGCTGTTGGGCGCAGACATGGTCGGTGAAATCGTCATCCGCGGCCCCAACGTCACCGCCGGTTATGAGAACAACCCCAAAGCCAATGAGGAAGGCTTTTTGAACGGCTGGTTTCGCACTGGTGACCAAGGTGTGCGCGACGCCGACGGCTACCTCAGCATCACCGGCCGCTTGAAAGAAATCATCAACCGGGGCGGTGAAAAAGTCAGCCCGCGCGAGGTTGACGAAATCATCATGGACCACCCCGCCGTGGCACAAGTGGTGTGCTTTGGCATGCCGCACCCCAAGCTGGGCGAAGAGGTGGCGGCCGTGGTGGTTTTGAAAGAGGGCGCGCAGGCCACCGACCGCGAAATTCAAGACTTCGTTTCCAAGCGCGCCGCTGACTACAAAGTGCCCAAAAAGATACTGTTCATGGACGAGATCCCCAAAGGTGCCACCGGCAAATTGCAGCGCATCGGCTTGGCGCAAAAGCTGGGCTTGGGCGGGTGAGCCGCCTTGAAGGGGCGCGATTTTCCCCTGATGTCGCCTCACTTTCACCCCGTTCGGGCTGAGGTATCGAAGCCCACGCTCATCGGTGCGCCAAGGCTGCGACACCTCAGTGCGAACCGTCAAGACTTGTGTTTCGTCCACCCATTTTTGAACCTTCAGGAATCACCATGACTGCTTTCCCAAAATCACTGACCTTCAAGTTCCGCGCCACCGAGCTCGCCGTGGCCACCGCCAGCCTTTGCTTTTGCGGCATCGCAGAAGCCGCTTGGGAGCCGACGAAACCGGTGGAATTTGTGGTGCCCGCAGGCACAGGCGGCGGGGCCGATCAGATGGCTCGCTTTCTGCAAGGCGTGGTGGCCAAGAACAAGCTCATGAAGCAACCCATCGTGGTGGTCAACAAGTCGGGCGGCGCGGGCGCTGAGGGCTTTTTGGACGTGAAGGGCGACAAAGGCAACCCGCACAAAATCGTCATCACGCTGTCGAATTTATTCACCACGCCGCTGGCCACTGGTGTGCCTTTTAATTGGCGTGACATGACGCCAGTGGCGATGTTGGCGCTTGACCAATTTGTGTTGTGGGTGAATGAAGAGTCGCCTCACAAAACCGCCAAGGCCTACTTTGATGCCATCAAAGACGCGCCCGACAAGACCTTCAAAATGGGCGGCACCGGCTCGAAACAAGAAGACCAAATCATCACCGTGCTGATGGAAAAAGCGGCCGGTAAAAAGATGACCTACATCCCCTACAAAGGCGGCGGCGACGTGGCCGTGCAACTGGTGGGCAAGCACGTGGACAGCACCGTCAACAACCCCATCGAGGCCGAATCGCATTGGCGCGCTGGCAAGTTGCGCGCGCTGTGCGTGATGGACAAAGCCGTCATGCCTTACCCCGCCAAAATGACCGCAACGCAGTCGTGGCAAGACATTCCCACTTGTGCCGCCGCAGGCGTGCCAGTGGACTACCTGATGCTGCGCGGCATCATGATGCCGGCAGGCGTCACGCCAGAGCAAACCGCTTACTACGTCGATCTGTTCAAGAAAGTTCGCGCCCTGCCCGAGTGGAAAGACTTCATGGAAAAAGGTGCCTTCAAGCAAACCTTCATGACCGGCAACGACTTCAACGACTGGCTGGGCAAGAACGAACAATTGCACCGCGTGTTGATGAAAGAAGCGGGCTTCTTGGCCAACTGATGACGCTTGTTGGTTGATTGGGTTTCATGTTCGGGAGCGGTTTGCATGTCTGAAGAATCTGGTTCGCAAAAGAGTGAAGCCGCGGGTGTAGTTGCTGGTGAAATTGCAGCCTTCGTCCGCTGGCCCGAATTGCTGGTGGCGCTGTTTCTGATGGCGCTCGCCGTGCTGGTCATCACCGACAGCCTGCGCGTCGGTTCGGGTTGGGGTGACGACGGGCCCAAGGCCGGTTACTTCCCTTTTTACATCGGCATTTTGTTGTTTGCGTCCAGCGGCTGGGTGGCGCTGACGACCTTGCTTCAGTGGCGCAAATTGACCCAGAGCTTTGTCGAACGCGAGGCGTTCTCAAGCGTGTTGGCTGTGGCTTGGCCGTCTTTGGTTTATGTGGCCTTGGTGGCCGTTATGGGCATTTACTTCGCCTCTGTCGTCTTGATTGCCTACTTCATGAGACGCCACGGCAAATACGGCTGGGCACCCACAGCGGCCGTGTCGGTGGGCGTCATGGCGCTGATCTTTTTGGTGTTTGAGCGATGGTTCTTGGTGCCTTTGTACAAAGGCCCGATAGAAGCGATGTTGGGGTTTTGAGATGGACGAGATCACCAACCTCCTCGGCGGTTTCAGCGTGGCCCTCACGCTGCCCAACATCGGCTTCATGCTGATCGGCATCACCCTAGGGGTGCTCATAGGTGTACTGCCGGGTTTGGGCGGGGCCAACGGCATTGCGATTTTGTTGCCGCTGACATTTTCGATGAACCCCACGTCGGCCATCATCATGCTGTCGTGCATCTATTGGGGCGCTCTGTTTGGCGGTGCCATCACCTCCATCCTGTTTAACATCCCGGGCGAACCGTGGTCGGTGGCCACCACCTTTGACGGCTATCCGATGGCGCAGCAAGGCGAGGCCGCCAAAGCTTTGGCGGCGGCGTTCACATCGTCATTTGTGGGGGCCTTGTTTGCTGTGTTGCTGATTACATTTTTGGCGCCATTGCTGGCCAAGTTCGCGCTCAAATTCGGGCCGCCTGAATTTTTTGCGGTGCAGTTGCTCACCTTTTGCAGCTTTGTGGGCATGAGCAAAGAGCCCATCGCCAAAACCCTGGCGGCCATGATGTTGGGCTTTGCTCTGGCGGCTGTGGGCATGGACACCGTGACCGGTCAATTGCGCATGACCTACGGGCTCCCCGTATTGCTCAAAGGCTTCGACTTTTTGATCGCCGTGATCGGCTTGTTTGGCATCGGCGAAATTTTGCTCACCATGGAAGAAGGCTTGGCCTTCAAAGGCAAAAGCGCGAAGATCAATTTCAAAATCGTGGTGCAGACCTGGGTGGAATTGCTGCGCTACTGGAAAACGTTTTTGCGCTCGGTCGCGGTGGGCTGTTGGATGGGCATCACCCCGGGCGGTGCCACACCCGCTTCGTTCATGAGCTACGGCATTGCGCGGCGCATGTCGAAAAACCCCGACTCATTTGGTAAAGGAAATATAGAAGGCGTGGTCGCGCCTGAAACTGCCGCGCATGCCGCTGGCACCGCCGCCTTGTTGCCTATGTTGACTTTGGGCATCCCCGGCTCGCCCACGGCTGCCGTGCTGTTGGGTGGTTTGCTCATTTGGGGCTTGCAACCCGGCCCCATGCTGTTTGTCGATCACAAAGACTTTGTCTGGGGTTTGATTGCCTCGATGTACTTGGGCAATGTGGTGGGCTTGTTGGTGGTGCTGACCACCGTGCCGTTTTGGGCGGCGATGTTGCGCATTCCGTTCTCAGTCATCGCGCCCATCATCATCGTGATTTGCGCCATCGGTGCCTACACCGTGCACAGCGCGATGTTTGATGTGTGGCTCATGATGGGCTTCGGCGTGATGGGCTATTTGTTCAAAAAGCTCAAGTACCCGTTGGCACCTTTGGTGCTGGCCTTGGTGTTGGGCGACATGGCCGAGGCCAGCTTCCGCCAGTCGATGTTGGCGTCGCAAGGTTCTCTGTCAATTTTCTGGTCCAACCCTTTGGTCGGCAGCATTGCTGGTTTGGCCATCGTGCTGTTGCTGTGGCCCTTGATTGGGATGTTGAAAGGCCGTGTGGCCGGAGCAAGCAAGCCATGAAAATTGCCGTCGTTGATGCAGGTGAGTCATTGTGAAAATCGCCGTTGTCGGGGCCGGAGCGATTGGCGGCTACTTGGGTGCCAAGCTCGCCCTGGCAGGCGAAGCAGTCACCTTCATCGCCCGCAATAAAAACCTGGCCGCCATCAACGCCAACGGTTTTCGCTTGCAGTTGGAAGACGGCACCGAGCAACACGCCAGCAATGTGCGGGCCGTGCAGCACATGGCCGATGCGGGCGTGCAAGACGCGGTGCTGTTGACGCTGAAAGCGCATCAAGTCAAAGACGTGTTGCCCGACCTGCGCTGCCTGTTCGGGCCCGACACCATGGTGGTCACCATGATCAACGGCGTGCCGTGGTGGTACTTCCAGCAGTTGCCGGGTGCCGATGTGCCCAGCGTGTACCAAGGCCGTCAGTTGGAAAGCGTCGACCCAGGCGGTTTCATTGCCCAGCACATCGAACCCGAACGCATCATCGGCAGCGTGGTCTACCCAGCGGCCGAATTGCTTGAGCCCGGCGTCGTCAAGGTGATTGAAGGCAACCGCTTCACCCTGGGCGAACCCAACGGCACGCGCAGCCCGCGCATCGAGGCCCTGTCACAGGCCATGATGAAGGCCGGTTTCAAGTCGCCGATTTCGAAAGACATACGCGCCGAGATTTGGGTCAAGCTGTGGGGCAACCTGTGTTTCAACCCCATCAGCGCCTTGACCCACGCCACGCTGCAAGACATCTGCCGCTTCCCACAATCACGCGAGCTGGCCGCCAACATGATGCGCGAAGGCCAAGCCGTGGCGCAGGCTTTGGGCGTGAACTTCAAAATCACTTTAGACCAACGGATGGCGGGTGCCGAAGCGGTAGGCGCGCACAAAACTTCCATGCTGCAAGACGTCGAGCACGGCCGCGCGTTGGAGCTGAATGCACTCGTCGGCAGCGTGATTGAGTTGGGTCGCATCTGCGGCGTGCCCACGCCAACGATTTCTGCGATCTACGCGGCGACGGCCTTGTTGTCCAACACGCTGACGCAATCGAACGGGCGGCTTGAGGTGCAGGCGCTGGGTTGACAGGCGCGGAGCGCTGTCACGCCGCCGACTGTTGAATTCGTCGGCGAAGAATACGTCGGCGAACCAGTGTGCGATGTGCTGGTCAGTGAGGGCCCAGAAAGCGATCGCCATTGAAATGAATCAGATGGCTTGGGTCGTCCGCACACCAAACTTAATTTGCCCAGCGTCTACTTGGCCATGCCCAGATTCAGCCTCAGCCACGCGGTACGCTTTTCAGGGGCAAGGTCAAGGTCATCAACGCCGACTGAGACAATCATGAAATGTCGAAAACTGCCCGATCCCGCGTCAAAGCTTGCGCGCTGTGTCAGGTGGTGAGCACGACGCTGTACCGTGTTGTGCACGATGCTCCCAACAACTGGGCATTGATTTGTTCCCAATGCAGGACAAAAGTGGAAACCCAGCCTTTGTATCGTTACGGCGGCACGTGGAAAGCCAACAAGCGACATTGACTCAGTCCACAGTTTTCAAGCTTCGCCGATGCGCTTTGGGCGACCTGTGTTGAGTGCAGCGAAGCCGCCCGCCAACTGACCCGCCGTTGTCCACTGCATCACTTAAAACAACCCGTTCCCGCGCAACACGCGGCGCCTCGATCTGTAATTCCTTGCACGACCTCGACTTCAGACCCATCACAACCAGCACCATTGAAGAGTTGCGGCGCGTGCACGCCCTCATGCTGTTGGAGCAAAAGGAAGACCTTGCGCAGTTCAAGCTCAAGAATGCCAAGGCCAGTGTCCAGGAGCGGCAGCGGCGGGGCTTCACTTGGTACCCCGTCACCATCAACAAGGAAGACATCGGCTTTGGCGGCAAGTTGGTGCTGGAGTTGGAACGCCCCGCCCACCATCAGGGCCTGCACCTGTTTCAAGTTGGCAAGAACGCCTCGCTGTTTGGCACTGCGCCTTCCCATTCAAGCGACCCTCCCACACTCAACGGAGTGGTCACTGGCGTGCGGCGCAACAAGCTGCTGTTGACCACCACCAAGGAAGAACTTCCTGACTGGGTGCAGGTCGGCGGCAGACTGGGGATAGACCTCACTTTCGACGAGGTGAGCTACCGCGAAATGGAGCACGCTCTGGGTGAAGTGATCTGCGCCCGCGGCAACCGGTTGGCCGAGCTGCGCGACGTGCTGTTGGGCGCCAAGCAGGCCCGCTTTCGCACGCCAGACGTTGACGCTTTCGACGAACTTTTCTATCCCAGCCCGCTCAACAATTCTCAGTTGGCGGCCGTGCGCCATGTGATGGCAGCACAGGATGTCGCCATCGTCCACGGCCCTCCCGGCACGGGCAAAACCACCACGCTGGTGCAGGCCATCCGGGAAACCGTTCGGCGGGAGCGGCGCGTGCTGGTGTGTGCACCTTCCAACACGGCCGTAGACCTTCTCACCGAAAAGCTGGCCGAGTGCGGCGTCAGCGTCATCCGCATGGGCAACCCCAGCCGCGTGTCGGATCTGCTGCTGGAGCACACCCTGGATGCGCAGGTGATGGCCCATTCGAGCTACAGCAAGATGCGCGCGCTGCGCCAAACCGCCGACCAACACCGCGAAACCGCGAGGCTGACCCTCGGCAAAGTTGGTTTTGACGAACGGCAGCATCGGCGGCTGTTGAGAGAAGAAGCACGGCAGCTGTTCCAGCAGGCCGACGATCTGGAGCGTTACATCACCGAGCAGGTGCTTGAGTCCGTGCAGATCATCACCTGCACCCTGGTGGGTGCCAGCAACCGAAACATCCGTCATTTGACATTCGACACCGTCTTCATCGACGAAGCCGCACAGGCGCTGGAGCCGGGCTGCTGGATCCCGATTGCCAAGGGCCAGCGCGTGATTCTGGCGGGCGATCACCACCAGCTACCGCCCACGGTAAAAAGCGAAAAGGCTGCCCGGGAAGGGCTGCGCGAGACCCTGTTCGAGAAGTGCATCCAGAGGCAGCCAGCCACCGCCCGCATGCTCACGGTGCAGTACCGCATGCACCAGCAGATCATGGAATTCAGTTCTGCGCAGTTCTACGGCGGACAACTGGAGGCGCATCAAAGCGTTCGCAACGCCGGTCTGGATGCCTACAACCTCGACACCTATGGCATGACCTTGCCGCCCGACCTGCCCGTGGAGTTTCTTGACACAGCCGGTCTCGGTTTTCGTGAAATCAGTATCCCCGAAAGCCGTTCCACGGCCAATCCCGAAGAAGCGGATCTGCTGCTTCGGCGCCTTGCTCAGTTATTGCACCCCTATGACCCTGGTGTACACGAGCGCACAGACCACGGGCAGGGCCGGCTCACCATCGGTGTGATTGCTCCCTACCGCGCCCAGATCAATTATTTGAATGACGCCATCGAGGAAAACGAGCAATTGGTCGGCCTCTTGCAGCACCGCATGCTCAGCGTGGGCACCGTTGATTCGTTCCAGGGCCAGGAGCGCGACATCATCGCGATGTCACTGACGCGCAGCAACAGCGCTCGCGACATTGGCTTCCTGTCCGACATCCGGCGCATGAACGTGGCAATGACCCGCGCCCGCCGCAAGTTGCTCCTCGTCGGCGACGCGTCCACGCTCAGCTCGCATCCGTTTTTTAACGATTTGCTGACCTATGTGAAGCGCATCGGCGGCTACCGCACGGCTTGCGAGATCGTTGATAAGCGTTGATAAGCGTTGATCAGCGCCGATCAACGTTCATCGCTAACACACCAGCCTCAGCAAGCCCAGGCTTCTTGCCGTTCAGCGAGCTATATCGCGTTCGAGCAATCACTTTCGCGGACTGAAGTGATGCGGCACGCGTCAGCCCTTCGGTGGCTGGAAGCTAATGTCTGGTGTCTGGGCGACCTCTTGCCAGCGCATCATTGCTACAAACAACGACAACTTGCGGTCGCTCGCAGGTGCCTTGCATTAACCGGTTGAGGATCCCGGCTGAACGACGGCAGATGAAAGACGCTCGCTTACGCTGCCGACTAGTTGCTGTCATGGATGGCACTATTTTGGTTGACTAACAGGAGCCCGGTGTGAGAAAGGCCTTCACCGAGCCCATGGTGGCGGTGGGGTCACGCAGTTCTCATCGAGACACCACGGCACCGTGATGTTTTCGGTCAAATGATGTTCAGAAATTTGTCAATCTCAGCCGCCACCAAAGCGGGCTGCTCATGGACGATCCAGTGCGACGCACCCGGCACGCGCAGCAAGCGCATCTGCGGCACAAACGGCTCCAGGCCGTCTAACAAGCCCAGCGGCAAAGCGGTGTCGGCTTCGCCCCAAATCACCAGCGTGGGCAGCTTGACCGTGACAAATTCGGGCGTGAAGTGGAGCTTCATCACCGCGTCGTCAGCCGTCAATGGCGGCTTCAACGGCGAGGCGCGGTAGTAGTTCAACGCGCCGTTCAAGCCTTGATTCCACACGGCGCGGTACTGGTCCTTCACGGCCTCAGTCAGCCACGTGTCGGCGGGTGCACAGGTCATGTTGGCCGCCATGTTCGTAAAGAAGGGCCACAGGCGCGCAAAGTCGTTTTCCATCAGCAGCTTTTGCGCATCGGGGCGGCACAAAAAATTCATGTAACTGCTGGCCGCTTGTTGTGCCGCGCTGTGTTGCAGCTCGCGCAAAAACGTGGCGGGGTGCGGCGAGTTGATGTTGACCAAGCGCTGCAATGCGTCCGGGTGCTGCACCGCAAAACCCCACGCCACCGCGCCGCCCCAGTCGTGCGCCACCAAAGCGGCCAAGGGCTTGTTCGGCGACGTGATGTGTATCAGCGCCAGCAAGTCGGCTGTCAAGTGCTTGACTCGGTAAGCCTCGACCTCCAGCGGCGCGCTTGAATCGGCAAAGCCCCGCAGGTTGGGCGCAATGCAGCGGTAGCGCTGGCCAAAGTGCAGCAGCAACTCATCCCACACAAAAGCCGCTTCGGGAAAGCCGTGCAAAAACAGCAGCACGGGCGCGTCAACCGGCCCCGCCACGCGGCACGACAGGGTGATGCCGTGCGGCAGTTTGATTTTTTGAAGCTGAACCGACAGCATCAGTCTCAATCGGCAACCACGACCGCAACCGCAACCGCAACCGCAACCGCATTTGCAACTTCAGCACGCACCGGATGCGCCCAAGCGTGCAGCAGCTGCGCAGCGTCACTGACGCCGGTTTTCTTCAGCGCAGAAAACAGCGCCACGCTCACGTCGGCTTCTGGCGTGGTCAGGTCGGCCAGCGCGGTTTGCGCCGCCATCAGCGCTGCGGCTTGTTCGTTGCGGTTGAGCTTGTCGGCCTTGGTCAACAGCACCAGCATTTTCACCGAGCCGTTGCCGATGCGCGGTGCCACGAAGGCGAGCAGTTGTTTGTCCAAATCGGTGAAGCCCAGGCGCGAGTCGATCATCAAAACCACGCCGGTCAGGCCGCGCCGCACTTCCAAATACTCGGCCATCACCAACTGCCAGCGCAACTTGGCACCGCGCGCCACGGCCGCGTATCCGTAGCCGGGCAAGTCGGCAAACAAGGCGTCTGCTTGCAGCTTGGGGCCCAGCTCAAACAAGTTGATGTGTTGCGTGCGGCCCGGCGTTTTGGAAGCAAAGGCCAGGCGCTTTTGCTGCGTCATCACATTGATGGCGGTGCTTTTGCCAGCGTTTGAGCGGCCCACAAAGGCAATTTCCGGCAACTCAGACTGCGGCAATTGATTGAGCAAACTGGCCGTGGTGAGGAAGCGCGCGGTGTGCGTCCAGCCGAGGGCGATCTTTTCCGGGTTAGGCACCGCAGCCACTACAGCCACCCCGGGCCGTGCTGACTTGGCGGGTGGGCGGCCTTTGCTGGGGGTCTTTTGCTCTGTCATTCGGTCGCCCAAAGCCTTGATTGTAAAATCTACGTGATATGCAATTCGTCTCAAACAACGCGACAGCCCACGTCATGAAGTCAGCAGCTCGTTTTTCCCTTTCCATTCTGCTCGCCGCATGCGCCGCTGCGGCCTTCGCGAGTGAATCCAACCCCTCCGCCCCCGCAGCCGCCAAGCCCGACGCCGCTAAAGGCGATGTCATCGCCAACGGTGTTTGCGTGGCCTGCCACACCAACGACGGTTCACGGGGCGTGCCTGCCAATCCCATCCTGCAAGGCCAGCACCCCGAATATCTTGTCAAACAACTGACCGAATTCAAATCGGGCAAGCGCGCCAACGCCGTGATGATGGGTTTTGCGTCCACGCTCAGCGAAGCTGACATGAAGGACGTGGCAGCCTACTTCGCCACGAAAAAAGCAAAACCCGGTTTTGCCGCCAACAAGGACACCGTCGCCTTGGGCGAAAAAATTTATCGCGGCGGCATTGCCGAGCGCAGCATCCCCGCCTGCGCCGGTTGCCACAGCCCCACGGGTTCGGGCATCCCGGCCCTGTACCCGCGCTTGGGTGGCCAGCACGCCGAATACACAGAAACCCAGCTCATCGCCTACCGAGCCGGCACCCGCAACAACAGCGTGCAAATGACCGGTGTTGCAGCCAAGCTGAACGACCGCGAAATCAAAGCGGTGTCTGACTATGTGGCCGGTTTGCGCTGAGCAAATGCCGCGTTCAATGAAAACGCCGGACTTGCTCCGGCGTTTTCATTGGTGGTCGTGTTTGCGGGGTGCAGTTGAAAGCCCGTGCAATGCGCCACAGTTTGAAGCATCAGACTTTGGGCAAAAGCGTAAATTGGAGCGCCAGACACTCGACTTTGCCGCCATGCCTTATGTTCACCGCGACGCCACCGGGCGCATCAGCACCATGTTGCGCCAAGCTGACGCGCCCGACGCCGAATTTTTGCCTGACAACAACGCCGAAGTCTTGGCCTTTTTGGGCTGGGGCCAGGCCCCGGCTGAGGGCGACGGCTTTGTGCGCTTGGACGCCGGTTTTGTGCGCGTGATTGAAGACGTGATCGACGCCCTCATTGTTAAAAACGTCATCAACATCACCGACCTGCCCAGCGAAGCGCAAATCAAACTCATGAACCGCCGCAGCTTTCGCGAACGCGTTTCGCAAAACTCGCTGCGCTTGTTTGAAGACGGCGGGGCGGGGCCTGTGGTTTAAAGCCGCTGTCCTCCCCAATAAGTAAGAAGTCCCAAGCAAAGCGCGACCACTGTTCACAACTGCAACACCAAAGGCAAGCAACATGCACCACCTCAAAGACCGCGGCTTCACGCATCACAGCGCCATCGACATCACCTCGCGTGAGGTTTACGAAGGCCGCCGCTCTGCACTGAAAACGCTCGCGCTCGGTGCCAGCGGTTTGGGCTTGGCCTCATGGGCCGCCCGTGACGCGCTGGCGCAAATCGCCAAGCCCGGCAAGCTGGCGGCATTGCCCGGTATGCGCAGCGCCGTGCCCGGCGGCATCACCATGGACAAGGCCACGCCCTACGCCGACGCCAGCAGCTACAACAACTTTTATGAATTTGGCACCGACAAGTCTGACCCCGCCAAAAACGCAGGCACGTTGAAAACCAAACCGTGGACCGTGGCCGTGGAAGGCCTGGTCAAGAAGCCCAAGGTGTATGACCTGGACGAGCTGATGAAGCTGTCGGCCATGGAGGAGCGCATCTACCGCTTGCGCTGCGTCGAAGGCTGGTCGATGGTGATCCCGTGGGTGGGCTACTCCATGAGTGAACTCATCAAGCGCGTCGAGCCTCTGCCCGGTGCCAAGTACGTTGAATTTGTCACCCTGGCCGACCCCAAAACCATGCCCGCCCTCGGCTCCAAAGTGTTGGAGTGGCCGTATGTGGAAGCCCTGCGTCTGGACGAAGCCATGCACCCGCTGGCCTTGCTGGGGTTTGGCATGTACGGCGAGGTGCTGCCCAACCAAAGCGGCGCGCCCGTGCGCATGGTCGTGCCTTGGAAGTACGGCTTCAAAAGCGGCAAGTCCATCGTCAAAATTCGCTTCACCGACAAAGAGCCGCGCACCAGTTGGTACAAGGCCAACTCTGACGAGTACGGCTTCTATTCCAACGTCAACCCCACGGTCGATCACCCGCGTTGGAGCCAAGCCACCGAGCGCCGCATCGGCGAAGACGGTTTGTTCCAGAAGAAGCGCCCCACGCTGATGTTCAATGGTTACGAGGCGCAGGTCGGTCAGCTGTACGCCGGCATGGACTTGAAAAAGCAGTTTTGAGAATCGCCATGGAATCTGCCGTTTTGCACTCAAAACCGCCGCTGCGCGCGGCCGTGAAGCGCAAGTCGCCGCTGCTGCATGTGGCGGCCAAGCCCGCGCTTTTTGTGTTGTGCTTGCTGCCGTTGGCTTGGCTCACCTTCGGTGCGGTCAACAACAGTTTGGGTGCCAACCCGGCCGAAGCCTTGATTCGCGCCACCGGCGATTGGGTGCTGCGCTTTTTGTGCCTCACGCTGACCATCACGCCGCTGCGCCAGTGGACTGCGCAGCCTGCGCTGCTGCGTTTTCGCCGCATGTTGGGTTTGTTTGCCTACTTTTATGTGTGCCTGCATTTCTTGAGCTACGCCTGGCTCGACATGAGTTTTGTGCTGAACGACATCGTCAAAGACATCATCAAGCGTCCCTTCATTTTGGTGGGCACCACGGCGCTGTTGCTCATGACGCCCCTGGCTGCTACGTCTTTCAACGCCGCCATCAAATGGATGGGTGCCAAGCGCTGGCAACTGCTGCACAAAGCCGTCTACGCCATCGTGCTTCTCGGCTTGCTGCATTTCTTTTGGATGCGCGCCGCGAAGAACAACTTCGCCGAAGTGGCGGTGTACGCGGTCGTGATCGCGGTGCTGCTGGGCTGGCGGTTGAAGCAGCGGTTCTGGAAAAGTGCGGTTTGATTCAAGCCGCTTCAAAATTCGAAAACTTCGGGGATTTGCCATGACCAGCCCCAATGCTGCTCGTTGAGCGCAGAATACAATCCGAGCGGAGCACGAAATGAAAGATATCTTGAGCACTCCGACCTTCCAAGAATTTGAAGCCACCGCCCGCGCCGACGGCTACACCGAAGTCATCTCGCGCGAATGGCCGCCCCTCACCGTGCTCGACACCCACACCCACTCCTTCGACGCCAAAGCCTTGGTCGTCAGCGGTGAGCTGTGGTTGACCGTCGCTGCCGACCCCAGCACGGGCACCGAAAAGCACACCCAGCACATCACCGCAGGCCAGCGTTTTGAGCTGGCGCGCAACGTCCCGCACGACGAGCGCTACGGGCCCGAAGGTGCGACCTATTGGGTCGCGCGGCGCAGCAACTAAAAGCGCCGACTGAGGCGCAAATTCATCGCCGACAATTCGGCATGGTCACCAAAAAACCCAAAGGCCTCGGCCTCGGCCTTGAAGCGTTGCTCGGCCCCAAAGTTGTTGAAACCCCCGCCGCCGTGGACGACGGTTTGCCACACACGCTGAAGCTGTCGCAGCTGCAAGCTGGCAAGTACCAGCCGCGCACCCGCATGGACGAAGGCTCGCTCTACGAGCTGGCCGAAAGCATCAAAGCCCAAGGCGTGATGCAGCCCGTGCTGGTGCGGCCGGTCGGTGCTGTGGGCTCAGGCCGCTACGAGATCATTGCCGGGGAACGCCGCGTTCGCGCCTCCAAACTGGCGGGCTTGACGGAGGTGCCCGTGCTGGTGCGCGCTGTGGCCGACGAAGCCGCTGCTGCGATGGCGCTGATAGAAAACATCCAGCGCGAAGACCTCAACCCGCTGGAAGAAGCGCAAGGCCTGAAGCGCCTGACCGATGAATTTGGGTTGACGCATGAACAAGCCGCGCAAGCGGTGGGCCGCTCGCGCAGCGCCGCCAGCAACTTGCTGCGCCTGTTGAATTTGACCGAGCCCGTGCAGCAAATGCTCATGGCCGGTGACATCGACATGGGCCATGCGCGCGCGCTGCTCCCGTTGGAAGCTGCCGTGCAAATCTTGAACGCCACCGAGATCGTCGCCAAAAAACTCAGCGTGCGCGACGCAGAAAAATTGGTCGCCCGCGTGGTGAATCAAGCCGGAGCCTCGGGCCGCCAAAAGCCGTTGCTGCGCGAGTCTCAGCAAAAGTCGCGCGACATCACGCGCATCGAACAGGAGTTGTCTGATGTGCTCACCGCCGCCGTTGAAGTGCGCGTCAAAAAGCGCACCAAGCGCGGCGAGCAAGGCGAAGTGGCGATCGCGTTTGGGTCGCTTGACGAGCTGAACGGCTTGCTTGAAAAACTCGGCCTGGGCAAGCGTTGACATCACACTGTTAAGGAGTCGGCAACAGCATGCTTGCCGTCGCAACCATACAACTCGACTTTGATTTATATCTTCCTCACGAACCGACACCCGTGCCGGTCTTTGACAGAGTCGATTCCGAGAGCGCGACAGCAACTTTGATTAAAGGCACCCGCCTTGCAAACACACGTGGTCTCACAGAAAGTGCAGCATGCTTTCAAGCTGGCCGAGTTGAGTCTCACAACCATCTCGAGATCGTTTTTTCCAGGGCTGAATTTGATCGGTCAGACGCTTCGGTTCGAGATTTGAGCGACGCAAAAGTAGAGCGCGTCGCGAACAACTTCATAAGCAGGCTTGCCTACTTTTTTGATGCTCCCGGGATAGCGCTTGTTCAATTAGAAAGTTGCGCATGGAAACTTGACTACCTGAATGATGATCGTTCGGAACTTCTTGCGGAGGACGGCAAGTTTCGTGGGCGCGAATCGATGTCTGCCACTTTCGGTCCGATGATTCGCGTCGGCAACGAATTCTGGACCGAGTTTTCAAAATTGCCCCGCAACTTCACGGTGCCGGCTTGGCATCCCTTGCTGACACAAGCAGAGCGGGTCATGCCCGATGTCGGAAATGCGTTGCTCCTTACAGCCATTGCACTGGAGGTGTTCGTGGAGATAGCGATATCTGAGCACGCAAGGAATACGTCGATCCCCGCAGAACTTTGGAACTGGATTGCAACCCGTAACGCAGGCCGCGGGCCGTCCATTTCAGACCAATATTCAGTTCTCTTAAACGCTGTTTGTGGCCACACTCTCAAGGAATCGACTCGTCTCTGGACCGCACTTCGCAATATTCTGGAGGCTCGGAACTCATTCGCGCACACCGGACAAGCGCGTATATTGGACAGGCCAGTGGCAGAGTCTTCGGCGTTGGACTTGATCGCAGCGGCAAGAGAGATCATCAAGACGGTTAACACTTGGCTGCACGCGCATGGCCGAGCAGAAGCTTGATCCATCTTTCAGGCGAACCGGCCAACGGACGCTCCGCTTTTATCAAAGAATCACATGACCACACCCCAACCCACCCTGTCCCTGCGCCAAGTTTTAATCTGCGGCGCGCTGATCGTCACGGTGTCCATGGGCATACGCCACGGCTTTGGTTTGTGGCTGCAACCCGTCACCATGGACCGCGGGTGGACGCGTGAAACCTTTGCGTTCGCCATCGCCATTCAAAACTTGGCTTGGGGTTTTGCAGGGCCCGTGGCGGGGGCGTTTGCCGACAAGTTTGGCGCTTACCGCGTGCTCATCGTCGGCGGCATTCTTTACGCCGCGGGCTTGGTGTTGATGGGTTTGTCCACCTCGGGTTTGGCCTTCATGGGCAGCGCCGGTTTGATCTTGGGCATGGCGCAATCGGGCACCACTTACGCTGTGATTTACGGCGTGATCGGCCGCAATGTGGCACCAGAAAAACGCAGTTGGGCCATGGGCGTGGCGGCCGCCGCCGGGTCGTTCGGGCAGTTCTTGATGGTGCCGGTGGAAAACGGTTTGATCGGCGGCTTGGGCTGGCAAAACGCGTTGTTCGTTTTGGGCGCGTTGGCGCTCATCATCATTCCGCTGTCGTTTGGTTTGAAAGAACCGCCGCGCCCCGCAGCCACGGGTGTTCAGCAAAGCATGATGCAAGCGGTGCGCGAAGCCTTCGCCTACCCGAGCTTTCGCTGGTTGATGGCGGGCTACTTTGTGTGCGGGTTTCAGTTGGTGTTTATCGGCATACACATGCCCAGTTATCTGAAAGACAACGGCCTGACGCCGAATGTGGCCACCACCGCATTGGCCTTGATAGGCTTGTTCAATGTGTTCGGCACCTACACCGTGGGCAGCTTGGGTGAACGCATGCCCAAGCGCTACATCTTGTCGGGCATTTACGCGCTGCGCACCGTGGCCATCGTCGTGTTTTTGAACGTGCCACTCACGCCCATGAGCGTGTATGTTTTCTCGTCGGTGTTTGGTGCGCTGTGGCTGTCCACTGTGCCGCCCACCAACGCCGTGGTGGCGCAGATTTTCGGCGTGCAGTATTTGTCCATGCTCAGCGGTTTTGTGTTTGTGAGTCACCAAGTCGGCAGCTTCATGGGCGCGTGGTTGGGCGGCAAGTTGTACGACATCACCGGCAACTACGACCTGATGTGGTGGATCGCGGGCACGCTGGGTGTGTTTGCCGCGCTGGCCAATTTGCCGGTGAAAGAAACCGCCATTGCGCGGCCCGATTCGCGAGCGTCTGCGGTGCCTGCATGAACGCCAAACTTCGCAAACGCCTGCTCACCTGGGCGGCAGCCACGGCCGTGTTGTTGGGTGTGTTTGCCGCTTATTTGCAGCCCGACGCGGTCATGACTTTGGCGAACCAAATCTGGCTTTGCATCTGAATTCTTGACTGGGGGAAACCTCGGGGCGTGAATCAACACTGGTCGTTTTCGCAGGAACACAAACAAGACCCGTTCGGGCTGAAGCGGGTTTCCGACCGTCCTGAGGTAGCGAAGGAAGTCCTGCGCTGGCCTTCCTTCCTTCCTTCCTTCGATACCTCAGGATGATCGGGGAAGCTACCTCAGGATGATCGAAAACGCACCGCAGTCTGAACGGGTTGAAAGATATGGCTAATCGGACCATATTGGCGCGTGGCAACTGACCGCTGCCATTGCGTCCATCGCACTGGCTGACTACGATGCGGTTTTAGATCCATCGCCCACCGTCAACGGAGTTCGCACATGCCCAGCAACATCAGAGGCCCTGCCATTTATTTGGCGCAGTTTGCGGGTGACGCAGCACCGTTCAACACCTGGGACGGCATCACCAAATGGGCGGCCGGTCACGGCTACAAAGGCGTGCAGTTGCCTTCGTGGGACGCGCGCTTGATTGACTTGAAACGCGCCGCGTCCAGCAAAACTTACTGCGATGAACTGGTGGGCGTGGCGCGTGCCAACGGCGTGGAAATCACCGAGCTGGGCACGCACTTGCAAGGCCAGTTGGTGGCCGTGCACCCGGCCTACGACGAAGCCTTTGATGCATTTGCGCCCGACGCCGTCAAGGGCAATCCCAAGGCCCGGCAAAAGTGGGCGGTGCAGCAAATGCTGTGGTCGGCCAAGGCGTCCAAACACATGGGCTTGAAGTCGAACGTGAGTTTTTCAGGCGCGTTGGCCTGGCCGTTTTTGTACCCGTGGCCGCAGCGGCCCGCCGGTTTGGTCGAGGCCGCGTTTGACGAATTGGCCAAACGCTGGCGGCCGATTTTTGATGCCTTTGACGACGCCGATTGCAACGTCGCTTTCGAGCTGCATCCCGGCGAAGACCTGTTCGACGGCGTCACGTTTGAGATGCTGCTGGAGCGCGTGGGCAACCACCCGCGCTGCTGCATCAACTACGACCCGTCGCACTTTTTGCTGCAACAACTCGACTACCTGGCCTTCATCGACATCTACCACCAGCGCATCTCGTCCTTCCACGTCAAAGACGCCGAATTTCGCCCCAACGGCCGCCAAGGCATGTACGGCGCTTACCAACCCTGGCTCAACCGCGCGGGGCGTTTCAGGTCGCTGGGCGACGGCCAAATCGACTTCCGCGCCATCTTCTCCAAGATGGCGCAATACAACTACAGCAGTTGGGCCGTGTTGGAGTGGGAATGCTGTTTGAAGCACCCCGAACAAGGCGCGGCCGAAGGTGCCAAGTTCATCGCCGATCACATCATCCAAGTCACCGAGCGTGCCTTCGACGACTTCGCAGGCGGGGCCACCGACCCCAAGCAATTGAAGCGCATGTTGGGCATTTAGCGTGACCTCAAAAACACCGCAAGCGAAGCCCGCACGAATCCGCTTGGGCATGGTCGGCGGCGGTGAAGGTGCCTTCATCGGCGCAGTTCACCGCATGGCCGCGCGCTTGGACGATCACTACGAATTGGTGGCCGGTGCCTTGGCTTCAGACCCAGAAAAGGCCGTGCGCTCGGGCTTGGCTTCGGGCTTGAACCCGGCACGCACCTACACCGACTTTCACGCCATGGCGCTGGCCGAAGCGGCGCGCGAAGACGGCATCGAAGTGGTGGCCATCGTCACGCCCAACCACTTGCACGCCGCCGTGGCCACAGCGTTCTTGAACGCTGGCATTCATGTGATTTGCGACAAACCTTTGGCCAATTCCGTCGCCGATGCCAAGCGCTTGCAAAAGCTGGCGGCCAAGCGCGGCTTGATATTCGCCGTCACCTACAACTACACCGGCTACCCCATGGTGCGACAAGCGCGCCAGATGGTTCGTGAAGGCAAGCTGGGCGACATCCGCGTGGTGCAAGTCGAGTACCCGCAAGACTGGCTCAGCGAGGCCTTGGAAGGCACCGGCCAAAAGCAAGCCGACTGGCGCACCGACCCCGCGCGCGCAGGCGCAGGCGGCTGCATTGGCGACATCGGCAGCCACGCCTACCAGCTGGCCGAGTTCATCACCGGCCTGCAAGTCAGCGAGTTGTGCGCCGAGCTGAGCAGCTTTGTGCAAGGGCGCAGGCTGGACGACAACGCGCAGGTGATGTTGCGGTTTGCGGATGGCGCGAGGGGCCACGAATCAACAAAAAGCGCCCGAGGCGCTGAAATGACGAAAAGCGCACGAGGCAATGAATTGACAAAAAGCGCCCGAGGCGCTTTGTGGGCCAGTCAAGTCGCATCCGGCAACGAAAACAACCTGCGCATTCGCATCTACGGCAGCCGCGGCGGCGTGGAGTGGCGGCAAGAACATCCCAACCAATTGTTGTGGTCGCCCCTGAACCAAGCCACGCAAATCATGGCCCGCGCTACAGCGGGCGCGAGCAGCGATGCCGCACGCGTCACGCGCATTCCTGCGGGGCACCCCGAGGGTTATGTGGAAGCCTTCGCCACCTTGTACGGCGACATTGCGCTGGCCATTCGGCATGCGCGATCAGTCAAGTCAAGCAAGGCCAAGACACCACCGAAGCTCGACCCCACAGTGCAATTCCCAACCGTCGCCGACGGCGTCAGGGGTGTGGCGTTCATTCAAGCGGTGGTCAGGTCGTCTGCGCGTGGTGGGCGGTGGGTGAGGGTGGTCAATGGATGACCGGCGCAGCGGAATTGAGAGAACTGACCCCAGCGGCGCTGCTTGCGGGGTCAACCTAATTTTGCAGAGCCGTCTATATAGGGTTTCTACGCTTGAATCTGTATCAGGGAAAAGTAAAGTAATAGGTACAAATAAACTAAGTTCCGCTGAGCATTCGTTGGCTTCTTACTAATAGATATATCCACAACGCTTTACGAAAATTCCGAGTTAAAAAAATTCGTCACAGGATTCGAAAAATGAAACTGTCCAAAACTGCTGCTTCACTTTTTATTATGGCTATGTGCATTTGCGATGCGGCGTACGCCGACCCGCCATGTATCAAACCGAACAGCGCAGTCGGTAGAGTAGTCGCACTAAATGATTGTCTTAATACGCTTGCACCGACTACGTTGGAGATAATTACTATTACCGGCACGGTAACCCCAAAGGCCCCCACCATCGTCTTATACGCTCCCGACAAATATTTCCAGTCCACCCCCGAATTTCTATAACGTAGGAAACTCATTTAGTGGGAGTAGCAACTCGGCAAGCTTAATCACCTCGCAACAGGCAAAATCCCCGACAAGTGATAACTCTGGGGCCGGCGATTCTGATAAGAATCCGGTTTCCTGCAATCCGGTTATTTTGGCCACGGGCGAAAAAATCAAACCCGAGAGTGATTTTTCTCAGCTTTCGTTTTACGGGATAAATCACGCGCGAACATATCGAAGCGTGCCCAATGTAAACGCGGCCATCGGGATGTTTGGCCCCAATTGGTATTCAAGCCTCCAGAGTATCAAGCTGCTATCAACCGGATGCAGCTACAGTGCGGACTGGGGTGCCTGTATCCCGACGAGCGTCAACGTTTGGAATACAGATGGATCCCGCGAGTTTTACCAGCTCAAGCCCAGCGCAAGTGATCCATTCGTTTACACAGCGTCCGGTTCGTCATCCGGCGGGAGTCTTGTATACGAACCCTACACTCAGTGGACTTTGATCAAAAACCTCACCACCTATGTGTACTCGCATGATGGATACCTTCAATCAATTGAAGGTCCGTTAGGGTTAAAGTTGACGTTTCAATATTCTCCATCTAATCCGGCGCAGCTCATTAAAGTCACCAACAGCGCTGGCCAGTATGTTAATTTTAATTGGACAGGCTCGCGCGTCACATCCATAGTGGATTCAAACGGCGGTCAGTGGCTTTATACCTACAATTCCAACAACATGTTAGACACGGTTACATCGCCCGGTGCTTTGCCAAGCGTTCGTAAGTACCACTATGAAAGTTCCGTTGGATTCACGCTCTTAACCGGAATATCAATCAACGGCGTTCGCTACAGCACCTACGCTTATGACCAGAGCAGGCGAGCGATAGAAAGTGGGTTGGCAGGAGGGGAAGATCGCGACACTTTCGCATACGGCCTCAACACAACAAGTTTGACTTCGGCTGCGGGTCAGGCCACTACTTACACCTTTGCACCAGCCGGAGGTGCGGTGCGCCTAACAAACGTAGCGCGGTCTGGTACCACCAGCTGTGGGCCCAGCAGTGCCGCCACTTTCTACGACGCAAACGGCTATATCGACTACACCTTGGATTGGAACGGCGAAAAAACTGACTATTCGTATGACAGCAGCGGCCGACTCAGTGCCGTCACTTACTACCCCGGCAAAAGCGCGCAACTCAAGAAAGTCAATACATGGGCTGGCGACAAGCTTATGGAAAGCACGTTCAGCAATGCCAGCGGCACTGCTTTTTACAAGATTTCTTATGCCTATGTGTCGCATCCCGGACGATCATAAGGACGTCGGTGGAACAATTCGGGGTTTGAGAAGTGCCAGTCTTTCATGGCCTGAATAGGTGTTTTACTCTTCAACGCCGATTGCGGCAAATGATGGTTGTACAGCGTCGCATAGCGC
>JANYJJ010000178.1 GCA_025358485.1 Burkholderiales bacterium | reverse complement strand
TCGTCACTTCGCCTGGTGCCAAGCCCAATCCGGCTTGGTTGAACTTCGTGCGCACCGGCCGCGCGCGTTCAAAAATTCGCCATTACTTGAAAACCATGGAGCTGGAAGAGTCGCAAGACTTGGGTGAAAAAATGCTCGCCCAAGCCATGCGTGCCGAAGGCTTGGCCATGCCCGCCGAGGACGATGTCGACGGCGCGGCCGGTCAAGGGGTGTGGCACCAGCTTTTGCGTTGGAGCGGCAACCGCCACCGCGAAGAGTTGATGACCGACATCGGCTTGGGCCGAAAGATCGCCACCATCGTGGCCAAACGTTTGGCACGTTTGTTGGCCGACCGCGGCACCAAGCCCGACGCGGTGGTGCTCACCTTGGGCCGCTACGGTGCCGATGCGCACACATCAGCACAGGGTTTGGTGATGATCGACGGCAGCGAAGGTGGCAGCGTGCAAATGGCGCACTGCTGTCGCCCAATACCCGGTGACGAGATTTTGGGCTACCTTGGCCGCGGCGAAGGTTTGGTGGTGCACACCGCCGACTGCGGCGTGGGCAAACGCCTGATGGAACGCGACAGCGAACGCTGGATGACAGTGGACTGGTCAGAACAACCCGTTCGCCCTTTCGAAACCGCCATTGCCGTGCTTCTGAAAAACGGCAAAGGTGTCTTGGCTGAAGTGGCGGCGGCTGTCGCGCGCGCCGAAGCCGACATCACGCACATCGACATGGGTGCGGAAGCCGCCGGTGAAACCACCGAGCTGACTTTGCTGCTCAGCGTGCGCGACCGATTGCAGTTGGCCGAGGTGATCCGCCAGTTGAAGCGCTCGCACGCCGCGCTTCGCGTCACCCGCGTCAAGCCTTGACGGCGGCACTCGGGTAGCTCACGGCGATCACCTCAAGCCGGTGCTGGCCACCCGGCGTGACCAAGCTCACTTCGTCGCCCACTTTGGCTTTGAGCAGTGCACGTGATGCCGGTGCAATCCAACTCACTTCGCCGAGCGTCGAATCGAACTCATCAACGCCTTTGATCGTGATGGTGGTTTGTGCACCGTTGTCGTCGACGTAGGTGACGGTGGCACCGAAAAAGACTTGCTCGCGACCGAAATGCACGCTGGGGTCTACCACTTCGGCCAGCTCCAAGCGCTTGGTCAAAAAGTAAATGCGACGGTCAATTTCGCGCAGCCGCTTTTTGCCGTAAAGGTAGTCACCGTTTTCTGACCGGTCACCGTTCTTGGCGGCCCAAGACACCACGTCCACCACCTTCGGTCGCTCGACATCCAGCAAGTTCATGAGCTCTGCACGCAGGCGCGCAAACCCGGCGGGCGTGATGTAGTTTTTGACACCCGCTGGCAAGGCTGGTGGCGCAGCCGGCGTTTCGCCTTCGCCCTCATCATCGGCGTCAGATTCGCGGGTGAAAGCTTTGCTCATCTCAAGCTGGAATTTGGTTTGGCATGAGCGCATTTTCACCGCCCGGCCAGTCCCACCGCCGAGGCCTTGAATCGGCAGGCAAGCCGCCCCATATTTCATGTGGGTTTTGTGCAAACACCTTTTCATTTGCATGACACACTACGCGCAGCCCGAATCTGTCAGCTTCTGTAAGGATCACGAATGAACAAATTTTTCGTCAGCGCCCTGTTGATCGCCGCCGCCACCGCTTTGTCGCCCCTGTCGGTCGACGCCAAGCGTTTGGGCAGTGGCAATTCGTCCGGCATGCAACGCAACATGCCGGCCAAGTCAGCACCTGATGCAGTGCCAGCCAAACCAGCGGCCCCGTCAGCCGCCGCAGCGCCTGCCGCTGCTGGTGTCGCCGCTGCCGCACCCAAGCGCAACTGGATGGGCCCGCTGGCCGGTCTGGCCGCTGGCTTGGGCATCGCCGCGCTGATGAGCCATTTGGGCATGGGCGCAGCTTTTGGTAACTTCTTGACCATGGCGCTGTTCGCCTTGGTGGCCGTGTTTGCGATTCGCTTCTTGATGAAGCGCTTTGGTGGGGGCCTGGGTGGCAACAAGCCCGCGCTGGCCGGCATGGGCGCGGCGGGTGGCATGAGTGCCTTCAACAACGCCCCAAACTATGGGACAAACAACGCACCAGACAACGCGCCGAAGAACAACATGTTCCGCACGGCCGAACCAGTGAATCCTGTCACGCCATTTCAAAACCCAACGCCCGCAAATTTTGAATCTGCTGCCAGTGCCAACGTGGCCACGCGCAATCACGTGCCCGCTGACTTCGACTCGCCTGGCTTCGAACGCATTGCCAAGATGATCTTCATCCGCATGCAAACCGCCAACGATGCTGGAGACTTGAACGATTTGCGCAACTTCACCACACCAGAAATGTTCGCGACCATCCGCCTCGAGCTGCAAGAGCGCGGTACCGCCAAGCAAGAAACCGATGTGGTGAGCGTTGAAGCCCAAGTTCTCGATGTGGCGACTGAAGCCGAGCGCCAAATCGTCAGCGTGCGCTTCCACGGCATGATTCGCGAAGAGAAAGACGCTGTGGCTGCACCTTTTGACGAGGTGTGGCATTTGGTCAAACCGCAAGACGACAGCCGTTCATGGGCCATCGCCGGGATTGAGCAGAATCACTGAGTTGTTGATCACAACGAATTCGTAAGGGTCGCTTTGGCGGCCCTTTTTTTGGGTCAAGCCTCTTGGGTCAAGCTTCATGGGCAAAGCCACGACACTTCGCGCATCGGGCGCATCAACCAAATCAAGCGGCGAGCTGACGTTTGTGTATGCAGACGATTCGCTGCTGGTGGTCTGCAAACCATCGGGCTTGCTGTCGGTGCCGGGACGCGGCGTTGACAAACAAAACTGCGCAGTAGCGCAGGTTCGGGCCGTTTACGCAGACGCGCTCGTCGTTCATCGCCTCGACATGGCCACCTCAGGGCTGATGCTGTTTGCGCGCGGTGCCGAGGTTCAGCGCCAATTGAGCATCGCGTTTGAAAAACGCGCCATCAGCAAACGTTACGTGGCCGTGGTGCATGGAAACGTGGCAAGCGACTGCGGCGAAATCGATTTGCCTTTGCTCACCGATTGGCCAAACCGGCCGCTGCAAAAAGTGGATACCGAACTCGGCAAGCCGTCATTGACGCGATACACCGTGCTGTCTCGCGACACGGCTCAAAAGAACACCCGTTTGCTGCTGGAGCCGGTGACGGGCCGCTCACATCAACTTCGCATCCACTTGCGCGAACTGGGTCATCCCATTTGGGGCGACGCGCTGTACGCGTCTGCGCCAATTTTGGCGCTTTCCTCTCGGCTGCTGTTGCACGCCACGTCTTTGAGCTTGTCTCACCCCACTTCTGGCGAGGCTTTGCAATTCACTTCTGAAGCACCGTTTTAGCCGCGGCTGGCTTTGCTCACAGCACGCTGCGCCACATTGCTTTCAGTGCTGGTGACGCGGCAGCCGGTTACCACCACGCGAGGCAGCTCGACGATGGTCGCTCGTTGTGCGGTGATCACCACCCGGGGCAGCTCGACCACCGGCACGGTGGACACAGGCGAGGCTTGCAAGTTGATCAAGCCAGCCATGGCAGCGACGATGGCGACTGAAGCGACTGCGGCGCCAGATTTCACAAAGCGGGTCACGGTGGTTGCGTTCATGGAGAGCTCCGGGTTGACTTGGTTTCAACACCGCATCTGCTGTGTCGATGGAGTCAGTGTCGGTGTCTTGCCAGGCCGTCGCGAGCGGCTTGCGACGAATTGCAGCCCGTGCAGGATGAAGCGTCGGTGGCGGCGACGAACGTCAACCGCGAAGCACGCTCAAACCACTTCAGGGCCCTGAAAACCACCTGCTCTGAAGGTCACCACCAGCGTGTCACGGTGGCCACCACGCTGGGGGTTCACAGGCTGGATCGGCGTGGTTTCGTGAATGACACGGGCGTCGTCCAGCATCAGCAGCGTCCACGGTTCGGTCATGGTGAACCGAATGCCGTCGGGGCCGTCGGCGTCAAACACCCGCGTCTCGCCGCCTTTCACGCCTTCGCGGCTGACGAGAGCCACCACCACAAAGTCGACGCCGTCGCGGTGCGCGCCTTCGGGAGTGGGGCGGCCGATGCCGTCGGTGGTGTCAATGCGAAATTGGTGCGCCTCAACAAACCACGGCTGCACGCCCTTGAGTTGGCTGCACACAGCCGCCAAGTAACGCAGCATTAGCTTCCAGGCGGCGTCATTCAACACCTCAGGCTGCATCGCATCAAACCAACGCTCCAAGCCGCCGTGCAGCGCGTTGTATTCCACCGGCTGCCAGTGCGCACGATGCGGCACGGGCTGCACCGATTCGCCGTTGACCACAAAGCAGGCGTGTCGGCGTTTACGGTAGCGGCCGCCATCGCGCAAGTAGGCATCGGGTGGCAAGTCATCCCAAGACGGGTTCAGCGCCAGCAAAGCCGTCAGCGGTGTTTTCACCAAATCGCTAACTTCGCGCGGTGCCAGCACCGCATGACCGTCATCCCGAAGCGCCGAAAGCAGCTGGGAGGACAGCACCACTGGAGGAGAAAATTTCATGTTTAGGCGGTGCTGAGGGGGCGTCAACCGTAGCGAACGCGAGCCAAGGCAGCGCCTTGCGCCAAAGCCTGCAACTTCTTCTCTGCCACCTCGCGACTCATCGGGGCCAGGCCGCAATTCGTGCAAGGAAACAAGCGCTGCTTGGGCACCCATTGCAAGGCGCGGCCGATGGTGTCAGCCACTTGTTCTGGCGTTTCGATCACGTCGCTGGCCACATCAATGACGCCCACCAACACGTCTTTGCCGGCCAATAAACCCATCAACTCTGGCGGCACGCGCGAGTGGTAGCACTCGAGTGACACCTGCTGAATGCTGCTGCGCGCGAGCGCCGGAAAAATGGCTTCGTATTGCCGCCACTCTTGCCCCAGGGTTTCCTTCCAATCGGTGTTGGCCTTGATACCGTAGCCGTAGCAAATGTGAACGGCGGTCGTACACGTCAAGCCGCGTGCGGCAATCTCAAGCGCCTGCACGCCCCATTCGGCAGCCTCGGCCATGTAGACATTGAAGGCCGGCTCGTCAAACTGAATCACGTCTACGCCGTCGGCTTGCAATGCCAGAGCTTCTTGGTTGAGCAGCTCAGCGAACGCCATCGCCATGGCTTTCTTGTCGCCATAAAAGCGGTCGGCCACGGTGTCAACAATGGTCAAGGGACCGGGTAACGTGAACTTCAATTTCTTCTTCGTGTGGGCGCGCGCAAACTGCGCTTCCATTGCGTGCACTCGACCCTTCAGGCGCAAGGCTGACACCACCTGCGGCACCTGGGCGTCGTAGCGGTTGTTGCGTATGCCCATGGTGACTTTGTTGTCGAAGTCGATGCCCTCGACTTGCTCTAAAAACCCGTGTACGAAGTGCTGGCGCGACTGCTCGCCGTCGCCCACGATGTCCAGGCTCGCGTCTTCCTGTGCTTTGATCCACAGCAGCGTGGCGTCGCGCTTGGCGGCCAGCAAATCGTCACCGCTTTGCTTCCACTGCGGCCACAGTTTTTGTGTTTCAGACAACCAAGCGGGTTTGGGCAGGCTGCCAGCCAATGTGGTTTCAAACATGGTGTTTTCTGGGCTCAGGAAGTGGAAGAAAGCGGATCGCTGGCAGCGGGTGCGGCCAGTGCGGCCAGCACGTGCACACGAACAGCAGCCACACTGACCACTTGGCCCGCGCGGATCTTGCAGGTTTTGCGCAGCTCCATTTGGCCGTCTACCTGCACCTTGCCGTCGGCCACCATGCCTTTGGCGAAGCCGCCGCTGGGGGCCAAACCGGTGGCTTTGAGCAAGCCGTCGAGGGGGATGAATTCGCCGCGCAGTTCGAAATCAACTACTTGCATCAGGCTGTTCTTGTCGCATGCGTTTGCAGGTGATTCAAGCCAAATTCTTGCGCCAACAAGGCGTATGAGTGGCAGCGTGCTGCGGGATCGTGCGACCAAGTATTGACAACCAATTCCTGCAAATCGAACTCGTCAGCAAGCGCACGAAGCTGCGAGCCAACCTTCGCGGCGCTGCCGACAAAAGCGCGTTTGTGCATGACATCCAAAGTCAGTTGATCGGCCGCGCTGAAGCCTTCGGCGGCGACCGCTTCGGGCGATTGCAACGCACCGAACACGCCGCGCTGGCGGTCAACGCGCCAACGGTCACGGCTGAGTGCGTGGCGGCGCGCTTCGGCTTCGGTGTCGGCCGCGAAAGCCCACACACACAAAGTCGGTTCAGGTTTTGGGTGGCGCTCGCTCGGTTTGTAGAGACGCCGATACAGCGCCACCGCTTGCTCCGCGCCCTCCCCGTCGGTGAAAAAATATGCAAAGGCGTAAGGCAAGCCGAAATGGGCGGCCAGCTGCGCGCCGTAGTCAGAGCTGCCCAAGATCCACATCTCGGGCGCGAACGGGCCGTGCGGGTGCGCATGGACGCCGCGGTGGGAGGCACATTCGCCGCCCTGCGACCACGCGTGCAAATCAAACACCTGCTGCGGAAAATGGTCGGCCGCAGATTGCGCGTTCGGATTCAGCGCTTGCGCGGTGCGCATGTCGCCCCCTGGTGCGCGTCCCAAGCCAAGGTCAATGCGACCCGGCGCCAGCGCCTCCAAAGTGCGAAATTGTTCGGCCACTTTCAACGCGCTGTAGTGCGGCAGCATCACGCCCGCGCTGCCGATGCGAATTCGCTGCGTGGTGGCGGCTATTGCGGCCATCAGAACTTCGGGCGCACTGCCCACAATGGCTGGAATGTTGTGGTGTTCACTCACCCAAAAGCGGTGATAGCCCAGGTCTTCCGCGTGGCGCGCCAAAGCCAGCGATTCGCGAATTGACTCCGATTCACTGCGCCCTGTCAGGGCGGGCGATTGGTCAATGACCGAGAGCTTCATGCGTTCAAAAACCCAGCGTGATGGGCGATGTGATCCGCCATGAAGCTGGCCACAAAGTAGTAACCGTGGTCATAGCCTTCGTGCTTGCGCAACGTCACGGCTTGTCCTGCCTCAAGGCATGTCGCTTGAAACAAATCAACGTGCAGTTGCTCAGCGAGAAACTTGTCAGCCAAGCCTTGATCGATGAGCAACGGCGGCACGCGCGCACCTGCCCTGAC
>JANYJJ010000127.1 GCA_025358485.1 Burkholderiales bacterium | reverse complement strand
GCAAACTTTGCAAGCAGCCGTTCAGTCGGCCTTGGGCGCGCGCGTGAAAAAGCTGGTCGCTGATCGGGGTGAACTCACGCTCACGGTGTCGCAAGACGACTACCTCGCTTGTGCGTTGATCCTGCGCGATGACGCGAGCTTGAAGTTCGAGCAACTCATGGACGTGTGCGGTGTCGATTACTCCAGCTACAAAGACCAAGACTGGGACGGCTTGCGCTTTTGCGTGGTGTCGCATTTGTTGTCGGTCAGCCAAAACTGGCGCTTGCGCTTGAAGGTGTTTTGCCTGGATGACGACATGCCGACCGTCGCGTCATTGAACGAAGTCTGGAGCGCGGCCAATTGGTTTGAGCGAGAAGCTTTTGACCTTTACGGCATCATTTTTGAAGGTCACCTCGACCTGCGCCGCATCCTCACCGACTATGGCTTCATCGGGCACCCCTTCCGCAAAGATTTCCCGACGATGGGTCACGTCGAGATGCGCTACGACGCTGAGCAAAAGCGCGTCATCTATCAGCCCGTCACCATCGAGCCACGCGACATCACTCCCCGCATCATTCGCGAAGACAACTACGGGGGACTTCATTGATGTTTGCGATTTTCGACCAGCGGATCCCGGTGGCGACCGCAGCGAAGCATCCCTATCAAGCAACCGCCGCGGATCTGGCGTCGCCAGGCCGCCAGCGGACGCCCCTTGGGGGCAGGAGCGCAGCGACTGGGGGGCCAACAACTGCCGCCGCGGATCTGGCTTTGCCAGTCCGCCAGCGTACGTCCCTTGGGGGCAGGAGCGCAGCGACTGGGGGGCTACTACACCATGGCTGAAATCAAGAATTACACGCTGAACTTTGGCCCTCAGCACCCTGCTGCGCACGGCGTGTTGCGGCTGGTGTTAGAGCTGGACGGCGAAGTCATACAGCGCGCCGATCCGCACATTGGTTTGCTGCACCGCGCCACCGAAAAGCTGGCCGAAAGCAAGACTTATATCCAGTCGTTGCCCTACATGGACAGGCTCGATTACGTGTCGATGATGTGCAACGAGCACGCCTACTGTTTGGCGATTGAGCGGCTGATGGGCGTGACCGTGCCCGAGCGCGCGCAGTACATCCGCGTGATGTTCAGCGAAATCACGCGAATCATGAATCACCTGATGTGGTTGGGCGCGCACGGCCTGGACTGCGGCGCGATGAACGTCTTCATCTATTGTTTCCGCGAGCGTGAAGACCTTTTCGACATGTACGAAGCCGCCTCGGGCGCGCGCATGCACGCTGCCTATTTCCGCCCCGGCGGTGTGTACCGCGACCTGCCTGAGCAGATGCCGCAGTACAAGGCTTCTAAGGTGCGCAACGCCAAAATCATGTCGTCGCTGAATGACAACCGCCAAGGCTCGCTGCTTGACTTCATCGCCGACTTCGCGGCGCGCTTCCCCAAGTGCGTTGACGACTACGAAACCCTGCTCACCGACAACCGCATTTGGAAGCAGCGCACTGTGGGCATCGGCGTCGTCACGCCCGAGCGCGCACTGAATCTCGGCTTCACGGGCGCGATGTTGCGAGGCTCTGGCATCGAGTGGGACTTGCGCAAGAAGCAGCCTTACGACGTTTACGACCGCATGGATTTCGACATCCCCGTGGGCGTCAACGGCGACACCTATGACCGCTACCTGGTGCGGGTCGAAGAAATGCGCCAGTCCAACCGCATTGTTCAACAATGCGTGGCGTGGCTCAAAGCCAACCCCGGCCCTGTGATCACCGAAAACCACAAAGTGGCACCCCCTTCAAGGCTGGAAATGAAATCCAGCATGGAAGAATTGATCCACCATTTCAAGCTCTTCACCGAAGGCTTTCACGTGCCTGAAGGCGAAGCGTATGCGGCAGTCGAACACCCCAAAGGTGAGTTCGGTATCTACATCGTCAGCGACGGTGCCAACAAGCCTTACCGGTTGAAAATCCGCGCGCCGGGCTTTTCGCATTTGGCGGCCTTGGATGAGATGGCGCGCGGCCACATGATTGCCGACGCCGTGGCCGTGATCGGCACCATGGACATCGTCTTCGGGGAGATAGACCGGTGAGGAAGTCGCCCTCGCGCGAAGTGGCCTGCGGCCACCTCCCCATCAAGGGGGCAACGCCAGCAGCCCGGCAAAGCCGGACCTGCGGCATTTGCTTGATGAGCCTGAGCCAGGAGCGTTTGCGATGAATTTCTCAGCGGCCACCCTGGCCCGATTTGCCAAAGAAGTGGCGAAGTACCCCAGCGATCAGGCGCAGTCGGCCGTGATGGCTTGCTTGGCCATCGTGCAGCAAGAGCTTGGCTTTGTATCGGCTGAAAGTGAACAGCAAGTGGCCGCGTATCTGGGCATGCCACCCATTGCCGTGCATGAAGTGACGACCTTCTACAACATGTACAACCAGCGTCCGCTGGGCCAGTTCAAGTTGAACGTTTGCACCAACCTGCCTTGCCAATTGCGCAACGGCGAAACCGCTTTGGCTTATTTGTGTGAGCGCTTGAAAGTGGAAGAGGGCGGCACCACCGCCGACGGCCGCATCACGCTTCAAAAAAGCGAGTGCTTGGGTGCTTGCGCCGATGCGCCGGTGCTGTTGGTGAACGACCGCCAAATGTGCAGCTACATGACCCACGACAAGCTCGACGATTTGATCGAGCTGATTCAAAACCAGCCCGTTCTTTCGTCTCAGCCGCGCGCTGAAGGCATATCCCATGCTTGACCTGTCTCAATTCCAAACCGATGGCGGCTTGACCTGCTTTCACGGTCGCCACATCAAGCCGCAGATTTATGCCGACTTGACCGGCAGCAACTGGCGCTTGCAAGACTACGTTGCGCGCGGCGGCTACCAAGCCCTTCGCAAAATTTTGGGCCTGGACGGTGGCGAGGGAATGACCGCCGAACAAGTCATTGCCGAGGTCAAAGCGTCGGGCCTGCGTGGTCGCGGTGGCGCAGGTTTTCCCACCGGCCTGAAGTGGAGCTTCATGCCGCGCATGTACCCCGGCGCGAAGTACTTGGTTTGCAATTCTGACGAAGGCGAACCCGGCACGTGCAAAGACCGCGACATCTTGATGTTCAACCCTCACATCGTGATTGAAGGCGTGGCCATCGCCGCGTACGCCATGGGCATCAGCGTGGGCTACAACTACATCCACGGCGAAATTTTTGACGCTTACGACCGTTTCGAAGTCGCCTTGGAAGAAGCACGCGCTGCTGGCTTCTTGGGCGACAAGGTCATGGGCTCGGCCTTCAACTTTCAGTTGCATGCCTCTCACGGTTTTGGGGCTTACATCTGCGGTGAAGAAACTGCCTTGTTGGAATCGTTGGAGGGCAAAAAAGGCCAACCGCGCTTCAAGCCACCATTCCCCGCCAGCTACGGTTTGTACGGCAAGCCCACCACCATCAACAACACCGAGACATTCGCGGCCGTGCCGTGGATCATTCGCAACGGTGGCGCGCCGTATCTTGAAATTGGCAAGCCCAACAACGGCGGAACCAAGATTTATTCGGTGTCGGGTGACGTAGAGCGTCCGGGCAACTTTGAAGTGCCTTTGGGCACGCCGTTTCCGGTGCTTTTGGAGTTGGCCGGTGGGATTCGACAGGGTCGCAAACTCAAGGCCGTGATTCCTGGTGGTTCGTCAGCGCCCATCCTGCCAGCCGCCACCATGATGGACGTGACCATGGACTACGACAGCATTGCCAAAGCTGGCTCCATGTTGGGTTCTGGTGCGGTCATCGTCATCGACGACTCACGTTGCATGGTGAAAAGCCTGCTGCGCCTGAGTTACTTTTACAGCCACGAAAGTTGCGGCCAGTGCACACCGTGCCGCGAAGGCACGGGCTGGTTGCACCGCATGGTGGACCGCATCGAACACGGCCAAGGCCGCATGGAAGACATCGACCTGCTCAACTCGGTGGCCGACAACATCCAGGGCCGCACGATTTGCGCTTTGGGCGACGCTGCGGCCATGCCGGTGCGCGCCATGATCAAACACTTTCGCGATGAGTTTGTGCATCACGTCGAACATAAAACCTGCGTGGTTCCGGCCTACGTTTGACTGATTTTTCCCCTCCCACCATTCCATGATTGAAATCCAACTTGACGGGCAAAAAGTAGAGGTTGCAGAAGGCAGCATGGTCATGCACGCCGCCGATGCGGCAGGCACCTACATCCCGCATTTTTGTTATCACAAGAAGCTGAGCATCGCGGCCAACTGCCGCATGTGTTTGGTCGACGTTGAAAAAGCGCCCAAGCCCATGCCAGCCTGCGCCACGCCGGCGACACAGGGCATGGTGGTTCGCACCAAGAGCGACAAAGCCTTGAAGGCGCAGCAAAGCGTGATGGAGTTTTTGCTCATCAATCACCCTTTGGACTGCCCCATCTGCGACCAAGGTGGCGAGTGCCAATTGCAAGACCTGGCGGTTGGCTATGGCGGCTCGACCTCGCGCTATACGGAAGAAAAACGCGTCGTCTTTCACAAGGACGTTGGCCCGCTGATTTCCATGGCGGAGATGAGTCGCTGCATTCACTGCACGCGCTGCGTGCGCTTCGGTCAAGAGGTGGCCGGTGTGATGGAACTCGGCATGATTCACCGCGGTGAGCATTCTGAAATCACCACGGTGGTGGGCGAGACGATTGACTCTGAGCTGTCGGGCAACATGATCGACATCTGTCCGGTCGGCGCGCTCACCAGCAAACCTTTCCGCTACAGCGCCCGCACCTGGGAGTTGTCGCGCCGCAAGTCGGTCAGCCCGCACGACAGCACCGGTGCCAACCTGATTGTTCAAGTCAAGAACAACAAGGTCATGCGCGTGGTGCCTTTGGAAAACGAAGACGTCAACGAATGCTGGATCTCCGACCGCGACCGTTTTTCTTACGAAGCCGTCAACAGCGACGAGCGCTTGACTGCGCCCATGGTCAAGCAAGGCGGCGAGTGGAAAACCACCGACTGGACGACGGCACTGGAATACGTGGCACGCAGCCTCACTCAAATCAAAGCCGAACATGGGCCCAGCAGCATCGGCGCTTTGGGATCGGCCCACAGCACGGTGGAAGAGCTGCATTTGCTGGCCAAGTTGGTGCGCGGTTTGGGCAGCGACAACATTGATTTCCGCACGCGCCACGCTGATTTCTCAGCACCGGCTGCGGCGGGCAGCGCGCGGTGGTTGGGAACGTCCATCGCTTCGCTGAGCCACTTGCAACGCGTGTTGGTTGTTGGGTCTTTCTTGCGCAAAGACCATCCGCTGTTCGCGCAGCGCATTCGTCAAGCGGCCAAGAAAGGCGGCAAAGTCCACAGCTTGAACGCAGTGCACGACGATTGGTTGATGCCCATGGCGTCACACATGACTGCTGCGCCGAGCGCGTGGATCGCGTCGCTGGCAGAGATCGCGTCTGCTGTTGCCGCCACGCAAGGTGTGGCCGCGGCGATGTTAGTCGAGCCATCCGATGCCGCCAAAACCATCGCAGCCTCCCTGCTCAGCGGCGAACGCAAAGCCGTTTTGTTGGGCAACGCAGCCGCGCAACACCCACAGGCCAGTCAGTTGCTTGCCCTCGCCAACTGGATTGCCGCGGCGACCGGTGCCAGCGTTGGCTACTTGACAGAAGCCGCCAACACCGTCGGCGCTCAGTGGGTGGGTGCCGTACCCGCGAAAGACGGCTTGAACGCCAGCCAGATGTTGGGCGGTGCGCTGAAGGCTTGTGTGTTGATGAATGTCGAGCCTGCCTTCGACGCAGCCAACCCCGGTGCCGCCATCAAGGCTTTGGCGTCGGCAAACATGGTCGTCGCATTGACGTCCTTCAAAACCGCCGCACTGGACTGCGCTGACGTGCTGTTGCCCATCGCGCCGTTCACCGAAACTTCGGGCACTTTCGTTAACGCGGAGGGTCGCGTTCAAAGTTTCCACGGCGTGGTCAAACCCTTGGGTGACGCGCGTCCTGCATGGAAAGTGTTGCGTGTGTTGGGCAACATGCTGGGTGTTGCAGGCTTCAATTTCGAAACCTCGGAAGACGTGCGCACCGAAGCTTTGGGTGCCTCTGTAGGTGAAGGTGCGACATTGGCATCGCGTCTGAGCAACGCCACCTCTGCGGTCGCTGTCCAAGGCTCTTTGCATAGCGGACTTGAGCGCATCGCCGATGTGCCCATCTACGCCACCGACGCCTTGGTGCGCCGCGCCGCGGGCTTGCAACACACGGCCGATGCCGCACCTGTTGCAGTGTCTGTGTCGTCTGCGGTGTGGGAGCAACTTGGCTTGACGTCAGGCGCTTCGGTCAAAGTGACACAGGGTGCAGCGCACGCCATCCTGCCCGCCAAGCTCGATGCCAGCCTGGCCCCCACCGCCGTTCGCGTTCCATCAGGACACCAAGCTACCGCTGCGCTGGGTGCGATGTTTGGCCTTCTTACGGTTGAGAAAGTCTGAGCCCATGCTGAACGACTTCACGGCTTTGGGAAGCTCTTTGCTTGGCGGCGCGTGGCCCGTGGTTTGGACGCTGGCCAAGATCGTCGCTCTCATCATTCCGTTGATGTTGTGCGTGGCCTACCTCACGTTGTGGGAACGCAAGGCGATTGCCCGCACGCAAATTCGCCCCGGCCCCAACCGCGTCGGGCCGCTCGGTTTGTTGCAGCCCATCGCCGATGCGGTGAAGTTGATTTTCAAAGAAATCATCGTTCCTACTGCCGCGAACAAAGCGCTGTTTTTCCTTGGCCCTGTCATGACCATCATGCCGGCGCTGGCCGCTTGGGTTGTGGTGCCGTTTGGCCCGGAAGTGGCGCTGGCCAACATCAATGCGGGCTTGTTGTTTGTGATGGCCATCACCTCGCTTGAGGTGTACGGCGTGATCATTGCCGGTTGGGCTTCGAATTCGAAGTACGCATTTTTGGGCGCGCTGCGCGCCTCGGCGCAGATGGTGAGCTACGAGATTGCCATTGGCTTTGCGCTGGTGGTGGTGCTCATGGTGACCGGCAGCTTGAACATGACCGACATCGTCATGGGTCAAGGCAAGGGCCAATTCGCCAGCATGGGCTTGAGCGTGTTGTCGTGGAACTGGTTGCCGCTGCTGCCCATTTTTGTGGTGTATTTCATCTCGGGCTTGGCCGAGACCAAC
>JANYJJ010000147.1 GCA_025358485.1 Burkholderiales bacterium | reverse complement strand
TCGAGGAGGCCGCTGCGCACGGCGCAAAGCTGATTGCGTTTCCCGAAACCTGGCTGCCGGGCTACCCCTGGTTCATCTGGCTCGACTCGCCGGCCTGGGGCATGCAGTTCATCCAGCGTTACCACGACAACTCGCTGGTTTACGGCACGCCGCAAGCCGACCGCTTGGCCAAGGCCGCCAAAGACAACGCCATCATGGTTGTCATGGGCCACAGCGAAAAGTCGGGCGGCAGTTTGTACATGGCGCAGTGGATCATCGACTCCCATGGCAACACCGTGGCCGCGCGCCGCAAGCTCAAGCCCACGCACGTCGAGCGCACCATCTACGGCGAAGGCGACGGCAGCGACTTGACGGTGTACGACACCGACCTCGGCCGCGTCGGCGCGCTGTGCTGCTGGGAGCACATTCAGCCGCTGTCCAAATACGCCATGTATTCGCAAAACGAGCAAGTGCACATCGCCGCTTGGCCGAGTTTTTCTCTGTACCGCGGCGGTGCTTACGCGCTCGGTGCGGAAGTCAACTTGGCGGCCAGCCGCGTCTACGCGGTGGAAGGCTCCTGCTTTGTGATTGCGCCGTGTGCCGTCGTGTCAGCAGAGATGATTCAAACCTTGTGCGGCGACGACCCGATGAAGCGCCAATTGCTGTTGGAAGGCGGCGGCTTTGCCGGCATCTACGCACCCGACGGTCAGCTCATCACCGAAGTCATTCCTGAAGGCAAAGAAGGCATCGTCTACGCCGACCTCGACCTCGGCATGATCTCGCTGGCCAAGGCTGCGGCCGACCCTGCGGGCCATTACTCGCGCCCCGACGTCACGCGCTTGCTGCTCGACAAAACGCCCGGCGACCGCGTGGTCACGCGCCAGCACAAAGCCATGGAAGTGGTGGGCGAAATGGACACCAGCCAGCGTGAACCCGCAAGAGACAGTGCTGCGTCGGCTGCTGCTGCAGTCCTACTCCGCGCTGTTTGAAGGAGCACTTCCATGACCCAATTTGCTTACACAGATAAAGCGCTTGAACTGCAAAAGCGCTTCGACACCACCGCACTTGCGGCCGCCGAACTTCAAGTCATCGTGCACGACGCTTTGTCTCCCGGCGACCGTGCGTTTGTCGGTCAAGCCGAGATGTTTTGGCTGGCCTCGGTCGACAACAAAGGCTCGCCAACTGTCAGCTTCAAAGGCGGTGCAAAAGGCTTTGTGCACATGCCTGACGACAAAACCATGCTGTTCCCCTGCTTCGACGGCAACGGCATGTTTTTCTCGATGGGCAACATCGCCACCACCTCGCACATCGGCATGCTGTTCATGGACTTCGTCACCCCCAGCCGTCTGCGTGTGCAGGGTGACGCCCAGCTCACCGACGACCCGGCCATCGTCGGCCTGTGGCCCGGCGCGCAGTTTGCAGTGAAGGTGGCCATCACCGCCCTCATCACCAACTGCCCACGCTACATCCCCCGCATGCAACGCCTGGAAGGCTCACGCTACGTGCCCGACGTGAAGACAGGCGCACAGCCCATTCCAGGTTGGAAGCGCATCGACGCCATCCAAGCCGTGTTGCCGCAGCGTGATCAGAACAAGGCCGACACCGCGGGCGGTTTGATATCCATGGACGAGTGGGGCGACATGGTGGTCAAGGGCAATCCGCTGGCTTGAAGCGTGACACTTCCGGCTCCTCGATCAACGAGAAAAAAGTGTTTAGCACCTGTGCCTCGTTTGCCTCGCGAGTGATGCGACAGCCGCCTGAACGCGTATCGCCTGAAAGTGCGGTACGCCCGCTTGCATTCCGGCAGGGGCAACTGGTACTCGCTTCATGGCTGGGACGAGCCACCAACGCCTTTTGTCTTGGCAAGTCGAACGGCGCGGTCTTGGACGGCGCGCACCACCATGTCCGGCGTGGCAGCCGACGTGCTGACGCTTGAACTGACGTAAGAAATTGCATGCCTCATGAGGCCGGAAGCATCGCGGCTGTAGAAATCTGTCGTGCCTTCGTCAGGACGCTTGTTGTCCAACACGAACGCCTCGGCCGGAATGTAGGCCGTTTGGGGCGTCAGACCCGTTGGCAGCGATTGATCAAAAAAGGCTGCACGGTCAGACCCCTGGATCATCAAAGCGGCGGTTTTGGAATGGGCCACAGTGATGACGCTGGTGGTTCCAAAACGTCTGGTGAACTCCGTTTTCGATCGTGCATTCAGCGAGTTTTTCTCGGCAGTGGTCAGATCGTCGTAGGTCGCCTTTTTCTTGCTTCCTGCCGGCATCGGGTGCTTGGCAATCGCAGTGTTTTCCGAGGTGGTTCGCCATGCATCAAAACGCTCAACATCTTTTGCCGTCACTTCAGCGCTCGGGCGAATGTTGTTCAACGGGCCGGTGGCAGCCATTCCCTTCACCGGATCGGCCGTGACCCGAGTCGCATCAACGGCGCTTATCCAATCCCCTTTGGGATTTTGATTTTCGACAGCCCCTGTCGCCGGGTTGTAGCGTTGCGACAGCGTTCCTGCCCCCACGTAGACGTGCGAAGTTGGGTCGATTCGATTGGTTGGAATTTTGTTGATCTGGCCGTCGCCCAATTCAAAAGTACCGCTGCGAAGCGACTGCGCCGGTTTTGGGTTGCTACTCAGCGCAGAGCCAACAGTGCTCTGGGTGGCATAAACCAAACCGACACCCGGATTGGCACCGGTGGTGTTCAAAAGCCTGTTGCCGGCCGACGCGTAAATCGTTCCGCCCAAGGCGGTGAAGCGGGCGATCGGCGCGCTGATGAGCTCGTAAGGCGTTAGCGTGAGTTTCGACTCGCCCAAGGACATCGAAATGAACACGCGGCTGAGGTCTGGTTTGGAGGTGTTTTGCAGTTTTGCTTCACGGGCGATGACGTTGTCGATGCTTTGCCCCATGGACCTGATCGTCACGTCCCCCGAACTGTTGGTGGCTTCCACCTTGACGATCTTCGCCGTTGGCAAGCCGGACTTGATCACACCCAGGCAAAAGTCGCCGTGCGAAATGGATTTGCGCTGCGCGGCGGAGCCCACTGTCACAGAGCGCCGCTCGAAGCCGTCAACCACATACACGGTGGGGTTGAGTTTCGCTATTTCCTTTGCGGGATAGGTCGCGCCAGTGCGCACAGTTGTCAAATCGGCTTGCTCGGGGTACTTCGCCACCTTGACGCCGTCTATGGTGACTTCGATGGCAAGAAGTTTCGTGGCCGGTCTCACCTGTGCCACTTGTTTCGACCCAGGCCTGGCTGTGCTGGCCGTGGTCGATACCGTTGTGACACCCGGCCGCCACTTTGCTGAGCTGATTTGGGTTGGCATCGACTTTGCGAGATCGACACGGTCGGCGCGAAACGCAGTGTTGGAGATGCTTCCTGACCGGTTGACAGGTGTGGTGTTGACAGTGCCCATGGTGCGAAAGCCGAATTCGTGTGTTGACCGCCCAATAAAGCAATAGACGCTTTATAGAACCTGTATGCAACTTTGCTTGGGGGGCGTCGATGGCAGCAGTGCGGTACGGCCTGAGCCCGACTCAAGCGGCGCTGGTTATGTGATGTGCGGGTCACGACGTTGCAGAGCTGGATCGCAAAACCCCATGGGCTTGGGCGGCTCGACCGAACGCACGTGCAAAAGGGCATGGCCACGAAAACGAAGCATCGGTTGCGCTGATCTTTGATACAAACCACCACATCCGCAGAATGGACGTCGAAACGCTCGGCACGGTGGTTAAAAGAAAACGGTGCCGCCGTTTGCTGATGCTGTCTCACTGCCGACAGAAATCGATGCGCTGGCGGTGCGATTCGGATCCTTTTGCCACTGCGCCAGCGCGCACCCGAAGTGCGCCTTGAACACGCGCCGAAAAGTCGAATCATCCGCGTAGCCGCATGCGAACGCGAGGGCGCTGGCGCGCAAGGGTCCTGCGCCTTGCGAGCGCAACACTTGTTCGCACATTCGTCTGCACAAGCGCATGCGCATTCGGTTCACTTCGCCCATGAAGGTTTGTCCTTGGACTTGAAAAATGCGGTGCAGATAGCGCACGGAGATGCCGTTTTGCTGCGCAATCAAGGTCGGGTTCAACTCGGGCCGGGTCAGTTTATCGCGCACGCTTTCCAACACACGGCGGCGCAGCGCGGCAAGCGACTTTGATTCGGCGGGCCGCAAGCCGCCCTGCGCATCGTGTTGCAAACCAGCCGCACACATCAAGTCCATCAACGGCAGCGCGGCGGCCGACAAACCGGGCTCGCTCAGCTGCGCAGACTCCTGCATCAACGACCGCGCAAACTCCAACAGCAAGCGTCCTGACGCGGTGGGCGGCACCAAGTGTCCGGCTTGCAGCGCCACATCGTCCAAGCGCGGACCCCAGGCCTGGCGCGGCATCAACAACACGCCCTGGCGAAAGCGCTGCGGCATGCTCAAGCGGTAGGCGCGGGCGTTGTCCAGCACCTTGGCCTCACCTTCGTGCAACTGCGTTTGCAGGTTCGCGTGATCGATTTGCGCGGTGCCTTGAATTTGAATCAGCAAGCCCAAGTCATCGAACAGTTCTTGTGCGTAAGAACTGTTCGATCGCACCACGATTTGTGGCGCGGCGGTGATGTCGCCCAGACGCAAACCGGGCGCTTGATCGACCTCCACGTGCGCTAAAAACGGCTGCGTGTCGGCTTGCGCTACGGTTTGCAGTCCGTTGCAGATGCCGTGCACCTGATCGCTCCACGCTTTGAAGGCCAGGCGCGGGTTGGCGTGTTGAAAGCGAAGGTCAAGGCGCACTGCCATCTCCTTGGCAACTGAGACGGCTTCAGCTTGGCGGCGTCACATCAACGCGGCCATCCGTTCAAACGCTTGCTGCCAATCGTGAGCCTTGGTTGATGGCGTGTTTGGCGTCCAGTTCTTTGGCTTCAAACGCACCGCCGATGCAGTCGGTGCTCACGCCCATGGCCAGCAACTCATCGGCCAAAGTGCGCAGCGGTTCTTGCCCCGCGCAGATCACCACATGGTCTACGGGCAGCACCATGTCTTTGCTGCCGTCCACCGTGATGTGCAGGCCGTCGTCGTCGATCCGCCTGTAGTCCACACCCGCCATCAATTGCACGTTTTTGTTTTTCAAGCGGGTGCGGTGGATCCAGCCTGTGGTCTTGCCGAGGCCGTCGCCAACCTTGCTGGTTTTGCGCTGCAGCAAGTAGATTTGCCGCTCGCTGGCAGGCCATTGACCTTGGCCGACACCGCCCGGGTTGGTGGCAGTTTTGTCGATTCCCCACTCGGTTTGGAAGGCTTTAATTTCATTCACCGCGCCTGCCACTGCGTGGTGACTCAAGAACTCTGCGGTGTCAAAACCAATGCCGCCCGCGCCGATGATGGCCACGGTTTTGCCCACCGTCACGTGGCCGCGAATGACGTCGGGGTAGTGCAGCACCTTGGCGTGGTTGATGCCGGGAATGCTGAGTGCGCGCGGCGTGACACCGGCCGCAATCACCACGCGGTCATAGCCCATGGCGAGTGAACCCGTAATCAGATCGTGCGCGCTCACACGGCGGCCGAGTTGCAGTTTCACGCCGGTGATGCGCAGTTGCTCGCCGTAGTAACGCACGGTCTCGTCGAATTCTTCTTTGCCAGGAATGCGCCGCGCCAAATTGAACTGGCCGCCGATCTCGTCGCTGGCTTCAAACAACGTGACGTCGTGCCCGCGCTGCGCCGCCACGGTGGCAAAACTCAAGCCTGCGGGGCCCGCGCCGACCACGGCAATGCGCTTTTTTACAGCCGCAGGCAGGTAGTTGAGTTCGGTCTCGTGGCAGGCGCGTGGGTTGACCAAACACGAGGTCACTTTGCCGCCGAAGGTGTGGTCTAAGCAGGCTTGGTTGCAGCCTATGCAGGTGTTGATTTCATTCGCTTTGCCGGCGGCGGCTTTTTGCACAAACAGCGGGTCGGCCAAGAAGGGCCGCGCCATCGACACCATGTCGGCAAAGCCGTCGGCCAGCAGTTGCTCGGCCACGTCGGGCGTGTTGATGCGGTTGGTGGTGATGAGCGGAATCTTCACCGCGCCCATCAGGCGTTTCGTCACCCATGCATAGGCAGCGCGCGGCACGCTGGTGGCTATGGTGGGGATGCGCGCTTCATGCCAGCCGATGCCGGTGTTGATCAGGGTGGCCCCTGCTGCTTCCACGGCTTGAGCGAGTAGCGTCACCTCCTCCAAGGTAGAGCCTTCGTCCACCAAATCGAGCATGGACAAGCGGAAGATGATGATGAAGTTGGCTCCGACAGCGGCGCGCACTTGGCGCACGCTTTCAGTCGCGAAGCGCATGCGGTTGGCATAGCTGCCGCCCCATTCGTCGGTGCGGCGGTTGGTGCGGGTGGAAACAAACTCGTTGATGAGGTAGCCCTCAGACGCCATGATTTCCACGCCGTCGTAGCCCGCGCTTTGCGCCAGTTGCGCGCAGCGTGCGTAGTCGGCCAGGGTTTGCCGCACTTCAGCGCCGGTCAACTCATGCGGCGTGAACGGGTTGATGGGTGACTTGATGGGGCTGGGTGCCACCTGATTTTTTTGGTACGAGTAGCGGCCAAAGTGCAAGATTTGCAAGGCGATTTTTCCGCCCACGTCATGCACCGCCTTTGTCACGATGCGGTGTTCAGCGGCCTCGGCGTCGGTCGTCAATTTGGCACCGCCTTGCATCGGGCGGCCTTCGTCGTTGGGCGCAATGCCGCCGGTCACGATCAAGCCGACGCCTCCGCCGTTGCGAACATCTGCACGTTCGGCGTAGAACGCGGCCATGCGTTCAAAGCCGTGCTCGACTTCTTCCAAACCCACATGCATCGAGCCCATCAGCACGCGGTTGCGCAGCGTGGTGAAGCCGAGGTTCAGCGGTGCCAGCAGGTGCGGGTAGGTGGCACCGGCCTGCTGCGGTGCGTGGCGCGGTGTGAGCATGGGCGCGTTGATGGTTGAACTGGGGGTGGTTCGCGTTTGCGTGCTCGACGCTGTAGGTGACGCTGGGGGGACTGCCGAGACAGGCGCTGTGGCCGCTGTTGGTGCTGGCTTAAAAAGCGCAGCCAACTTCATGGCTATCGACATGTCGCCGTCTATCTTCATGCGCCCACCCATGAAGGCTTTCACCGGGTCCAGGACGCCACCCAACATGGCCTGCATGTCGGCCGCAGACAAAGTCAACACGGTCTGCGGCTTGTCGCTGCTGGCAGTCAACACTGCGGCCGCAGGGCCACGGGTGTCGAGGAATAAATGACTCACTGCGGCGTCGTGGTTGTCCGTGTTGGTCAACGCGCTAGTCACCGAGCTAGTCACCGAGCTTGTCACCGAGCTCGTCAGCGCAAATTGAATCAGGAAACGTCCTGCCTGGTTGGCGGCGGCCTGGGTCAGCAGTTGATTTTTGATGTCGTCGATCATGAAATTTCCAGTGCAGGCCAAGTGAGTAAAACCAACAGATGCGGCATGAGCTTCATTGCCCAGTGAACACACCGGGCCGTTTTTGCATGGCCGACATCACGGCCTCCATGAAGTCTTGTGTTTGGAACAGCGATGCATTCAGGCGCAGTGCATGCGCCAAACTCTTTTCCACCGCGTCTTCAGTTTGCGCATTCAGCACCTGCTTGATGCCCGCCACCACTTGCGGTGCGTTTTGCGCCATGCGCTGCGCCAGCGCCAGCGCCGCTGCACGTGCTGCGTCGGCGCTGGCGTGCGTGGTGTTCACCAGGCCCATGGCCAAGGCCTGCGCCGCCGTGATGTCTTCGCCTGTGAAGGCCATTTGACGCAACCAACCGTGGCTCATGAGTTGCGGCAAACGTTGCAAGCCGCCCAGGTCAGACACGATGCCCACCTTGACTTCGCGCAAGCTGAACTTGGCATCATCACTGCACAAGCGCACATCGCAGGCCGCCATCATTTCCAGCCCCGCGCCTATGCACCAGCCGCTCACCGCAGCAATCACCGGCTGCTTGCACGCGGCAATTCTGCCTAGCGCTTGTTGCCACAGCGCGCCGTGCCGCTGTATTTCGTTGCGGCCTTCCTCGCCACTTTGCAGCAGCGGCATCAGCATGGGTGCCACGCCCATCACGTCCAAGCCGAAGCTGAAGTCTTTGTCGTCCGCCGCAAGCACCACGGCGCGCACTTCGGGGTGCTTGCTGACCGCATCAAAGGCCGTGCCCAGTTCCTCTAAAAACTTCAGACCCACTGGGTTGCCGCGCCGTCCGCTGGCCATCAACACCTGCGCCACGTGGGGCAGCGGCATGGAAATTTGGAAACACTCGAATTGTGGAAAGCTCATGGTGATGTCCTGATCTCTTGCTGTTCTGTTGACTGAAACACAAAGTGATTTATATGCTTAAAGTTGCATATTAACTTCCTTGAATAAAACATGTCAACAGCTGCATTTGCTCAATTCCAATCGCTGAAAATGAAGCCATGTCTCTTGCCCACGCCATCTTGGTTTGCCTTGCCGACGAGCCCATGACGGGCTATGAATTGGCCAAACGTTTTGACAGTTCTGTCGGGTTTTTTTGGCGCGCCAATCACCAGCAGATTTACCGCGAATTGAGCGCACTGAGTCAGAAGGGCTGGGTCTTGGGACGTACCGTGGCGCAAGTCTCAAAGCCCAACAAGACCATCTTTTCGATCACCTCACTGGGCAGCGACGAGTTGCTTTCATGGAGCCGCGAAGACAGCGCCTCCGCATCGATCAAGGAAGAGCTGTTGCTGAAGTTTTATGCGCTTGACCAGGTCGATTTGCCCTCTGTGTTGCAGCAGGTGCGTGACCGCGCGCTCGCCCACGCCGCGCGCTTGGCGCTCTACGAAAAAATCTTCGAGCGCAATTACCGCGACCCCGCCAAGCTCGACGTGGCTGCCCACGGACGCTTGCTGGGCCTGCGTGCCGGCATGCGCTTTGAGCGCAACTGGATTGAATGGTGCGCCGAGGCGGTCGCCTCCATGGAGGCCTTGGCGACCCAGCCGCAGCGCAAGGCGCGGAGCAAGAAAAAGTTCTGACCCGCGCCGCTGATCCCTGGTGCATTGAGTCAATGAAATCTGAACAGCAACTTGTGCGCTGAACGCTCGCGTTTGATGCACTCTGCGCGCGCCGTCTGCGCCGTTCCGACCTAAGCTGATCCTTGCGTTGATGTCCGTCAATCGGCTGCTTAGGAGAGCCCATGCACACGTTGCGCGCCACCCGTTTCACCACGCGCTACGGCGTTGACCACCCTGTCGCAAGCGCCGGCATGGCCTTTGCCAGCATGACGCCTGAGTTGCCTGCGGCGGTGTCCAAAGCAGGCGGTATCGGCAGTTTGGCCAATGTGGGATTTTTCCCGCCTGCACTTTTAGAACAAATGGTGGGCGGCATGCGCGCGCTCACAAACCGGCCCTTCAACATCAACTTCATCGCCTGCTTTGTTGAGCCCGCCATCATGGACATGGCGGTGGCGCTGAAGTCGTCTTCGGTGTCGTTTGATTAGGGCGGACCACGGTCTGAATGGGTGGCCGCACTGAAGGCGGCGGGCATCGATGTGTGGGAGCAGGTGGGCTCAGTGGCCGAGGCCGTGCGCGCTGTTGAAGCAGGCGTTGACGTGGTGATCGCACAAGGCTCGGAAGCGGGAGGACACAACTACGGCAGCATGTCCACGCTGGCACTGGTGCCTGCGGTTCGCCATGCCTTGCCAAACGCCACAGTGTTGGCAGCCGGCGGCATCGTCGACGGTGCCGGCTTGGCGGCGGCATTGTGTTTGGGGGCCGACGGTGCGTGGGTGGGCACGCGATTTTTGGCCACGCACGAATCGCAGGCCCACCCTGAATGGAAGCGCCGCCTGGTTGCCGCCGAAGGGTTTGAGACCACGCGCTCGCACGTGTTCGGTCGCCATCACGCCGACTTCAACCCCATGCGCGTGCTGCGCAACCGCGTGGTGCGCGAATGGGAGGCGCGCGTGGCCGAGATCCCGGTTGACAACACCCGCGAACCCGCCTCTTTGCCAGTTGCGCTCAAGGGCATTGAAGTGGTTTTTTTGGCTTGCAGCGACGACCCGCAACAAGCTGCGCTGGGGATCAACATGATCAACGCTTGCCGCGTGCACGGTGTGCGTCATGTGGTCAAGTTGTCAGCCCAAAGCGCCGGCCTGCAACCGCCCGTCAGCTTTGGCCGCATGCATGCCAAGGCCGAACAAGCGCTGAGCGAATCAGGCATGGCGTGGACTTTTTTGCGGCCGGTTTTCTTTGTGCAGAGCCTGCTGTTTTTTGCTGACTCCATCCAAAGCGGCAAGCTGATCGCTGCCACCGGCAAAGGCAAAGTGGCATGGGTTGATGTGCTTGATGTGCTTGATGTGGCCGAGGTGGCCGAGGTGGCCGAGGTGGCGGCGTCTGTTTTGATGCAACCCACAGCGCACGCGAGCAAGGTCTACACGCTGACCGGAAGCACGGCCCACAGCTTTGCCGCGGTGACCGAGATGCTGCACACGGCCACCGGCAGACCCGTCAAACACATCAGCCCACCGGCTTGGTTTGCCAAGCTGGTGCTGCCGTTGGCCAGCGGCATGCCGCGCTGGCAATCGAACCTGGCGGTGGAGCTGACGGTGGCCATCAGCAAGGGCGCGCAGCAAGCTGTGAGCGATGGGGGCGCTGCGCTCTTGGCGGCAAAGCCGCGCGCAGTGCAAGCCTTCATCGCAGAAAACCGCGCTGCTTGGGGTGCGGGCAAGGGGTGATCAGACACCTTGCCTACGCCCAAAGCGCCGCAAAGGAAAGCTAAAGCTGCGCCGTGCACCGTGTCGTCAACCCATCATGGAGCGTCACGATGTGCACCGGTTTCGTTCGCGGCAAGCCACCCGCCGCCAAATCGCAGCCCAAGCTGCTGGATCAAATTGGCAAAGCTTGGAACGAACTCACCATAGGTAAAAAAGCTGCTAGCGCCGCGCGCCTCACAGCGCGCCCCACAGCGCGCCCCAAAGCGCGCCTGACAGCCAACAAGCCCAAACTCACGAACAAGCCCGCGAACCAGCCTGCCGGCAAAACCCTCACCAAAACCGCTGATAAAACCGATCCTGCGCGTCAAGCCTACACAGACCGCGTGCGCCGCGAAGGCACCGCGCTGCAAAGGCAGCAAGCCCAAGAGCTGTCCCTGTGCCAGCCGCAAAAGACCGAATTCAAACAAGGCAATCCCAACGAGTTGGAAGGTTTGTCCAACGACGTACAGCTCAACATCCGCAAAGCCGAAGCCTTCGCCTCCAAGCTTGCCCACAGCCGCATCATCGGCGTGGCACAACTGGGCGAAGGCGTGAGCATGGCCGCCGACGCCGTCAAAGGCCTGTACGGTGCCATCCGCCGCACTTCCAAATTCTTCAGAGATACAAGCGACCTCATCAACGGAAGCACCCAAACCAAGCTGGGCGAAATCGACGCGGGCAAGCTCAGCGGCGCAGGCGAATTCGCTTGAGCAGACACAGAGGCCGTCGGTCTGCCTGAGGCCGAACGGCGCTTTCACCCCCATTTGTCAGCCGTTCGCTGGTGCGCGCGGCTGACCCCAACATGGAGAACGGCGATGTCAACATCCCCTGTCAACGGCAAGTCCACTGCTCCCAAGCATCAGCCCAACTTGCTGGATCAAATCGGCAAAGCATGGAACGACATGATGGGCGGCAAGAAAGCGGCAGCGCAGCCCCGGGCTTCAGCTCCCCCGCCCCGCCCCACTCCGCCAAAAACTCCAGTAAAAACTGCGCCAAAAACTGCGCCATTCCCGCCTGCTCCGAAGAAAGAGGCGGGTAGAAACTCAATCAGTGCGAACAACGCTGGGCGCCCACCGGTCATCAACAAAGTCAACACCGCAGCCAGAACCCCCGTGCGCTCAGGCGACCTCAAACCGAGCACCGTGCGCGCATCAGATCAACAAAAGACAGCGCCTAGCAAAGATCCACGCCAAAGGCCAGCGGTTGCGCCAAGCAACGCGAAACCAAAAACTGCAGCATCCAAAGAGGTCTACGGCCCCGCAGCCCCCAGCCTTGCAGCCGCGGAAAAGCGCGTCAACGATTTCTCTAGGTCTTACGACAAAGAAGCCACCGGCAAATCCAACCTTCAAAAGTCCATGGACTGGTCGCGCAAAGCCTTCAACGAAGGCTACGGCGATGACATGTTCAAAAACAACGGCAAGTCCGCCAAAGCGATTGCCGACGTGAAGGCGCAGTTAAAAAGCGGCAAGATCACTGAAGCTCAGGCCACCAGGGCATCCAGCACCATCCTCGCCGGCTTTGAGCGCGAGCGAATCCGCGTCACCGGCGCACAAGCCAACAACGCCGAAATCGGCAAAGGCGTGCAAGGTGCCGGCCGTGTGGTCACCGTGGCAGGGGCGGCCATAGGCGGCACCATCGTCGCTGGACCTGTGGGCGGTATTGCGGCGGCCACGGTGGCAGGCAGTGCGTACGACGCGGCCACCAAACTTGACCAAGGCAGCGCGCGCTTCAGCCATCAGTTTGATGTCAGCAATTCCGTGGGTGGCGTGACCGCGCGGATGATCAAAGGCGAAAAAGTCGACAACGCCGATTGGGCCCGTGGCGCAGCCGGCAGCGGTGCCGATGCCATCAGCGGCGCTTTTGCGGGCACGGGCATGCTCAGCGCCAGGGCGGCACAAACCGCGTTGCTGACAGCTGCCAAACAAACAGGCGCGAAAGTCACTCTGACCTCAATGGCCAAAGCGGCCGCGTTGTCCAACTTCAAAACCACCGTCGCTCAAACAGCAGCCACCACCGGCTACAAAACACTGACCATCCTTGGCGACGGCTCGCTGACGCCCAAAGAACAAGGGCAGTTGGTGCGTAGAAACATCAAAGACACCATCAAGCAGGCACCGGTTAACGCAGCGTTTGGCATGGGGGCGGCGTTCACAGGGGTGAAGTTCCAACTGCCGCACAAGGTCGCAGACGGGGCGCTGCAATACGGCATGGACGTGGCCAGCAACGGCGCACAAAAGTCGCTGGAAAACTTCATGGCGGGCAAAGGCGCAGGCCTGAGCACAGAAGACATGGCAGGCGTGCTGACGCAAAGCGCTGGCGGCACGTTGAACAACGTGGTGCAGCGTGTGCCGCATGGACAGCGCGGCGCAGGAAGCGATGTGCCAACGGCTCAACCGCGTGTGACGCAAACGTCAACGCTGACAGGGCGCACGTCAACAGGCCAGACGGTGAAATTAAGGCCCGTGGGCACTTCGAACAGCACTGCGGCGTCAATCAAACCGCTGGCCAAGAACGTTCGCTCTGCCGTCGCCGAATCCAAAGCGGGCAAGAACGCTGATGCATCGGTGCAGGCAAGCAAAACCAGCATGGAACAAATCGAAGCGCAGATTCAAAAGGACATGAGTCATCCGCAATTTCAAGCGCGACTTGACAAGTCCAATTCACCCGCAGAAGTTCAGCGACAAAACAAGGCCATCGATGCCATGCGCGCCGCTGGCACACCCACAGCGTCGCTCATTCGGCCTGATCAGCCGCTGGACGTGTCGAAGTGGAATTTGCCCATGGGCGAGGTGGTGCTTGGTAAAAAGCCAGCGATCAATCCGGCGTTTGACGTGTCGAAGTTGAATTTGCCACCGAGCGCAGGGGCCTCAGGCACACGGTCGATGTCGGGTGCTGCGCTCGATGTGTCGAAATGGAATTTGCCGATGGGTGAGGTTGTGTTCGGCAAGCAAGCCGTGCCTGGGCCCGTCTTGCCGGGCCTGGATGTGAACTTCGCCAAACAAGGCGGAGCGCTGGTGAGTCAACAGGCCACCGATCCACGCACTGGTCAAATCATCCGCATCGGCCCGAATGGAAAGTTGTCGGTCAACGACCCATTGGCACCCAAAAACATCACGGCGGAAATGCCGGTCAGGCCTGATGTTGAACTCCCGGCGGTCAAAGCGCTAGAGCGTGCTGGGTTCACCCGCGGCGGTATGAATTTCGCCCTCAATTTTCTGGATCATAAAAGTACTGTTGATATTTGGTATCAAAAACCGAAAACGCAGACCAGTAAAGCTGAACCCACTTCGACGGAAGCCAAACCAAATTACGCTAACGTAATTGCCGAAATAATGCGAGATGCGGTCTCAAATACAGCAAATATTCGAAACTCTGAAGATTTCGGGCAGTTCGTTGCGGAGAGGCTGAACAACAAGCTGCCAAAATCAGTGGGATGGGCAGTAAAGATAGTCCCTCCGCCATCTACGGTGGGGGCTAAAGATTTAGGCGCTAATTTAGGCAGTTACATTGAAATTGGTAATTTACAAGCTGCTATTTCGTCAGGGGCTGTGCTTTACGACCCAAATGCTCGGATGGGTCGTCAATACAGTTTGAATACTCAGCTCAATGCGGAAGGCAATACTGTCATGGCCAAGCCGCTCGAAATCACCGTCGGAAAACGCACGTCAGTTTCACCGTTCAGCATTCCGTACTTTCCAAAAGTACTCGGACTCGGTCTGAATATAGGTCAATCCAAAGAAATCAAAGTGCCATTGTCGGGCGAAGTTAATACAAGTCTTCTTCGGTCCATCAACAGTGCGCTGAACAGTCCGTTGTCCATGCAAATGTGGCACGACGCAGGGAGTGACGGTTACCGTCAGGTTCGCCAGATCAATTTTTCACTGCCAAACACCCTTGCTCGCGAAGGCTCGCACCGATTGCCGGGCGGCTGGTCCAGTATTCATGACCAATTGGTGCCAGAGGCCAAACGTGACAATGATTCGAAGTGGGCGAGCTACACATCTGGCGTATTGAGTTGGGGCAGCCCGGCACTCTTCGGGCTTTCGGTAAGGGCCGGGATTCGGATGGAACGCGTTGAGCCAGTAGCGTCTCAAGCGTCTGGTCCGTCGCCGATCCGGCACTCAAGTTCGTTGGAGCGTCAAACGCCGGTTTCATCGTTGTCAACCGAGCCCGTGTCTGCCGAACCGTTCACATTCATGTCGCACAAAGAGGGTTCGCCCTTGATTGAAGTGATATCGAGTGACGTGACAAATATTCGTGCCACCGGTGGCCGTGTTTTACCTGAAGTAAAAGGCACTCTGCTGGGCGGCAGGCAAGCGAACGTTCCTATGGCCGGTTCTGTGCTGAATGCGCTGAACAACTATCCCGTCACATCTGGCGACATAGGCCCAATCATTCAGTTTGTGCAGAGCTTGAAACCCCTAGGTGCCACTCGCAGAGAGGCCGACGCGCATGTTTACCAGCTTGTAAAAGACCATCCGATGGGACAGCCGCTGAGCTCGGAAAAGCAGGCGAATTTGCGCGCTTTCATCCATTGGTACACCACTTATGAAACACCTCCAAGGTCCGGAGGTTTCGGATCAAACCAACGCTCGTCGCCGGGCGGAGCTGAGTAACGTCAACAAAAAAAGTTGTACCGCAATTGCTAGAAAACTTCTGGCAGCGCACTCTCTGTGGTGCCCCGCATTGTCGATTTATGAAAACGCCGCAATCCCGGTGATGGCGCGACCCAGTATCAAGGCGTGCACATCGTGCGTGCCTTCGTAGGTGTTGACCACTTCCAGATTCACCAAATGGCGGGCCACGCCGTACTCGTCGCTGATGCCGTTGCCGCCCATCATGTCGCGCGCCAGGCGGGCGATGTCCAGCGCTTTGCCGCAACTGTTGCGCTTCATGATGCTGGTGATCTCGACGCTGGCGCTGCCTTCGTCTTTCATGCGGCCCAAGCGCAGGCAGCCCTGCAGACCGAGGGTGATTTCGGTCTGCATGTCGGCCAGTTTTTTCTGGATCAGTTGGTTGGCAGCCAACGGTCGGCCAAACTGTTTGCGGTCGAGCACGTATCGGCGCGAGCGCGCAAAGCAGTCTTCGGCCGCGCCCATCGTGCCCCAGGCAATGCCGTAGCGCGCGCTGTCCAAGCAAGTGAACGGGCCTTTCAAACCGCGCACTTCGGGGAAGGCGTTTTCTTCGGGGCAGAACACGCCGTCCATCACGATTTCACCGGTGATGCTGGCGCGCAAACCGACCTTGCCGTGCACGGCCGGGGCGCTCAACCCCTTCCAGCCTTTTTCTAAAACGAAGCCGCGAATTTTCCCTTCGTCGTCTTTGGCCCACACCACAAACACGTCGGCGATGGGGCTGTTGCTGATCCACATTTTTGAGCCGCTGAGGCTGTAGCCACCGGCCACTTTTTTGGCCCGAGTCACCATGCTTCCGGGGTCGGAGCCGTGGTCGGGCTCGGTCAAACCAAAGCAACCGATGAGCTTGCCTGCGGCCAAGCCAGGCAGGTATTTTTGCCGCGTGGCCTCGTTGCCAAACTCACAAATGGGCAGCATGACGAGTGACGACTGAACGCTCATCATCGAGCGGTAGCCGGAGTCAACCCGCTCGACTTCGCGCGCCACCAGGCCGTAGCAAACGTAGTTCAAACCAGCGCCGCCGTATTGCTCGGGCAGTGTTGAGCCGAGCAGGCCCAACTCGCCCATTTCACGAAAGATGGACGGGTCGGTGGTTTGGTCGCGGAAGGCCATCAACACGCGTGGCAGCAGGCGGTCTTGGCAGTAAGCGCGGGCCGCGTCGCGAACGGCGCGTTCGTCGTCGGTGAGTTGCTGGTCCAGCAGCAATGGGTCGTCCCAGTGGAAGGAGGCTTTGGGTTTTTTGGTGGTGGTCATGGAATGGCTCAAAAATTGAAGCGTCTCAAAGGTTAGCGCAATGCTGGGTCTGCGCGGCGTGTGGGGTTGCGTGGGGTTGCGTGGAGTCATGTGCCGCAGCGCGCGTTTTTCTATTCCGGAATGACGGCTGTGACTTCAATCTCGACCAGCGCTTGGTCTTCCACCAAAGCCGATACCTCGACCGCCGTCATGGCCATGTTGAAACTGCCGATCAGCTCGCGGAATGCGACGCCGATTTCTGGGTAGGCGGCCACATAGGCGCGTTTGTCGGTGACGTACCAAGTCATGCGCACGATGTGCTCGGGCTGGGCACCGGCCACCTTCAACACGTCGACGATGTTTTGCAAGGCTTTGCGGGCTTGACTGCCGAGGGTGTTGCCGGCAAACACGCCGTGCTCGTCCCAGCCAATCATGCCGGCCACAAACACCATGCGGCCGGTAGCGGCCACGCCGTTGGAGTAGCCGCGTGGGCGCGGCCAGCCTGGGGGTAGGAGAACTTGCATGGGTTGGTGCTTTCGATGGGTGTTGGCGTTTGGCGTGGGACTTCGACACCTCAGCCCGAACGGGTCTTTTTTGTTTTCTGTGTCTCAGGTCGCCTGAAACGCCAGCATCGCGCTGCGCATGTCGTCAGGTATCTCAATCGGTCGGTGGGTTTGCAAATCGGTGAAGACCAGCACTTGCTCAATCACAAACCGCGCTTGCGATCCAACGCGGCAACCCAGCGCCAAGTGCAATGAACTGCGGCCTATGCGGGCGATGCTCAAACCCATGGTCACCTCGTCACCCATGCGGCTGACCGCTGTGAACTTGCAGGCCAGGCTGACGGTGGGCATGCCAACGCGGCGGGTTGAAATCATGTGTGCATACGGCACGCCCAAGCCGTCACTCACCCACTCTTCCACCAGGTTGTTCACCATCACCAAGTACTGCGGAAAAAACACGATGCCTGCCGGGTCGCAGTGAGAAAAACGGATGGTCAACGGGCGCTCAAAGCGGTGCACCTGCGCGGCCTGAACGGCGGTGTTCAAGACGGCACTTTCAATTTGAAGCGCTGCAATTTGCCGGTTTCGGTCTTGGGCAACTCTGACCTGAATTCAATGGCGCGGGGGTATTTGTAGGGGGCCACTGTTTGCTTCACAAAGTCTTGCAAGGCCTTGATTTTTCTTGCGTCTGCGCTGGCACCCGGCTGCAACACCACGAAGGCTTTGACGATTTGGCCGCGCTCTTCATCGGGCACGCCGATCACGGCGCACTCCAACACGTCGGCGTGCAACAACAGCGCGGCTTCCACCTCGGGCGCGGCGATGTTGTAGCCGCTGGAAATGATCATGTCGTCGGTGCGCGATTGATAAAAAAAGTAGCCATCGGCATCCATGAGGTAAGCGTCGCCAGTCAGGTTCCAGCCGTCTTTGACGTAGCTGCGTTGGCGGTCGTCTGCCAAATAGCGGCAACCCGTGGGGCCGCGCACCGCCAACTTGCCCACCGTGCCCGTGGGCACCGTGTGGCCAGCGTCATCGACCACCTTGGCTTCATACCCAGGCACCACTTTGCCGGTGGCACCAGGACGTGCGTTGGCTTCATCGGCCGAGATGAAGATGTGCAGCAGCTCAGTCGCGCCGATGCCGTCGATCAACTCGATGCCAGTGGCCTGCTTCCACAAACTGCGTGTGGCTGCGGGCAGCGCTTCGCCAGCCGACACGCAGCGCCGCAACGTGCTGCGGCGCTGCGTTTCACCATGCGCCGCCATGACGCGGTAAGACGTGGGCGCGGTGAATAAAACCGTGGCGCCAAATTGTTCGATTGCTGCGACCAAGTGCTCGGGCGATGCTTTCGCTATCAGCACCGTTGACGCGCCCACACTCATCGGAAACAGCAACAGCCCGCCCAGTCCAAACGTGAACGCCAGCGGTGGGCTGCCGACAAACACATCGTCTTCGGTGGGCTTCAGCACATGCGCAGGCCAGCAGGCGCAAGCGGCCATCACGTCGCGGTGGAAGTGCATGGTGCCTTTGGGCACGCCGGTGGTGCCGGAGGTGAATGCGATGAGGCAGGTGTCGGTGGCGGCGGTGTTGACATTGTTGAAGCTGTCAGGCCGCTGTGCCATGGCGGCCTCCAGCTCGCCGTTGTTGAACAACATAAGGTGCTTCAAGTTCGGGCACAGCGGGCGCGCCTCGTTCAGCTCAGCCGCTAAGCTGGCGTCGCACAACGCGTGTGTCACCTCGGCCTTGCTGATGACGGGCACCAACTCTTTGGCGCGCAGCATGGGCATGGTCGCCACCGCGATGCCACCGGCCTTGATGACTGCAAACCAACACGCGGCCATCATCGGGTTGTTGGGCGCGCGCAGCAGCACGCGGTTGCCGGGCACCAAACCCATGTCGGTCACCAACACATTGGCGATGCGGTTGGCTTGGGACAAAAGGTCAGCATAGGTCCAGCGCAGGCCGTGCGCTTGAATGCACAGGCGGTCGCCGCGCTCCTCTGCGACGTGGCGATCAAGCAGCTCAGACGCGCAATTCAACTGCTCAGGAAATTGCAGCGTCGGCAACGTGAACAAAAAGTCGGGCTGATCTTCTGCGGGCGGCAAGTGCTGCTGCGCAAAGGTGTCGAGGTGGGCGCTGGGCATGATTTTGATTTGTGTGTGATCAAGCTCTTCAGCGACCGGCTTCTTTCAACAAATCGCGCCCGATGATGAGTTGCTGCACCTCGGTGGCACCTTCGTAAATTCGCAGTGCGCGGATCTCGCGGTACAGGCGCTCGACCGGTTGACCGCTGACCACGCCCATGCCACCCCAGAGCTGCACTGCGGCGTCTATTACTTGCTGCGCGCCTTCGGTCGCGGCCATCTTGGCCATCGCGGCCTCGCGCGTCACGTTGTGCCCTTGGTCGCGCATCCAGGCGGCGCGGTAGACGAGCAACGCAGCACTGTCGATGGTGGTGGCCATGGTGGCCAGCTTGGCCTGCGTCAATTGGAAGTCGCCCAACACGCCGTTGAACATTTTGCGGGTGGTGGCGCGGTGCATGGCCTCTTGCATGGCGCGGCGCGCAAAGCCCAAAGCGGCAGCAGCCACCGAAGTGCGAAACACATCCAGCGTGCGCATGGCCACTTTGAATCCTTCGCCCGCAGCACCGATGCGCTGCGTCAACGGAAAGCGGCAGTTGGTGAAACGCAGGCGCGCCAAAGGGTGGGGCGCGATGACCTCGATGCGCTCGGCAATCTCCAAGCCCGGCGTGTTGGCGTCGACGATGAAGGCCGATATGCCGCGTGAGCCGGGCGCTTCGCCGCTGCGCGCAAACACGACGTAAAAGTCGGCAATGCCGCCGTTGGATATCCAGGTTTTTTCACCGTTGAGGACGACTTGGTCACCGTCCACCGCGGCCTCGCAGGCCATGGCAGCCACGTCAGATCCGGCGTCGGGTTCAGACAAAGCAAACGCAGCAATCGCTGACCCATTCGCCACGCGCAGCAGGTAGTTTTGCTTTTGCGCAGCGCTGCCGTTCAAGCTGATGGCACCCGACCCCAAACCCTGCATCGCAAACGCAAAGTCGGCCAAGCCTTCAAAGCGCGCCAGGGTTTCGCGGATGAGGCACAAGCTGCGCGTGTCGAGCAACTCGGCCGCGCCGCCGTGCTGCGTGCCGCCCACAGCATGGCGCAGCCAGCCTCCGTCGCCCAGCGCATGCACGCAGGCGCGGCAGGCGGCGTCGACGCTGGTGTGGTCGCTTGAGTGATCCACGTGTGCCATGTGGGTGGCCGACCAAGCGTCCAGCGCGATGGCCAACTCACGGTGGTGCGGCTCAAAAAACGGCCAGTCCAAGTGTTGAAGGTGGTTCATCAATTTCCCTCAAACACTGGTTTGGCTTTGGCACTGAACGCCTCATAAGCGCGCTTGAAGTCTTCGGTCAGCATGCATATGGTTTGTGCCTGCGCTTCCGATTCGATGGCTTCGTCCACGCCCATGGCCCACTCTTGGTGCAGCATGGTTTTGGTGATGCCGTTGGCAAAGGTGGGGCCGTGGGCCATGTCGTGCGCGAGCTTGATCGATTGGTCCAGCACGTCTTCAGGCGTGCACAGTCTGTTCAAGTAACCCCAGCGCTCGCCTTCTTCGCCGCCCAGCGCCCGTCCGGTGTAAAGCAACTCGCTGGCGCGGCCTTGGCCTATCAAGCGCGGCAGCATGGCGCAGGCTCCCATGTCGCAACCGGCCAAGCCCACGCGGTTGAAGAGGAAGGCCGTCTTGCTGCGTGCGGTGCCCAGGCGCATGTCGGCCGCCATGGCCAAGATCGCGCCAGCGCCAGCGCACACGCCGTCGATGCTGGCAATGATGGGTTGCGGGCAGTGGCGCATGGCTTTCACCACCGCGCCGGTCATGCGCGCAAACATCAAAATCTCAGGCGGGTTAAGGCCCACCAGCGGACCGATGATTTCAACAACGTCACCGCCTGAACAGAAATTGCCGCCTGCGCCCGTGATCACCACCGCATGCACGTCGGTGGCGTAACGCAGCGCTTCAAACAGGTCGCGCAGCTCGGCGTATGAAGCGAAGGTGAGTGGGTTCTTGCGCTCGGGCCGGTTCAGCGTGATGACGCCCACGCGGTCACGCACCGTCCAACCAAAGTGTTGTGCTTGGTGGCTGGCCATGAGTGTGCGGTTGCCTGCGGCCAGCGTCGGCTCAATTTGCTTCTTCATGTTCCCAGACCGGTTGATTGGAGGTCAGTGACCTGCACACGCAAGTTACCCAACAAGCTTTGCAGTTGTTTTTTTTCAGATGCACTCATGCCCGCGAAAAAGCCGACCACCCACACCTCGTGCAGGGCCGCTATTTTTTCAAACAACTTGCTGCCTTTGCGCGTCAGGCTCACGCGGTAAGAGCGCCGGTCGCCGGGCTCGGCCACGCGTTCGACCAACTCCTCCTTTTCCAACTCATCGGTCAGGCCGGTGACGTTGCCGCCGGTGACCATCAAAAACTTCGACAGCGCGTTCATGCGCAGACCGTCTGGGTGCCTGTGCAGTTGCGCCAGGTAGTCGAAGCGCGCCAAGCTCATTCCAAATTCAGTGCGCAGGCGTTTGCGAATTTCGGTTTCGATTTGCGTGCTGCACGACAACAAGCGCAGCCAGAGCTTGAGCGACTGGTGATCGTCGCTGGCCATGCGGCCTTCGAAGCCGATGTTGGCGTCGTCGAGAAACGGCATCAGTTCGGCCTTCACGGCTTGGCTCTCAAACTTGAATTGCGCTGAAGCAAAAATTGCTGCACGGCGGCCCTTCGATACCTCAGGGCGAACGGGGTGGGGTTGGGTTTGCGTGGCCTGGCTCCAATGCGCTCACCACCGGCCCTTCGATACCTCAGGGCGAACGGGGCGGGTTTGAGCTTGCATGGCGTCGCGCCTATGCGCTCGCAACTCGCCCTTCGATACCTCAGGGTGAACGGGGTGGGTTTGGGCGCCAAGTGCCCGTATTCCCCACACTCCCCGTACTCCCCGTACTCCCCGTTCTCCCCAAACTGCCCCGAACTCGGCTTGCTCATACGGCCTCCTTGTCAGCAGCGCCCGACCCGGCTGCCGTCAGGGCCGCCACGGCCGCTTTTTCGCGCGCAAACAGCGATTCCATCTGCGGCTTGGCCGACAAATACTGCTTGGGCCACGCCATGGGCGTGTAGCCGATCTTGGCCGCTTCGGTCAGCGTCCACGCGGGGTTGGCTAAATGTGGCCGTGCCACGGCGCACAAATCGGCACGGCCTGCGGCAATGATGCTGTTCACGTGATCGGCTTCAGAGATGGCACCGACCGCGATGGTGGCAATGCCCGCTTCGTTGCGAATCCGATCTGAAAACGGCGTTTGAAACATGCGCCCAAACACCGGTTTTTCCAACTTGCTGACCTGGCCCGATGAGCAGTCAATCAAGTCCGCCCCCGCCACTTTGAAAGCACGCGCCACCTCCACTGCATCAGACGGCGTGATGCCGCCGTCCACCCAATCGTGGGCCGAAATTCGCACCGACATCGGCAACTGTTCAGGCCACGCAGCACGCACCGCTGCAAACACTTGCAGCGGAAACCGCAAGCGGTTTTCCAGGCTGCCGCCGTATTCATCGCTGCGGTGATTCGTCAGCGGCGAGATGAAAGACGACAGCAAGTAACCGTGGGCGCAGTGCAGCTCCAACCAGTCCACACCGGCCTTGGCGGCCCACTGCGTGGTGCGCACAAAGTCGGCCACCGCCGTGTCCATGTCAGCGCGCGTCATGGCGCTGGAGATTTGGCTCACGCCCTCAAGGTATTGCTGTTTCGACGCCGACACCAACGGCCAGTTGCCTTCCAACAGCGGCTTGTCTATGCCTTCCCAGGCCAAGCGCGTCGAGGCTTTGGCACCTGCATGGCCGATTTGCATGCCGAACTTGGCACTGCTGTTGGCATGCACCCAATCGGCAATGCGCTTCCAGGCCGCGAACTGCGCTTCGTTGTAAAGCCCAGGGCAGCCGGGCGTGATGCGGCCTTCGGCGCTGACGCAAGTCATCTCCGCAAACACCAAGCCCGCACCGCCCATGGCGCGCGCACCCAGGTGCACCAAGTGGTAGTCACCGGCCACGCCGTCCACCGCGCTGTACTGCGCCATCGGCGACACCACCACGCGGTTTTTCAGCGTGATGCTGCGCACGGTGTAAGGCGTGAACATGGGCGGCGGCGGTGTCTTGTCGCGGTCGACTGTCAAGCCCGATTGCTCGGCAAACCAGCGCTCAAAACCTTCCAACCACACGCGGTCGCGCAGGCGCAGGTTCTCGTGCGAGATGCGCTGTGACCGCGTAAGCATCGAATACATGAACTGCTCGGGCGGCAGTGAATCGGCGTAGCGCTCGCCCACCGCTTCAAACCATTCCATCGCGTTCCAGGCCGCGTTTTGCAAGCGCAGCACATCGACTTTGCGCAGGGCTTGGTACTCAGCCAACACAGGCGCGATGTGCTCAGACGTTTGACCTCGCTCATGAGGCATTTTTTGAAATTGTTTGGTCAACTCGATCGCATCTTCAATGGCCAACTTGGTGCCCGAGCCGATGGCGAAGTGGGCGGTGTGCACTGCGTCGCCCATCATCACCACATGGCTGCGGCCGTTGAAGAATGACCATTCCTCGCACTTCACGCGCTGAAAGTTCAACCACGCCGAACCGCGCAAATGGCGCGCATTGCTCAGAAGTGGGTGGCCGTGCAAATGGTCTTTGAACAAGTCTTCGCAAAAGGCAATGGACTCGTCCACGTTCAACTTGTCCAGGCCGTGCGCCTGAAAAACATGCTCGGGCGTTTCGACAATGAAGGTGGTGGTTTTGTCGTCGAATTGATAGACGTGGGCTTGAAACCAGCCGTGCTGCGTTTTCACAAATGTGAAGTTGAAAGCGTCGTACAGGCGTGTGGTGCCCAACCAAATGAAGCGGTTCGGCCGTATGACGACATCGGGCTTCAACACAGCGGCATGGCGCGTGCGAATTTTGGAATTCACGCCGTCGCAGGCCACGATGAGGTCGGCGTCGGGGAAGTCGGCGTCAGAGTCGGCCTCAGATTCAAACTGCAAGCGCACGCCCAGTTCTTCGCAGCGCGCTTGCAAAATGTTCAACAGCTTTTTGCGGCCTATGCCCACAAAGCCGTGACCGCCGCTGCGGATGTAGCGGCCCTTGAATTCCAGCTCAATATCGTCCCAATGGTTGAACGATTTTTCGATGTCGGCGGCGGTGGCGGCGTCCCATTGGCGCATGTTGGCCAAGGTGGCGTCTGAAAAAACCACGCCCCAGCCGAAGGTGTCGTAAGGCTTGTTGCGCTCGACCACCGTGATGTCGTGCGCCGGGTTGCCCTTCTTCATCAGAAGTGAAAAGTACAAGCCCGCAGGCCCGCCGCCTATGCACACGATTTTCATTTGCTGTTGCCACTTGACTGCTCAGGTTGCGAACTTTAGATATTGATACTTCAGTTGTCAACAACCGCAGGCGCATGCAAAGCAATCAATTGATGCAACGCCCGTTTCAATGCCGCCGCTTCGGCTTCGCCCAATGGGGCCAGCACAGCAGCTTCATGAAGGCGAGCCTGCTTGACCAAACGCTGTGCCAATTTTTTGCCTTCAGGCGTGATTTGCAATTGCGTGATGCGCCGGTCGGTGCTGCCGTCCAGGCGCACCAGCAAACCCTGCTCGCCCATGCGGTCGGCCACGCGCGTGAGCGTGGATTGGGGTGTGAGGGTGATCAGCGCCACCGCGCCCACGCTGCGCGGCTTGCCGTCGGCCAGGGTGGCCAGCACCCGCCACTGCAAGACCGACACACCAGCGCGGCGCGCCACGGCGTGGAATTCGTGCGAAATCAAGTGGCTGGCCCGCGCCAGCAAATACGCCAGGTAGTCGTCGATGAAGGCGGGTTGGTTGGGTGCGACTGAACTCATGACCGACTGTGACCGCATCGTCATTTGAAGCATATGGGTTGAAGCCCGCTTGACCCATGCATTTGCATATGTTCAGATATGAAGGGTCAAAGTCCAACCCAATGCGGGTTCGTATTTCATATTTCACAGACGTCATGGCCGAAAGATCATTCGCCGAAGAAGTTGAAAAGCTGCGCTTGGGGCAGGGCGATGTCTTTCGCGGCGAGGGCATCTTGGCTGTCACCAAAGCGCTGCTGCAATCTGGCGTGGCCTATGTGGCGGGCTACCAAGGCTCGCCGATTTCGCATTTGATGGACGTGCTGGCCGACGCGCAAGACATCCTTGGCGAGATGGGTGTGCGCTTCGAGAGCAGCGCCAGCGAAGCCACGGCCGCCGCCACCTTGGCCGCTTCAGTCAATTACCCGCTGCGCGGCGCGGTCACGTTCAAAAGCACAGTCGGCACCAACGTGGCATCGGATGCGTTGGCGAATTTGGCATCGGGCGGAGTGCTTGGTGGCGCGCTCATCATCGTCGGCGAAGACTACGGCGACGGCTCCAGCATCATGCAAGAGCGCAGCCATGCGTTTGCCATGAAGTCGCAGATGTGGCTGCTCGACCCTCGGCCGTATTTGCCCAGCATCGTTAAGGCGGTGGAGGTGGGCTTTGAGTTGTCGGAAGTCAGCCACACGCCAGTGATGTTGCAACTGCGCATACGCGCTTGCCATGTGCATGGCCAGTTCGTTGCCAAAGACAACCGCCGCCCTGAATTCACATTGGCACAAGCTTTGGAAAATCCGCAGCGCGATGTGAGCCGCATCGTGTTGCCACCGGCCAGCTTTTTGCATGAGCGCGAAAAGGTAGAACAGCGCTGGCCGGCGGCGGTGAAGTTCATCACCGAGCGTGGCTTGAATGAGTTCTTCGCAGCAGATTCAGCCGACATCGGCATCATCGTGCAAGGCGGGTCGTACAACACCTTGCTGCGCGCCATGGAGCGCCTCAAGCTGGCCGACGTTTACGGTCACAGCCGCGTGCCGCTGTATGTGATGAACGTGGCCTACCCGCTGATCGACAGCGAACTGACGCGCTTTTGCGCAGGCAAGCGCGCGGTGTGGGTGGTGGAAGAAGGCCAGCCCAACTTCATCGAGCAGGGCATTCACACCGTGTTGCGGCAGGCCGACTTGCAAACCAAGGTCGTGGGCAAAGGGCCGCTGCCGATGTTGCCAATGGCGGGCGAATACAACGCCGCCGTGTTGATGGACGGCTTGCGGCAATTCATGGCCGAGCACGCGCCTGAGTTGATGGAGGCAGCGCCGCTTTCGCCACCTTCGCCACACAAGCTCGCTTCTGTCCATCACCAGTCCCTGAACGCGGCCGTGCAAGCTCGCCCGCCCGGCCTGTGCACTGGCTGCCCCGAGCGCCCGGTTTTCTCAGCCATGAAGCTGGTGCAACGCGAGCTGGGTGAACACCACATCAGCGCCGACATCGGTTGCCATTTGTTTTCCATCTTGCCGCCCTTCAATTTGGGCAACACCACCATGGGCTACGGCCTGGGCGCGGCGGGGGCGGCGGCTTTGAACGCACCTGCTGGCAAGCGCGCCATCAGCGTGATGGGCGACGGCGGCTTTTGGCACAACGGCCTGACCAGCGGCATCGCGAACGCGGTGTTCAACAAGAGCAACAACCTCACCGTCATCATCGACAACAACTACACCGCCGCCACCGGCGGGCAAGACATCTTGTCGTCGCGCGCCGACAACCGCACGCGCAGCACCTTCCACCCCATCGAAGCTGCGGTGCGCGGCGTGGGCGTGACCTGGGTGCGCAAAACCACGCACACCTTTGATGTGTCCGGCATGCGCGCCATGTTGAAAGAAGCGCTCACCACCACGGCACTCGGCCCCAAGGTGATCATTGCGCAGTCGGAGTGCATGCTGAACCGCCAGCGGCGCGAAAAGCCACTCGTGCGAAAAGCCATCATCGACGGCAAACGCGTGGTGCGCGAGCGCTTTGGCATTGACCCCGACACGTGCACCGGCGACCATTCCTGCATCCGCTTGTCGGGCTGCCCGTCGCTCAGCATTGCGCCCAACCCTGACCCCCTGCGCACCGACCCGGTGGCTGTGGTGCAAGACAGTTGCGTGGGCTGTGGCGTGTGCGGCGAGGTGTCGCACGCGGCCGTGTTGTGCCCGTCGTTTTACCGCGCCGAAGTGGTGAGCAACCCAACCCGCTGGGACCGCGTCACTCAGCGCGTTCGCGGTGCGGTGATCGGTGTTTTGCAGCGCCGCATTGCGCGGCGTCTGGCGCTGACGGCGCTTTGAATGCACGGTGATGTCGCCATGACCGCACCCATCAAGATCGCCATCCTTGCCATGGGCGGAGAAGGTGGCGGCGTGTTGGCCGATTGGATTGTTGACCTCGGCGAGCAGCACGGCCACATTGCGCAAACCACGTCGGTGGCTGGCGTGGCGCAGCGCACAGGAGCCACCATTTATTACCTCGAACTCTTCCCTCGCGCTGCCGCAGAAGCGGCCTGCGCCGAACCTGTCCTGGCCCTGATGCCCACGCCCGGCGACGTGGATGTGCTGCTGGCGTCTGAGCTGATGGAAGCCGGCCGTGCGGTGCAGCGCGGCTTGGTCACGCCTGAGCGCACCACGCTCATTGCATCGACCCACCGGGTGTATTCCATCCATGAAAAATCGGCCATGGGCGACGGCACTGTCAGCAGCGCTGACCTGCTGAGCGCCTGCGAAGCGACAGCCAAACAGTGGATTGCCTTCGACATGGCGGCCGTGGTGGAAAAGCAAGGCAGCGTGATCAGCGCGGTGTTGTTTGGCGCGCTGTGTGCATCCAACGCCTTGCCTTTCACGCGGGCGCAGTTTGAGGCCACCATCGCGCGCGGCAAGGTGGGCGTGGCAGGCAGTATGGCTGCGTTTGCTGCGGGCCTGGACATTGCGCAGCAAGGTGCTGTTGAGACGAAACCACCTGCCGCGCCTGCGTTCAGCACGCAGCACTCCAACAGCGCCGTTGCCGCCTTGCTTCAACGCTTGGCCACTCAGTTTGGCGAGCTTGAGCGCAGCTTGTTGTTCGAAGGTGTGCGCCGCCTCGTCGATTACCAAGATGTGGCTTACGCCGAGCAGTTCCTGTCGCGCATAGATGCGGTTGCGCGTCATCAGCAACCTCAACTCACCGCTGAAGTGGGCCGCCATTTGGCGTTGTGGATGGCGTATGAAGACACCGTCCGCGTGGCCGATTTGAAAACCCGCGCCAGCCGCTTTGCGCGTGTGCAAAAAGAAGTGAAGGCCACCGACGCACACGTGCTGGCCATCAACGAATACATGCACCCGCGCCTGCAAGAAATTTGCGAAACCCTGCCCGCAGGCCTGGGCCGCTGGTTGGAAAAGTCCGGCGCGCCGCGCAGGCTGGTCGAGCGTTTCACCACCAAGGGCCGCGTGATTCGCAGCAGCTCGCTGCGCGGCTATTTGATGTTGTACGGCGTGGCCGCGCTGCGCCCGTGGCGGCGCGGAAGCTTGCGCTATCAACACGAAAACGCTGCCATCGAGGCGTGGTTGGCACGTGTGCACCAAGCCGCTGTCACCAACCCGGCGTTGGCCTTGGAATTGGCGCAGTGCCAGCGTTTGGTCAAAGGCTACAGCGACACTTTGGAGCGCGGCAAACGCAACTTCGACACCGTGATGGCGGCGGCAGCGCGCATCGATGCGTCACGCGCCGCCAGCGTGGTCAAGCAGTTGCGTGATGCGGCTTTGGCCGATGAGCACGGCCATCAACTGCGCCGAGTGCTTGCTGTGGAAGGGCTGACGTGATGAAGTCAATCAGCGCAGGCGCATCTCATTCAGAGACAAACCAAAAAGTAGACCCAAACCCGAACCCGACCTCAACCCCACCCCCGTTCGGACTGAGGTATCGAAGTCCCGCTCTAACCAAAACCCCACCCCCACCCCCGTTCGGACTGAGGTATCGAAGTCCCGCGCAAACCCTCGCTTCGACACCGAAGGACGTTCGCACACCCCACCTCAAGGCAAACGTTGATTCGGTTCTCCATCGCCATCCAGCAAGAACGCACCCCAGCCTCGATTCACTCCGCAGTGAAGTCGCGCCATCGTGCCAAGCCACATGACAACACCACAACACATTCGCAGCCTGGTCAAACCAGACCAAGTCCACCGCGACCTCTACATCAGCCAAGCGCTGTTCGAGCTGGAGCAAGAACACTTCTTCGCCAACACTTGGAATTACGTCGGCCACACCAGCCAAATTGCCAATGCCGGCGACTACCTGACGGTCGACATCGGCGGCCGTCCGCTGATCGTGGTGCGACAACCCGATGCCAGCGTCAAAGTGCTGATGAACCGCTGCGCGCACAAGGGCTCCAAGCTCGTCACCGCACCGTGCGGCAACACTGGCAAACACTTTCGTTGCCCCTACCACGCATGGACCTACAAGACCGACGGCGCGCTCTTGGCCATCCCGCTGAAGAACGGCTATGAGGGCACGGCGCTTCAAGGACTGTTGACCGACTCGTCGATTCGGTGTGAAAGCAGCAAAGGCCTCACCGCCTTGCAGCACGTGCGCGTTCATCGCGGCTTTGTGTTTGTAAAAATCAACAACGTCGGGCCTGACTTTGAAACTTTCTTCGGCGACTCGCTTTCGTCCATCGACAACATGGCCGACCGCTCACCTGAAGGCGAACTGGAAATTGCCGGAGGCTGCCTGCGCTACCTGCACAACTGCAATTGGAAGATGTTTGTTGAAAACCTGAACGACACCATGCACCCCATGGTGGCGCACGAATCGTCGGCGGGCACGGCGAAAAAAATGTGGGCGAATGAGCCGGCCGACAAACCCAAACCCATGGCCATCGAGCAGTTTGTGCCCTTCATGTCGGACTACGCTTTTTTCGACGCCATGGGCCTGAAAGTGTTCGCCAACGGCCACAGCTACACAGGCGTGCACGGCAGCATTCATTCCAAATATTCGGGCGTGCCGGGCTATGAAGAAGCCATGGTCGCGGCCTATGGCCAAGAGCGCGCGCAACAAGTGCTCGGCACCTCGCGCCACAACACCGTCTACTACCCCAATCTCACGGTGAAGGGGGCCATTCAAGCCATCCGCGTGATCAAGCCCATCGCCGTGGACAAGACCATCGTCGAGAGTTGGACGTTTCGCTTGAAAGGCGCGCCCGAGCAGCTCTTGCAGCGCACCACCATGTATTCGCGCCTCATCAATTCGCCGTTTTCTGTGGTGGGTCACGATGACCTGCATGCCTACCGCAGCATCCAAGAGGGGCTGCACGCCAGCGGCAATGAATGGGTCAGCATGCACCGCAACTTTGCTGCGAACGAGGTGGGTCAAGCCGAAGTGATTGCTGGCGGCACGAGTGAAATTTTCATGCGCAACCAATACCGCGCTTGGGCTGATTTCATGACCATGAGCATGGACATGACCAGTGAGAAACCCATCGAACCACAGCAGGTCAGCGCAGCATGAACTTGCAAGCTCAGCATTTGATTGATCTGGTCTACCGTGAAGCCTTGTTGCTTGACGCGCGCGACTTCGACACCTGGAACACGCTCTACACCGACGACGCTATTTATTGGCTGCCGCTGGTGCCCGATCAGATCGACGGCGTGAACCACACGTCGCACATGCACGAAGACAAATTGCTGCGCACTTTGCGCATCGAGCGCTTGAAAAATGCGCGCGCTTATTCGCAGCAACCCGCCAGCCGCTGTCACCACTTGCTGCAAGCGCCTTTTGTTGAGGAATTTGATGCGCCAGCGCACAAGTTTCAAACCCGCACCGCCTTCCACTACACCGAGGCGCGCGGTGACGAGATGCTGTTTTTGGTGGGCACGGCCATTCATCAGTTTCGCGTTGAAGCCGAGGTGCTGCGCATCAGCCACAAGCGCGTGAACCTGCTCAACTGTGACGCGGCCTTGCCGTCGGTGCAGTTGTTCATTTAACGGCCGCAACCCATGGCCCACACCGTTTTTGACACCTTCGTCGAGGTCGCGCGCCGACAACCGCAGGCCGACTTTTTGTGCACCGAGGCACACACCGCGCAGGCCTACGGCACCGCGCCCGGCACCCTGAGTTACGGCGACGCGCTGGCGCGCATCGAAGCACTGCGCCAACAGTATTCGGCAGCGGGCTACGGCCTCGGCCACCGTGCAGGCCTGTTGCTGGAGAACCGCCCCGACTTCTTTTTGCATTGGTTTGCACTCAACGCTTTGGGCGTGAGCGTGGTGCCCATCAACGCCGATTTGCGCTCAGCCGAATTGAGCTTTTTGGTCGAGCACAGTGAGATGACTTTGGCGGTATGCCTGCCTGAACGCGTGGCCGATTTGCAGGCTGCGGCATCGGTGCAGCGGCGCTTGGAGGTCATCACACCCGATCGCATCGGCGGCTTGGCTGCGGCCAGTGTTCCAACATCGCAGACCTCACCAATATTGTTGACCCGCGACACCGAATGCGCTTTGCTCTACACCTCGGGCACCACCGGCCGGCCCAAAGGCTGCGTGCTGAGCAACGATTACTTTTTGCTGGCGGGCGAGTGGTACGCACGCATCGGCGGGCTGTGCACCTTGCGCAGCGGCGAAGAGCGCCTCATCACGCCGCTGCCTTTGTCGCACATGAATGCCATGGCGTATTCGGCCATGGCCATGGTGGTGAAGGGCGGTTGTTTGATCCAGCTTGACCGCTTTCATCCGCGCACGTGGTGGGACAGCGTGCGTGCCTCGAAGGCCACTGTCATTCACTACTTGGGCGTGATGCCAGCGATGTTGCTCAGTGCCGCGCCCCGCGCCGATGACCGCAAACACCGCGTGCGTTTTGGCTTTGGCGCGGGCGTGGACAAACGCCAACATGCGGCCTTTGAGTCGCGCTTCGGCTTCCCTTTGCTGGAGGCCTGGGCCATGACCGAAACCGGCGCGGGCGCGGTGGTGATCGCCAACCAGGCACCGCGCTGGGTGGGCGTGGCCAGCTTCGGCCGCGCCGAGCCCGCTGTCGAGGTGCGCTTGGTCTTGGAAGACGGCGTGGATGCGGCAGTGGACGAGCCCGGTGAGCTGTGGGTGCGCACGGCGCTGAGCGCTGACAACAGCAACCCCCGCAAAGGTTTTTTCACCGAGTATTTGAGAGACCCCGTCGCCACCTCCGAGGCTTGGGGGCACGGTTGGTTTCACACCGGCGACCTGGTTCGCCGAGACTCGCAGGGCAACTTGTACTTCGTTGATCGCAAGAAAAACGTGATCCGCCGCAGCGGCGAAAACATATCTGCCGTGGAAGTGGAAAGCGTGCTGGCGCAGCACCCCCGCGTGAAGGCCGTGGCCGTGGCCGCCACGCCCGATGATGTGCGCGGCGATGAGGTGTTGGCCTGCGTGGTGTTGCATGACGCGCAAGCGTGGATGAACACCGCAGTGGCGCATGAAATCACGCAGTTGGCGCTCGACCAATTGGCCTACTACAAGGCCCCCGGCTTCGTCGCGTTTGTGACTGAATTGCCGCTGACCGTGTCGCAAAAAATTCAGCGCGCGCAGTTGAAGTTGCTGGCTGCTGGCTTGCCGGGTCAGTCGAATTGCATTGACACTCGTCAGCTCAAAAAGAGACAGCCTTGAGGCCATCCCGTGCGCTTTTTTCCATGCACAACCCACCCCCCGTTCGGGCTGAGGTATCGAAGCCTTGTGCTGGCCTGCCTTGCTCCCATACCTCTGAACGATCGGAAGAGCCGCCTCGGTCTGAACGGGAAGTGATTGCGCGTTTCCAAAACCCCCTTATGTCCAAGCCCCGCAGCAACTACAACAACATCGCCGTGGCCGTGCCGGTGACCGTGCCTTACGAGCGCTATTCCACGCGCGGTGCGCACTGGTTTTTGGGCCGCGTGGTGGCCGAATTGGTCAAGCAAGCTGGCATCCAGAAATCAGACATCGACGGGCTGTGCGTGTCGAGCTTTTCGCTCGCGCCTGACACCGCCGTGGGCGTCACACAGCACCTGGGTTTGACGCCGCGCTGGCTCGACCACCTGCCACTGGGCGGTGCCAGCGGCGTGGTGGCCGTGCGTCGCGCCGCGCGTGCCGTGCAAGCGGGCGACGCCGACATCGTGGCCTGCATTTCGGGCGACACCAATGCGGTGGATTCGTTTCGCAGCATGCTCGGCAGCTTCAGCCAATTCGCGCGCGACGCCACCTACCCTTACGGCTCGGGCGGCCCCAACGCCATGTTCGCCTTCATCACTGCGCACTACATGCGGACTTACGGTGCAAAGCGCGAAGACTTCGGCCGCATCTGCGTGGCGCAGCGCGCGAACGCGCTGGCCACACCCCACGCCATGATGAAAAAACCACTCAGCTTGGACGATTACATGAACGCCCGCGTGGTGGCAGACCCGATTCATTTGTTCGATTGCGTGATGCCCTGCGCAGGCGGCGAAGGCGTGCTGGTGATGAGCGAGGAGCGCGCCCGCGATTTGGGTTTGCCGCACGCCAAACTGCTTGCCGCCACTGAACGCCACAACGCCTACCGCGACGACCCCATCATGCTGCGCGGCGGCTGGGCCGTTGACCGTAACGACCTGTGGGCGCAGGCCGGTGTCAAACCTGATGACATCGACCTGGTGCAGTTTTATGACGACTACCCCGTCATCGTGATGATGCAGTTTGAAGACTTGGGTTTTTGCGCCAAAGGCGAGGCCGCTGACTTCGTGCGCAGCCACACGTTAACCAACGACGGTGACCTGCCCACCAACACCAGCGGCGGCCAGTTGTCGGTCGGTCAAGCGGGTGCGGCGGGCGGCTACATCGGCCTGGTGGAAACGGTCAGGCAGTTGACCGATCAGCACTTGGGTCAGCACTTGGGTCAACGCTTGGGTCAACATCCCAGCGGTGTGGTGGCTGACGCCAAGCTGGGCTTGGTCAGCGGCTTCGGCATGGTCACCTACGACCGGTGTTTGTGCACCGGTGCACTCATTTTGGCGAGGGCGGCATGAGCGC
>JANYJJ010000142.1 GCA_025358485.1 Burkholderiales bacterium | reverse complement strand
CGCAGCGACGGGCGCGAAGGCCGAAACGCTTTGATAAGCACCGGGATGCTTCAGCGCCAAGGTCAAGGCGCCATGTCCGCCCATCGAGTGGCCAAATATGCCGACGCGGTCAGATCGAGCGGCGAAGTTGGCCAACACCACAGCGCGTAACTCGTCACTCACATAAGTGCCCATGCGCCAATGTTTGAACCAAGGCGCTTGCGTGGCGTCGAGGTAGAAGCCAGCCGCGTTACCGAAGTCCCACGCGGTGTCGGCGTTGGCAACGCCAGTGTCGCGTGGGCTGGTGTCGGGTGTGACCAAGATCAACCCGTGCGCAGCGGCAAACTTTTGCGCACCGGCTTTCATGGCGAAGGTTTCTTCATTGCAGGTCAAACCGGCCAAGAAAAACAGCACCGACACCGAGCGCGTTTTTGCTTGCGGTGGCACAAAAACGCCGAAGCGCATGGGCAAACCAATCACTGCCGAGTCGTGGCGATAAAAGCCTTGCACACCGCCAAAGCAAGCGTGTTCGCTGAGCACTTCCATCAAAAAATCACCACTGAGCGAATGGACTCACCGCTTTTCATCAGATCAAAACCTTGGTTGATGTCGTCAAGCTTCAGACGGTGGGTGATGAGGTTGTCGATGTTGAGCTTGCCTTCCATGTACCAATCCACAATCTTCGGCACGTCTGTGCGGCCGCGTGCGCCGCCAAAGGCGGAGCCTTCCCACTTGCGGCCCGTCACCAATTGGAAGGGCCGTGTGCTGATTTCAGCTCCCGCTGCCGCCACGCCTATGATCAAGCTGCGGCCCCAACCTTTGTGCGTGCACTCCAGCGCTTGACGCATGGTGGTGGTGTTACCGATGCACTCGAAGCTGTAGTCAGCACCTCCGTCGGTGAGCTGAACAATCGCGTCCACCACGTTGGCGGTGGTGGAGGGATTGATGAAATCTGTCATCCCGAATTTGCGCGCCATGGCTTCGCGGGCTGGGTTCAAATCAACACCGATGATCTTGTCGGCACCGACCATCTTGGCAGCTTGAATAACGTTCAAGCCGATGCCGCCCAAACCAAACACGACCACGTTGGCACCCGCTTCGACCTTGGCCGAGAAGATCACCGCGCCGACGCCGGTGGTGACGCCGCAGCCGATGTAGCAGACCTTGTCAAACGGCGCATCGGAGCGAATTTTCGCCAGCGCAATTTCGGGCACCACGATGTAGTTGCTGAAGGTGCTGGTGCCCATGTAGTGCAAGATCGGCTGGCCGTTCAAGCTGAAGCGGCTGGTGGCATCAGGCATCAAGCCTTTGCCCTGCGTGCCGCGAATTTGCTGGCACAAATTGGTTTTGCGCGACAAGCAAAACTTGCATTGACGACATTCGGGCGTGTAAAGCGGGATGACGTGGTCGTCGCGCTTGAGCGTCGTGACACCGGGCCCAACTTCAACCACCACACCAGCACCTTCGTGGCCCAACACGGCGGGAAACAAGCCTTCGGGGTCGGCCCCTGACAGCGTGTAGTAATCGGTGTGACACACGCCAGTGGCTTTGACTTCCACCAACACCTCACCAGCTTTGGGGCCGTCGAGATCCAGCGTTTCAATCGTCAGCGGCGCACCGGCTTTCCAAGCCACAGCAGCACGGGTCTTCATGACTCACTTCCTCCAAGTGGCGAAGCGACATGCTCCTTGCACGCATTATTGCGGCCCGCATGGAAGCGTCCGTGCGGGCACCCAAAAAACTCAGTCGTGTCCGCGCCCGTGACCGAGTATTTCGTTGTGCTCACGGCGGCCTTCACCGCGCCGGTCATGCTGCTCATGCTTAGCTTTGCGCCCACGCCGTTCGCGATAGCCAGGCTCGTATTCAGCGGTGCGCACAAAGTAAACCTGCTGCCCACACGCGTTGTAGCGACCGCAATGCTTGCCCCAGTGCTTAGAGTGACCCGGAGGCACGCTCAAATAAATGGGCGATGCCTGCACAGGGCGAACGGGCTGGTAGATCACCACGGGCTGCGGATAAACCAACACTGGTGCAGGACCGCTGCCAATGTTGATGCGACCGTAAACGCCGGGCGCGACTTGACCATCGATGCTGACGTTCACACTGGTGCCTGCAGCGGCGGTGGCGATCAAGCCCGCGGTCATGAGCACACCAAGCAATGCATGTTTTGGATTCAATTTTTTCTTCCCCAGAGTTGCGTTGTAGGTTGAACGCAAAGCAAGCATGCGCCGCCTACGCTGCCTGCATTTCTTTACGTCTGCCTGCAACTCAAGTAAACGATTGACGAGGCCAAGCCAGTCATGGGGTACATTACATGCACAGATATACGCAAGACTGTGGTTGTGAGTGATCTTTTACTACCCCGGCTTGGTTCCAAGACGGATTCGTTAGAAACCCCCAAATAACGTCTCTTGAGTGTCTCTGAATGCGCGGCATGTGCTGCGCATTAATTACTTTGTTAGGAAACGTCCATGACGACGCAAACCGGTACCGTGAAGTGGTTCAACGAGAGCAAGGGCTACGGCTTTATCGCTCAAGACGCGGGCGGCGCTGACCTGTTCGCACACTTCCGTGACATCACGGGTTCAGGCTTCAAGACCCTCTTGGAAAACCAAAAGGTGGAATTCGAAGTCAAGCAAGGCCAAAAAGGCTTGCAAGCAGCGAACATTCGTCCGCTGTAATTCAAAGCTTTTTGCTTTGACAAAAACGCGGCTTCGGCTGCGTTTTTTTATGCTCCTTGCAGCTTCGACTGCGTTTTTTTATGTTCTGCGCCGCTTCGGTTGCGGTTTTTTTGTGTTCCTTGCAGCTTCGGCCGCGTCTTTTACGGGCGTTGCGGGGTGCGGATCAAGCCTTCAACTGGATAGCCTTTCAGCTTCAGCTCGGCCATCACAATCTCGTAAGTCGCGGCGTCCATGACCGGCACCCGCGACAGCACCCACATGTATTTGCGCGACGGCTCGCTCACGACGGCGTAACGGTAATCGGCGTCCAGCATCACCACCCAATAGTCGGCCTGCGTGAATGGCACCCATTGCAACCAGCTCGGCAAAAAACTGACCTTCAAGCGCGCACCGCTGGTGTCACCGGAGGCGGCCACCGCGCGGCCTTGCACCTGATTGATTTTGTCGTTTGCTTCCCGGCAGCGGTTGATCACCTCGATTGACGCGTCAGGCTGCACGCGATAGTTCACCACCACGTCGCCCAAACACCCCGATTGAAAGAAGTTGGGCAAGCGCGTTTGCTCAAACCATTGCCCCGCGTAGCGCTGCGCGTCCACGGACGGCACGCTTTGCACAGGAGGCACTTGGGCCCAAGCGGGCGCGATCAAGAGCGCGCTGATCAGCGCAAATAACGAAAGGTAAGCATGGATCAATTTCATATCGATGGGCTCCAACCAAGGTCCAACCTGAGTCTACGCACTCCCTGTCACCTGTGCGTAAGCGTGGCTGCATCAGCGCCGCTAGCATGCGCCGTTGCCCAATTCACGGAAACGCCATGACAACCACCGCCACACTCGTCAACCACCAAATTCGCTTGGCATCGCGCCCGGTCGGCTTGCCTACGCGGGCCAATTGGAACGTCACTTCTGAGCCGGTGGGCACGCTCGAAGACGGCGGCGTGTTGGTGAAAACCTTGGCCTTGTCGCTCGACCCCGCCATGCGCGGCTGGATGAACGAAGGCAAGAGCTACATCCCGCCGGTCGGCATTGATGAAGTGATGCGAGCCGGTGGCGTGGGCGTGGTCGTGGCGTCCAAAAACCCCAGCTTCGCCGTGGGCGACCACGTCAACGCTGGGCTCGGCGTGCAGGAATATTGCTTGATTTCCAGCGCCCAAATCAAGCGCAGCGGCCTCATCAAAATTGATTTGAACGTGGGCTCGTTGACCCAGTGGCTCAATGTGTTGGGCATGCCCGGCATGACAGGCTACTTTGGTTTGATGGACGTAGGCCAACCCGTGGCAGGCGAGACCGTCGTGGTCTCAGGCGCAGCAGGTGCGGTGGGTCAAACGGTGGGCCAGATGGCCAAAATCAAAGGCTGTCGCGTGGTGGGCATTGCTGGCGGCGAAGCCAAATGCGACTGGGTGGTGAACGAGCTGGGCTTTGATGCCTGCATCGACTACAAAGCCGCCGCACCAGAAGGTGTGACGCGCTGGGACGCCGTTCGCGAGGGCCTGAAACAGCATTGCCCTAAGGGCGTTGACGTCTACTTCGACAATGTCGGCGGCGACATTTTGGACACCGTCTTGGCCCGCATCAATCTGCGCGCCCGCATCATCATTTGCGGTGCCATCAGCCAGTACAACAACACCACCGCGGTGAAAGGCCCAGCCAATTACTTGTCGTTGTTGGTCAACCGCGCACGCATGGAAGGCATCGTGGTGTTTGACTACGCCGACCGCTATCACCTTGCTGTGGCCGAGATGGCGGGCTACTTGAAAGACGGCCGCATGAAGTCGAAAGAAGACGTGGTCGTCGGCTTGAACACCTTCCCAGAAACCTTGCTGAAGTTGTTCAACGGTGAAAACTTTGGCAAGCTGGTTTTGCAGGTGGCCGAAAGTTGACTCTCAGCGCGCTTCGCAGCGACTTGCGAACAAAGCGCTGTATTACTTCCCTTGCTGAATAGCGATTTCGTCTTTTTCGTCGTATCGGCGGTTTTCGCAGCCGCTGACAAAAATCTCACGCTCCATGGTCAGGCGCTTCACGCGTTTGTTGTAGCCCTCGGTGCCCGCCTCGAAGACATCGATGGCCTTGTCGCGCGAAGCCGCCTTGGCGTTGTATTGCTCAACCGCCTGCACGTTGGTGCGGTCGAGCAGCGCCAGCTCTTCTTTCAACACAAGGCCCTGCTGCGCCAGATCGGCTTTTTCGGCGTTGAACTGCGTTTGCAACGCGACTGCCTCTTCCGTCAACACGCGCATGCGTTCTTGCTGCGCCATGCATTCGCGCAACTGGGCGCGCGTCAACAAGGGGCCGGTGGCTTTGCCTTTGCCGAAGCTGCTTTCTTTGACAGGCTCTTTTGCGACTTCTCTGGCCTTTTGGGCTTGCGTACCCACAGGTTGAAGCAAGGCAAAAGCAAACAAACCGTTGAACAGCCAAAGCAAGCCAGTGCGAAGATGTTTGGGGCGTGAAGTCATGGTGTTGGAACCAATTTGCAGATCAAGTTCGATGATGCCATTCGCTGCACCGCGTCACACCCGCCGACTCCTAAAATGAAGTCACACAGTTTGCCGAGGAATACCCTATGGACACCCGCACTTCTCCTTTTCGCCTTCGCATTGAACGAGTTCAGGACACGTTGAAACGACAGGGCTTGGCGGCGGTGCTGGTGCCGTCGAGTGACCCGCATTTGTCAGAATATTTGCCCGAGCGTTGGCAGGGCCGCCAGTGGTTGTCAGGCTTCACTGGCTCGATGGGCACGCTGGTGGTCACGCAAACCGAGGCTGCCGTGTTCGCCGACAGCCGCTACTGGACGCAGGCTGAAGTTGAGCTGGCGGGAAGCGGCTGCGCTTTGGTAAAAATTCCCACCGGCACAGCGACGCATCACATCGATTGGCTGGCCGCGAACGTGAAGCGCGGCGCGAGCGTGGGTGTGGACGGCAGCGTGTTGGGGTTGGGTGCGGCGCAGCAATTGCAGCGCGCTTTGGACACGGCCGGCGTGACGTTGCGCACCGACTTTGACGTGCTCGACGCGGTGTGGCCCGAGCGGCCTGGCTTGCCCGGCGGCTCGGTTTACGAACACGTGGCACCGCATGCGGCACTGAGCCGCGCGGCCAAGCTGGCGCAAGTGCGCGAAGCCTTCATGGCGCAAGGTGCCAGCCATCACGCCGTCTCCAGCGTGGACGACATTGCGTGGCTGTTCAATTTGCGCGGTGCGGATGTCAGCTACAACCCGGTGTTTTTGGCGCATGCGTTGATCGATGCGCACAGTGCCACGCTGTTTGTGGCCGACGACAAAATCGACGCTGCGCTGGCCAAGCTGCTGGCAGCTGACGGGGTGCAGCTGCGGCCATATGCGCAAGCGGCAGCCGCCATTGCTGCCCTGCCCGCCACATCAGTCTTGTTGATCGACCCGCGCCGCGTGACTTTGGGCATGCGCCAGAACGTGCCCGCCTTGGTCAAAGTGATCGAAGCCGTCAACCCCAGCACCTTGTTCAAGAGCCGCAAGTCCGCTGCTGATGCCGCCCACATCCGCGAAGCCATGGCGCAAGACGGCGCGGCGATGTGTGAGTTTTATGCGTGGTTTGAAAGTGCGCTCGGTGAAGAACGCATCACCGAAATCACCATCGATGAAAAGCTCTGCGCCGCGCGCGCCAAGCGCCCCGGTTTCAAAGGATTGAGCTTTGGCACCATCGCGGCCTTCAACGGCAACGGCGCCATGCCGCACTATCACGCCACGCCTGAATCGCACGCGGTGATCGAGGGCAACGGCTTGTTGTTGATTGACTCGGGCGGCCAGTACCTGGGCGGCACCACCGACATCACCCGCGTCTGGCCCATAGGCACGATCACAGCGGCGCACAGGCGCGACTACACGCTGGTGTTGAAGGGCACGCTGGCACTGAGCCGCACACGCTTTCCGCGTGGCACTTTGTCGCCGATGTTGGACGCCATCGCGCGCGCGCCGCTGTGGCAGCACGGCCTGGATTACGGGCACGGCACCGGGCACGGCGTGGGCTATTTTTTGAACGTGCACGAAGGCCCGCAAACCATCTCCAAAGCCCTCACTGAGCCACACATGGCCATGGAGCCGGGCATGGTCACCAGCGTGGAGCCGGGCCTGTACCGGCCCGGCCAGTGGGGCATACGCATAGAGAACCTGGTGATGAACGTGGCGGTTGAAACAGACGAAGGCAGCGTGTTCGGAGACTTTTTGGAGTTTGAGACGCTTACCCTCTGCCCGATTGACACGCGCTGCATCGACAAGTCTTTGATGCGCGCCGACGAGCTGGCCTGGCTCAACGGCTATCACGCTGTCGTGCGCGAGCGCTTGAGCCCGCTGGTCAGCGGTACCGCACTCGCTTGGTTGATGAAGCACACTGAATCGATCAGCGCGTCTTGACCCACGACCTGTGTTTCGGTGTCGACCTGGGCGGCACCAAGATCGAAGCGGTGGTGATGGATGCCGCACGCCGGGCCCTGTGGAGGCAACGTGCGGCCACGCCAAGTGGAGTGAAGTTGTAGCGCGATGGCCGAAACGAAGGAACTACATCGTTCGGCACACGTGCCACTACAGCGTCTGGCTTAATCGACTGCCTCTAGATCGCCAAGTGGTTGTCAACAATAAACTTCTGGCACTCAGGGGCCGCAGAAACTGAAGCTGCAGTGTCGAACTTGGGTGGCAAGGGAGACGCGTTCATACGCTGCAACCGACAACGCTGCCTCATCCTTGAGCGCAGCACCGCTATTTGGGCAGCACTTTCATCACTTACGGGTTGCCCTTTTCTTGGATGCATGCGCCGGTCAGGGCGCGGGGTTGCCGCTTGGTGACTCGGGGTGTCGGGCAGCAAGTAAGCACCGTCACGCGTCGCAGCGCAGACTTGAGTTTTTAAAGGCCGTCAAATGCGCATGCGCGCTGCGCAAACTCCCGTCGGCAACGAAAAAAATAGGCAAGCACCACCAACTAAATTCTCCGGTGTTTATGCCGCTTACTCCCCACTTTTTGCCCTGGAACAGGATGATTCGACATTCGTCAGACCCCGCCAAACTGCGGCGATTCGCACGGGCTGCTTTCGTGCCGCGGTGAGCGTGTGTTTTTCACGTGCGCACGGCTTGACGAAAAGCGTGCGCTGTTGAGCGGGTCAGGTCACCTAAACTTTGTCGTCGTTTTCATTTGATTGACCATGTTGCACATTCACCGTCAAACCCCGCTTGCGCACCGTCTGCGCGCTTCCGCCCAAATCAGCAGCTTGATCGGCTGCCTGGTTGGGAGTTTGTTGACCAGCTTGCCCAGCGCCGCCGTCGATGTGGTCGGTTCGGCTGGGCAAGTTGCACCTGACGCCGCGTCCGTGCAAGCTTTGATGGACGGGCGTGACGCGCTCAACGCGGGCCGCTTGGACGTGGCCCAGGCATTGTTCAAATCTGCTGCCTTGCAAGCGCCGCGTGACCCCTACCCGTTGATAGGTTTGGCCGACGTGTCACGTATGCGCGGCGACGCCAAAGAAGCCCGCGAATCTATGGCGCGCGCCGTGGCGCTGGCACCCGCGCAACCGGTGGTGCTGTTGGCACAAGCCAAGCTCATGCTGCAACAACGCGAATTTGCTGCCGCCGAAAAAACTTTTAAACGGGTGATTGAACTCGGCCCCGATCAACTCAGCGCACGCGCCGGCTTGGCAATTGCGCTGGACGCTCAAGGCCGCCGCGCCGAAGCCAAATCTGCTCTCGATGCTGCTGACACCAAAACCGGCAAACCCGACAAATTGACCCCCATTGGCAATGGCTACAACGCCATCGACGAAGGCAAGCGCGCCCTCCAAGTTTTTGACCAAATGCTGGCCGCCAAAATCAGCACGGCCGAAGTGCATGTCGGTCGCGGCGATGCGCTGCAACGCCTGAACGACCCCGGCATGGCGTTGGCTGCGTATCAGCGCGCAGCTGAATTGGCTCCCAAGTCTTCAGCTTTGGAATTCAGGCGCGGCCTGTCGTTAGAACGCATGTCGCGCGACACCGACGCCGAAGCCGCCTACCGCGCGGCCATTCAACTTGACACGAACGCGGCGGGCGCGCGCAACAACCTCGCACAACTGCTGGCCCGCAACGGCATCAAGTTGGAAGATGCTTTGCAAAATGCGCTGCGCGCTGTCGAAATTGACCCTTCAGCGGCGCTGTACGACACCTTGGGTGCGGTGTACGTGGTGCGCGGCGACACCGAATTGGCGCGCAAAGCCTTTGAGCAAGCCGTGGCGAAAGCGCCTACCAACGTGGCCTACCGCCAGCGCCTGGAAAAAGCCACCGGAGTCAGCTCGCTGAGCACCAAGCAAGTGGAATCGGGCCTGGGCATGTTGGCCAAGCCAGGCGTGGTGGCTCCTCCTGCCGTCGTCGTTGCTGCCGCACCGGTCGTGGCCGTTGCGGCCACGCCAGTCAGCAAACCAGCAGCGCCTTTGACAGCAACTGCGGCGGCTCCTGCGACAGCTCTTGCGACGGCTCTTGCGATCTCGCCAGCTCCTACACCTGCACCAGCTGTTGCTGCCATCAAGCCCGCAGCTGCTGTCGTTGCGACCACTGCGCAGGCCGCCGCACCCGTCGCAGCACCCAAGGCCGCAGCAGAAGCTCCTGGCAAGCCGCCCAGCACAGACGCAGCGCAAGTCGCAGTGGCGCAGCGCATGGCCGCGTGGCAAGACGCTTGGCGCAACAAGCAAGTCGACAGCTACCTCGGTTATTACGCAAGCAGTTTTGTGCCCGACAAGCTAAAGCGCGGCGCGTGGGAGCAAGACCGTCGCACCAAACTGAGCAAGCCTGGGGCGATCGAAGTGAAGATGGGGCCGCCGACTTACGAGATCAAAGACGGCGTGGTCAAGGTCAGCTTCAACCAGGAATATTCGTCGTTCAACTACAAAGACACCACCCGCAAAACCATGGTGTGGGTGCAAGAGGCGGGTGCGTGGCGCATCCAACGCGAAAGCGCGTTGTAGCCCAGCAAATACCTTTGCTAGCACTGCACGTTGCCAATGCGGCGAGAATTTAGGTGCCAGATTCATTCACACGCATTGGAGACACCGCATGAACACACGTCGCCGTTTCATTGAAATTTTGCCCATCGCCAGCTTGGCACCGCTGGCCCTGATGGCCGCATGCTCAGACAAAGTAGCCGCACCAGCCGCCACACCTGCGCCAGCAGCGCCCTCACCAGAACCAGCGCCGGCACCTGCACCGACACCCACAGCAGCTGCACCCGCCCCTGCACCCGCAGAAGCAGCCGCTCCCCCCGCAGCCACCAGTCTGCCCATGGTTGACCCAAAAGACGCTGGCGCTGTCGCATTGGGCTATGCGGCTGAAGCCAGCCAAACAGACGTGGCCAAGTACCCCAAGTACGCGGCCGGTCTCGCGTGCGGCAATTGCGCCTTGTTCGGCGGCAAGGCTGGCGATGCCGCGGGCCCTTGCCCGCTGTTCGCTGGCAAACAAGTCAGCGCCAAAGGCTGGTGCAGCGCCTACGCCAAAAAGGCTGCCTGACCTGACTCGGCCCTTTTGGGTTTACCCAAGGAGGTCGGTCTGCTTGGGTTTACCTAAGGCAGTCGGTCTGCTTGGGTTTACCCAAGGAGGGCCGCGGCTTCAGGGTAGAGGCCGTGGGTTCGCGCAAACAAGCGCGACAAACCCAGCAAGGCATTGATGTGGGGCGTGGGCACGCTGAAACGCTGCCCCATCTCTTGCACCGCTGCCACGATGGCGTCCAGCTCTATCGAACGGCCCGCCTGCACGTCTTGCAGCATTGAGCTTTTGAACGCCCCCAGCTTGCTGGCAATCGCATGACGCTGCTCTGGCGTCTGGGTGATGTGACAGCCCACGCGCGCCCCGATGTCGGCCGCCTCCAGCATCACCGCCGAACAAAAATCGCGCACCAACGGGTCGGCCAAGATGCGGTCGGTGGTGGCACCCGTCATGGCCGACACCGGGTTCACCGTCAGGTTGCCCCACAGCTTGTACCAAATGTCGTAGCGAATATCGGCCGACTGCGTGACCTCAAAACCACTGTGTTGCAGCAAGTCGGCCACCGCTTGCACGCGTGCGGTTTGGCGGCCCTTTGGCTCTCGCAACCTTGGATCCCCAACGATCAGCCCTTGACCCATGTGGTGTTGCACCAAACCCGGCTCGGTGGTGGACACGCTGGCGTGCACCACACAGCCCACCACCTGTTGCTGCGGCAAGGCCTTGGCGATGACACCGCCGGGGTCGACGCTGTTCAAAACAATGCCTTCACAAAACCACCACGGCACGCCGTTCATGGCGGGCAGCACGACGGTGTTCGGGCCCAGCAGCGGCGCGAGGCTGGGCGCCAAGGCCGACAGCGCCTGAGCTTTCACGGCAATGACCACCAGGTCTTGCACACCGAGTTTTGACGCAGCGTCGCTTGCCACGGCAGGCACTTGCTGCAAGCTGCCCTTCATCGTCAAACGCCAGCCATGTTCTTGCAATGCCAACAAAGTAGCGCCGCGTGCCAACGCACTCACGTCGGCCTGCCCGGCGGCCGCCAAGCGCGCACCGATGAAGCCGCCCACGGCACCCGCACCCACGATGCAAACCTTCACTTTGAACCTCCGTTCAGCGCGCGTGCTTTCGTTTCACGAGCAGCGCGCCAGCTATTTTTGAAATGATCGAGCACACGCTCGTAAGAAGCACCGGCTACACGGCGCACCTGATTGATGTCAGTGGGCGGTTGGCCCACACCAAACGCGGCTGCGCGCGAGGCGAGTGCACTGACAACGGTGGCGCTCACGCGGCCCAGTGGCGTATGCACTCAGCACCCTGCTCCTCGATTCAAACCAAGGCCATGACCTCCATACCCCGCCCTGTTGCCAACCACTCCTGCAACTCATCAGCCAAGCGCTTGCTTTCGTCCACCGCGCGCGTCCACGCTTTGATGCGGCCGCCCAAGTCATCGCCGTAGTGCTTGAAATCGTTGCGGTCAGGCAGCTTGGCGTTGGGCAAAGTTTTGATCCACTCAGGCTTGGGCGACAACAGCACCATATTGTCGAGCGCGGGCGTGGCGGCGTGGCGGCGTTTCAGTCTTTTGTCCAACCAGCCCGGAATCACGCTGTTTTGAAAATGCGGGTACAGCACCACGCCACGCGTCATGGCGGCGTAGTTGAGGTGCAGGTGGTAGTCGGTGATGCCGCCGTCCCAATAGGCACCGCGAGGCGCGCCGGGAATGTCGTGCACGGCGTCCAACCAAAACGGGATGGAGCAACTGGCTTGGATGCTGGACAGCAAGTTGGCAGCGCTCAACGCCGCGGCGCGGCTGCGGAAATCGCTCAGCGGCACGGGGAGCGCATCGCGCGGGTCAGAGAAGACGACGCGTTCCAACCAGCCGCCCAAGGCTTTGCGGCTGATGGCGTTGGCGGCGTATGCACCGGCGTATCCCATCGGCGTGCGCAGCTTGCCTTGGCGGTGCAGCACGTGCCGGCCTCGGCTGGTAAAAACATGCAGGCGATAGCGCGGGTGGTTGAGCACCGAAAGCTCGCGGCCCGCGAATGCGGCGGCCAGCGACTTCGCAAACTGCGTGCTGACGTCACGCGACGTGGGCGGCTTGCCTGGCAAGTGTGGGTAGTCCTGCGCGATGTAGCCCGTCGCCAAATCGGCAAAGCCTTGCACCGGGTCGGCTGTGCAACCCACCGCCATGCGCCACGCGCCGATGGACGCGCCGAGCAAATGCACGGTGTGCTGGCTTTGCTTCAACCAGTCGCCGAACAGGAAACGGTCGATGTGGTTGAGTATCAAACCTTTGGGGCCACCAGCGGCCGCCGGCACGGCGCGGACATCGCTGGCTTGCAGGCCGCGCTGGCGCAGCAAGGCCAACGCGCGTGGGCCTGCGTGAACTTCTAACGCGACAGCTTTGCCGCTCAATGCACCACGCGCTCAAACACAAACTCGCCGCCTTCGACATCGACCGGAATCACATCTTTCGGGCCAAAACGGCCTTGCAAAATGAGCTTTGACACCGGGTTCTCGATGCGCTGTTGGATGGCGCGTTTCAATGGCCGCGCACCAAACGCGGGGTCGAAACCGGCCTTGGCCAATTCCTTCACGGCCTTGGGTGAAACGTCGAGCTTCATGTCCATTTTTTCCAGCCTGGCCTCCAGCACCTTGAGCTGAATTTTGGCGATGCCCTCGATGTTTTTTGCGTCCAGCGCATGGAACACCACGGTCTCGTCAATGCGGTTCAAAAACTCTGGCCTGAAGTGCTGTTTCACCTCGGCCCACACGGCATCAAATATCGCCGCTTGACTTTGCCCGGCCATCTGCATGATTTGATGCGAGCCCAAGTTGCTGGTCATCACGATGACGGTGTTTTTGAAGTCCACGGTGCGGCCTTGGCCGTCGGTCAGGCGGCCGTCGTCCAGCACTTGCAGCAACACACCAAACACATCGGGGTGGGCCTTTTCAACCTCGTCGAGCAGCAACACGCTGTAGGGTTTGCGGCGCACGGCTTCGGTCAAGAAGCCGCCTTCGTCGTAGCCCACGTAACCCGGCGGCGCGCCTATCAAACGGCTGACCGAATGCTTCTCCATGTACTCGCTCATGTCGATGCGAATCATGTGGTCGGCGCTGTCAAACAAAAACCCCGCGAGCGCTTTGCACAGCTCGGTTTTGCCGACACCGGTGGGGCCTAAAAACAAGAAAGAACCTGTCGGGCGGTTGGGGTCACTCAAGCCCGAACGCGAACGGCGTATGGCATTGGCCACAGCGGTGATGGCCTCGTCTTGGCCGACCACGCGCTCGTGCAATTTGGCTTCCATTTGCAGCAGCTTGTCGCGCTCGCCCTGCATCAACTTGGCCACCGGAATGCCAGTGGCGCGGGCCACCACCTCGGCAATTTCTTCAACGCCCACCGTCGTGCGCAGCAACTGCGGCGCGCCGCCTTTGAGCTTGGCTTTGCCCTGCTCTTTGGCCTGGGCGGCTTGCAGCTTTTTTTCAAGGTCGGGCAGCTTGCCGTATTGCAACTCGGCCACTTTGTTGAAGTCGCCTTTGCGGGTGAATTCTTCAATCTGAAAGCGCATGCGGTCTATCTCTTCCTTCACCTGGGCCGAGCCTTGCGCGGCCGCTTTTTCGGCCTTCCAAATATCGTCCAGATCAGCCAATTCGCGTTGCAGTTTGACGATTTCTTCTTCGATCAAACCAAAGCGCTTTTTAGAGCCTTCGTCTTTTTCGCGGCGCACGGCTTCGCGCTCAATTTGCAATTGAATCAAACGGCGGTCCAGCTTGTCCATCGCCTCAGGTTTCGAGTCGAGTTCTATCTTCACCTTGGCCGCCGCCTCGTCGATCAGGTCGATGGCTTTGTCGGGCAAAAAGCGGTCGGTGATGAAACGGTGGCTCATCTCGGCGGCGGCCACGATGGCGGGGTCGGTGATCTCCACACCGTGGTGAACCTCGTACTTTTCTTGCAAGCCGCGCAGGATGGCGATGGTGGCTTCGACCGACGGCTCGCCGACCAAAATCTTTTGGAAGCGGCGCTCTAAGGCAGCGTCTTTTTCAACGTACTTGCGGTACTCGGACAGCGTGGTCGCGCCGATGCAGTGCAGCTCACCGCGCGCCAAGGCGGGCTTGAGCATGTTGCCCGCGTCGATGGCACCTTCGGCTTTGCCTGCGCCGACCATGGTGTGAATTTCGTCGATGAAAACAATGGTCTGGCCTTCGTCTTGCGCCACCTCTTTCAGCACCGATTTCAAGCGCTCTTCAAAGTCACCGCGAAACTTGGCACCAGCCAACAGCAAGGCCATGTCGAGCACCAGCACGCGCTTGTTTTTCAGCGATTCCGGAACTTCTCCAGCCACGATGCGCTGCGCCAAACCTTCAACAATGGCCGTCTTGCCCACGCCGGGTTCACCAATGAGCACGGGGTTGTTTTTGGTGCGGCGTTGCAGCACTTGAATGGCGCGGCGAATCTCGTCGTCGCGGCCGATCACCGGGTCAAGCTTGCCAATGCGCGCACGCTCGGTCAGGTCGATCGTGTATTTTTTCAAAGCCTCGCGCTGGCCTTCGGCGTCGGCGCTGTCCACTTTGTTGCCACCGCGCACGGCGGCAATGGCGGTGTCGAGCGCTTTGCGGGTCAGGCCGTGTTCTTTGGCCAACACACCAATGGCGGTTTTGCTGTCCGCCACGGCAAGCAAAAAGATTTCGCTGGCGATGAAGGCGTCGCCGCGTTTGCTGGCTTCTTTTTCGGTGGCTTGCAGCAGGCTGTTCAAGTCGCGGCCGGCCTGCACTTGCGGGCCGTCGCTGCCCTGCACTTGCGGCAGCTTGGCAATCTCGGCATCGAGCGCAGATTGAAGCTTGGTGATGTTGACCGCCGCCCGCTCCAGCAAGGCCTTGGGGCCGTCGCTTTGCGCCAGCATGGCGCTCACCACATGCAGCGGTTCGATGTAGGGGTTGTCGCGCGCCACCGCCAAACTTTGCGCGTCAGACAGGGCGTTTTGAAATTGAGTGGTGAGCTTGTCGAGTCGCATGAGGTCTCCTTCAGATGCTGAACATTTGCGGCTGCAAGCGGCAAATTCAAGCTTGGATTTAGGCTCAAGTCAGCAGCAAGCGCCCCAGCTTGAAACCCAAGGCGGCAAACGCCAACGCGCCAATGACATGGGCCAGCGTGTGCGCCGCCGCCAGACCGAAGCTGCCCTTTTGCAGCAGCGCGAGCGACTCGGCCGAGAAGGCCGAAAAAGTGGTCAAGCCGCCCAAAAATCCGGTCACCAACAACAAGCGCAGCACCTCATTCGGCATGCGCTGAAACCACACCAGCGACACGCCAATCAGAAAGCCGCCAACACAGTTCACCAGCAGCGTGCCCAAGGCAAAACCAGCCCATTGGCTGTTGAGCCACAAACCCGCCACCCACCGCAACACCGCGCCCACAGCGGCACCGCCCGCCACCACCATCACTTGCAACCAAGGAAAGCTTTGCATCTTGTGCTGCGTGTCAGGTGGTGGTGTTGATCTGCGTCAAGCCCCAGCGCGCGGCGGCCGCGTCGTCGCTGACGCGCGCATCGACCCAGCGCGCGCCTTCGGGGGTTTGTTCCTTCTTCCAAAACGGGGCTTGGGTTTTCAAATAATCCATGATGAATTCGCAGGCTTGAAACGCGGTGCCGCGGTGCGATGAGCTCACCGCCACCAGCACAATTTGATCCATGGGCAACAGCGGGCCCACGCGGTGAACCACACGCGCGCCGCGAATGTCAAAACGGCGATGCGCTTCGTCAATCATGGCCTCAATGGCGCGCTCGGTCATGCCGGGGTAGTGCTCCAACTCCATGGCGCTGACACCCAGGCCGTCGTTGCGGTCGCGCACTAGGCCAACGAAGCTGGCGACGGCACCGACAGAAGGGTCGTTGGCCCGAAGTGCTTCCACCTCGTCGTGCAAATTGAAGTTCTGAGTTTGAATTTGCACACGTGCGGTCATGAGTTCAACCGCCTGTGACGGGTGGAAAAAAAGCCACTTCGGCCCCGTCAGGGATCACCTCAGATTCTGCGCACAAGACTTGGTTGATGGCACAGCGCAGCGCTCGGCCGCGCTGCAAGGCACTGGCGTGCTCGGCGCTGCTGGCTATCAACTGATCGCGCAGCGCAGCCAGCGTCGTGCCTGTTGGCACATCAATTTGTTGGCTCGATCCGAGTGCCTCGCGAATGGAAGCAAAGTAGCGAATGTTCAGCGTCATGCCAGCAGCTCCGTCAGGCTCAAAAACTTCACCGTGTCGCCGCGTTTGATGGCTTGCTTGGGCGGGTTGTCGACCAAGCCGTCGCCCCAAACGGTGGAAGTCAACACGCCTGAGCTTTGGTTGGGAAACAAGTCCAGCCCGCCGCCCGCGTTGCGACGCACACGCAAAAACTCGCGGCGCTTCTCGGGCTGCGGCCAATCAAAGTCTGCACGCAAAGTCACGGCCACGGGGGCTTGCGCAGGCGCGCCTTGCAGGTGCAACAGCACCGGTCGCACGGCCAGCACAAACGTCACAAACGCCGACACCGGGTTGCCCGGCAAACCGATGAACCATGCGCTGGATTTGTCAGCGCGAAACACTTCGCCGAACGCCAAAGGCTTGCCCGGCTTGATGGCGATTTGCCACATGTCGATGCGGCCTTCGGCTTCAACGGCGGGCTTCAGGTGGTCTTCTTCACCGACTGACACTCCGCCGCAGGTCAACACCAAATCGTGCTCGGCTGCGGTGCTGCGCAGCGCTTCGCGCGTGGCGTCTAAGCGGTCGGCGACGATGCCAAAGTCGGTGCAATCGCATCCCAGCGCTTGAATCAAGGCGCGCAGCGTGTAGCGGTTGGAGTTGTAGATGGCGCCGGGCTTGAGCACCTCGCCGGGCATGGCCAATTCATCGCCGGTCGAGAACAGCGCCACGCGCGGACGGCGGGCCACCTGCAGCGTGGCCGCACCGACCGATGCGGCCATGCCCAGCGCTTGCGGCGTGAGGCGAGTGCCCTGCTTCAACACCACTGCGCCAGCCGCCACGTCTTCAGCGCGGCGACGCACCCATTGACCTGATTGCGGCACGGTGTTGATTCGAACCGCGCCTTCGGTGGCTTCGCACTGCTCTTGCATCACCACCGCGTCGGCACCCGCCGGCACTTGCGCGCCGGTGAAGATGCGCGCTGCCGTGCCGGGTTGCAAGGGCTGCCCCACGACACCGGCCGGGATGCGCTGGCTGACGGGCAGCGTGGTGCCTGCGGCGGGCACATCGGCGGCGCGCATGGCGTAGCCGTCCATGGAAGTGTTGTCGGCCGGGGGAACGTCGATGAGCGAAAGCACGTCGGCCGCCAACACGCGGCCCAGCGCATCGAAGGTGGACACGGTTTGCGCTTGGTCGGCAGCAAAAGGCTGCACCGTGCCCAGCAGCTTGGCCAGCGCTGCTTCGAGCGTGAGCATCGGTGGACGCGTGTCAGTTTGTCGGGGTTCGGTACTCATTTTGGTACTCATTTCGGTACTCATAGCGGCCTGGGTTGCTGAGTAAAAAGTTTGCCACGCTGGAGGCGTTGTTCAGGTCTAGGACAGGCAGGCCGTTGGGCTCAGGCAATGCGCTGGCAATGTCAGTGCAAACGGCCACCACAAACGCATCGTGCGGATACTGAACCGGTTTGTCAGTGGCGGCGCGCCAGATCTCAATTTTGAGCACGTCGGCGTGCTTGAAGCCCTCCACCAAAGCCCAGTCGCAATCGACCAGCTCGGCCAACAATTGGTGCACCGTCGGGTCGCTTTCAACTTCGAATTCGCGAATTTTTGCCAAGCGGCGCTTCGACGCAATCACCACTTCAAACGCACCGGCTTGGCGATGGCGGTAAGAGTCTTTGCCCGCGTGGTCAATGTCGAAATCGTGGTGCGCATGTTTGACCACCGACACGCGCTGGCCTGCGCCCACCAACAACTTGATGAGCTGTTCTATCAGCATGGTTTTGCCTGAACCTGAATAGCCGCTGAAGCCTATGACTTTCATGCTGGGGCGTCGGCTGTGAGAACAGTTTGTCCAACACAAAGTTTGCTTGCGCTGGGGTGTCTGCTTTGAGCGTCATGAGATCTCGAAGCAGGGTTTGGAGCAGGACCTCGATACCTCAGTCCGAACGGGAGGGGTGGGTTCGCGATCAGGAGGGGTTGGTCTGCGAACAGGAGGGGTTGGTTCGCAAACGGGAAGGGTTGGTCCGCGAGCGGCAAAGATTCGTTCGCTGGCGAGAAGAGTTCGTTCGCGGACGGAACGAGTTCGTTCGCGGACGGAACGAGTTCGCTCGCGGACGGAAAGAGTTCGCTCGCGGACGGGAGGAGCTGGTCTGCGAACGGCAACGTTTTGTTTTCGAACGGGAAGGCTTGGTTCGCGAACAACATGCACGGAAGCCGAAGCTCAAGCATGCGCTTGGACATAGGCTTTCACCTCACTCACGCTGATGGGCATGACGACGAAGCGCTTGGGCAAGTTTTCGATGTGTTCCATGCCCGTCGGGCGCGGCGGCTGGATGCCCAAGGCTTCGACGATGGTTTCGGCAAATTTGGCGGGCAGCGCGGTTTCAAGAACGATCATGGGCACGCCCGGCTGCATGTGCTGGCGCGCGACCTTCAAGCCGTCGGCGGTGTGCGTGTCCACGATCACATTGAAGCGCTCATGCGTGTTGCGGATCGTGGCCAGGCGGTCGGTGTGGGTGCTGGTGCCCGACACAAAACCGTAGTCCTTCAAGCGCGCAAATTCGGCGGCGCTGATGCTGAACGCGCCGCGTTCTTCGACTTCGGTTTTGAACAATTGCCGCGTGCGCGTGCCGTCGCGGCCCAGCAAGTCAAAGACAAAGCGCTCGAAGTTGGACGCCTTGGAAATGTCCATCGACGGGCTGGAGGTTTCATGCGTCTCGGCACTGCCGCGAACGCGGTAAGTGCCAGTGCAGAAAAACTCGTCGAGCACGTTGTTCTCGTTCGTGGCAAGCACCAACTGCCTGATCGGCAAGCCCATCATGCGCGCCACATGGCCCGCGCAGATGTTGCCGAAGTTGCCTGATGGCACGGCGAAGCTCACCTGCTGCGCATTGCTTTCAGTGGCTTGAAAGTAGCCTGCAAAGTAATACACAACCTGCGCCAACAGCCGCGCCCAGTTGATGGAATTCACCGTGCCGATGCGGTGTGCGCGCTTGAACGCCAAGTCGTTTGACACCGCTTTCACGATGTCCTGGCAATCGTCAAACACGCCTTCCACCGCGATGTTGTGGATGTTGGCGTCTTGCAGGCTGAACATTTGCGCTTGCTGAAACGGACTCATGCGGCCCTTGGGCGACAGCATGAAAACTTTCACGCCGCGCTTGCCACGCATCGCATATTCAGCCGCGCTGCCGGTGTCGCCAGAGGTGGCACCCAAGATGTTCAAAGTTTGGTCGCGGCGCTTGAGTTCGTACTCAAACAAGTTGCCCAGCAACTGCATGGCCATGTCTTTGAAAGCCAGCGTCGGGCCGTTGGACAAGGCTTGCAAATACAGGCCAGGCTCCAGCGGTTTGAGCGGTGTGATCTCAACGCTGCCAAACACTTCGGGCGTATAGGTTTTCGTCACCAGCGCGCGCAAGTCTGCCGGGGGAATGTCGTCGATGAACAGCGACAAAATTTCAAACGCCAGCTCGTGGTACTTCAGGCCACGCCATGCATTCAAGGTGATCGCGTCGATTCGCGGATAGTCCGTTGGCAAGTACAAGCCGCCATCAGGCGCCAAGCCCTCCAACAAAATTTCACAAAAACTGCGCTCGCTTTTGTCGCCTCGGGTGCTGATGTATTTCACGTTGGCAGGTTGGTTTCTGTTTCGGGTAAGTCGGAATTGTCGTCTTGAAGCGCTGCCAGCAATTCGGTGTGCCGGTCAGTTTCGCCGTAGCGGCTGATCAAGCCTTCGGCGATGGCGCGGCCTTCGGCTTTCAGTGCGTTTGAGTCAGATGAAACGCTGGCCACGTTGAGCAGCGAGAGGCACAAGTCCTCCAGCGCTTCGGGCGTGCCGCCCAGCCGCTCCACCAACTGACGGCGCAGTGCCAAGCTTTCGCTGTACGCCGCACCGGCTTGCTGCCAGTCGCCTTGGGCTCGCGCCACTTGGCCCACGTTGTCGAGCGAGACCGACAGGTCGCGCAGCGCTTCGGGCGTGCCGCCCAGCCGCTCCACCAACTGACGGCGCAGTGCCAAG
>JANYJJ010000121.1 GCA_025358485.1 Burkholderiales bacterium | reverse complement strand
TAGAGCCTTTGGCGACACCCACTTTAGGGCCAGTGCGCACCACCAAGTCAGCGGCGGTCAAACCATACTCAGCCATCAGTGCCCGAACCTTGCCGACAGCGTCAGCCTTGGCTTCGCGGCGGGTGGCGTCAATTTCCCTGGCGAGGGCGGCTTGCTGGTCTAGCAATTGTTGTAGTTTGTTCATCACGAGTCTCCAAAGCGGGGTTGATATTGATTAATGCCTGGATATTCTATGTCAATTCAATCGCGCACTCAGGCTCTCGTTGAACTTCGCTGACCTTTGGATAAACCCGCATGTAATCAAGCCGAAGGTGGCACATAACCTGCGGGTTGTTCCACGCCTTCACCAAAGAAAAACTTCTCCATTTGTCGGGCCAGATATTGACGCGAACGTTGGTCGGCCAAATTCAAGCGGTTTTCGTTCACCAACATGGTTTGGTGTTTCATCCACAAAGCCCAAGCTTCTTTGCTGACTTCGTTGTAAATCCGTTTGCCCAATTCGCCAGGGTAAGGCGCGAAATCCATGCCGTCGCCGTCTTTTTTCAGGTGGATGCAGTGAACAGTGCGTGCCATGGTTTAACTCCTGTTGAGAATCGATTTTGAAATTGCGTTCTGGGTGAACGATTAAGTGTGAATGCTCAAACGTGAAGGCTCAACCCAGTTTTTTGATCAACACTTGTGAGCGCCGATCCCAGTTGTATTTTCGTTTGCGCGCCTCGGGCAACCAGTCCGGGTCGGTCGGTGCGAAGCCGCGCTTGATGAACCAGTGCATGGTGCGTGTGGTCAGCACAAAAATGCTGTCCAGGCCCTGCGATTTCGCGCGCTGTTCAATGCGTTTCAAGATGCGCTCGCCGTCGCCTTGGCCTTGCACATTGGGTGAGACGGTGAGCGCCGCCATTTCAGCCGTGCGCGCTTCGGGGTATGGATACAAAGCGGCGCAGCCGAAGATGATGCCGTCGTGTTCGATGACGGTGTAGTGGCCGATGTCGCGCTCAATCTCGGTGCGGCTGCGTTTGACCAAGGTGCCGTCTTGCTCAAATGGTTCGATCAGTTGCAACACGCCGCCTATGTCGTCGGCAGTGGCTTCGCGCAGGCTCTCCAACTTTTCATCGACCACCATGGTTCCGATGCCGTCGTGCGTGAACACCTCCATCAGCAGCGCGCCGTCGGTGGCAAACGGCAAGATGTGTGAGCGCTCCACGCCGCCGCGACAGGCGCGCACGCAGTGCTGCAGATAAAACGCGGGATCAGACGGCACGGTGGGGCGCGGCAATTGCGCTAACAAGCGCTCTGCCTCGGCCAAGGCCAGTTCGGTGTCGATGGCGCTGTCGGCGTCGTTCAAGTCTTCGTGGATGCCTGGCACTTCGGTGAGGAAGAGCAGCTTGTCAGCTTGCAACGCGATGGCGGTGGCGGTGGCCACGTCTTCCATCGTCAGATTGAAGGCTTCACCGGTGGGCGAAAAACCAAACGGCGACAGCAACACCATCGCGCCGCTGTCAATGGCGCTGCGGATGGCGGCGCTGTCAACTTTGCGCACCACGCCGCTGTGGACGAAGTCCACGCCGTCAACGATGCCCACGGGCCGTGCCGTCAAAAAGTTGCCGGACACCACCCGCACGATGGCGTTGGCCATGGGCGTGTTGGGCAGGCCTTGCGAGAACGCAGCTTCGATCTCAAAACGCAATTGACCGGCGGCTTCTTGTGCCGAGTCCAGCGCGACGGCGTCGGTGATGCGCAGTCCGTTGTGATAGCGCGCCTCGTGGCCCTTCGAGCGCAACTGCTCATTCACCTGCGGCCGAAAGCCGTGCACCAGCACCAGCTTGATGCCCATGGCGTGAAAGATGGCCAGGTCTTGCGCGAATGAATTCAGCTTGCCAGCGGCAATAAGTTCACCTGCGATGGCGACCACAAAAGTCTTGCCGTGGTAGGCATGAATGTGCGGCGCCACAGCACGAAACCAAGGCACAAAGGTGTGGGGGAAAACAAGGCTCACGGCGCGACGGGCTCACTTCAAAAAAGGATGAAAAAGATCAGTCCCAATGTTCGCATGCGCCGCAGCCCACGCGGCCCTGGCTTCAGCGATCTGGCCAGCGCAAGCCGTGGCTGCCAGGTGGCATCGACGGCAGCGTCCAGACTGCAGGCGTCAACGACAAACGTGCCGAGGGGCGCGAGGCCGTCAATTCGCCGTAGCCGCTGGCCGAGGTTTCCACCAAGCCAGTGAAGTCGGCGTCAGGTGCGTTGAATCCGTCGGCGATACGCCCGAACTCGCGCAGCCACTGCGCAGTGCGTGCGAGAGAGACACGCACGTGCCAACTGCCGCCTTCGCGTTGCTGACGCAGCAAGGCGGCTTGCGCGCCAAAGGCCATCAAAAAACCAGACGCCATATCGAGGATTTGCATCGGCAGCGCGCGCGGCGTGTTGGCGTTGGACGCCGCCGCTTCGTCATGGTTGAAACCGCATGCCGTTTGAACCAAAGAATCAAAGCCACGAGGGTTGGCCCACGGGCCTGTTTCGCCGTAGGCAGACAGCGACACCATCACGATGCCAGGGCGCCGCTTGGCAACGCTGGCAGCGTCGTATCCCAAGGCCGCAAGTGAGCCAGGGCGGTAGCCTTGCATGAAGACGTGAGCCTGCGCGAGCACCTCGTCAAACGCGGCGCGGTCGCTGGCTTTGCGCAAGTCGGCATGGGCAGACAACTTGCCTCGGCTGGTGTCGATGATGGCGTCGATGTTGGGCAAGTGCGGGCTGTTCAGCAGGAGCACATCGGCACCGTAGGCGGCCAGGGTTCGGCCTGCCACCGGGCCGGCCAGGATGCGTGTCAGTTCCAAAACGCGCAGGCCGCAAAGTGGTTGCGAAGCTTTTGCGGCCGTCGACTCCAAAGCGGGCAAAAGCAGCGGCGGCGCGTCGTCTATTTTTTCAATATCAACCACCTCGCATTCGGCCAAAGCGGCGCGTTGCGGATGAGCCTGCCATTCCGCTGCGGTGCGACAGGCCGCCACCAAAACACCCTGTTGCGCGGCTGCTTCTTCCAGCGCGAACGCGTCCCAACTCAGAACGGCAAGCGCCACCTGTTCGCGTGTGGTCTGCGCACCCTGCGGCAAACCCAACAACTTCAGCAAGCCGTCGCGGTGATGCGCAAAATTGGTGTGCACACGAACCCAAGCACCGCCGCTGCCGCCCGATTCACCGCCAGAACGGCACGCATAGACGCCCGCCAATTTGTCCCACAGCTCGGGCGCACTGCCGTTCACGGTGAAGCGGCAAAAGCACTCCAGCGCGGCCTCGCGCATGTCGACTCGCACCGTTTGTCCAGGGCCGCCGCGATGCTGGCCTATTTGGATCGCGGCCAAGGCCGCAGCGGCAATCGCTGCCTGCGCCGCGGCACCCACTGCAAACGACGACGGCACCACCGGGTCAGCGCCAGCGAGCAATGCACGTTGAAGACCATCGGGCGGCAAGCGCGCAGCGCGCCACAGCGCGCTCAGGGCCTGCTTGCCGCTCATTGCAACCCGAAGTCAGTGCGATCCGCTGCCGCCCAAGTAAGCCGCTTTCACGGCCGGGTCATCACGCAGTTGCGTGGCGGGGCCGTGCACTGAAATGCGACCGTTTTCCAGCACGTAGCCGTAGTCGGCCACGGCCAGGGCAGCGGCTGCAAATTGCTCCACCAACAGCATGGTCACGCCTTCGCTTTTCAGGCGCTCGATGATGCGAAAAACCTCTGCCACCAAAATGGGAGCCAAGCCCATCGAAGGTTCGTCAAGCAACACCACGTCGGGGTTGAGCATCACGGCGCGGGCCATGGCCAGCATTTGTTGCTCACCGCCCGACAAGGTTCCGGCCAACTGCAAGCGGCGCTCTTTCAATCGAGGAAATAGCTCTAGCGCGCGCTCCAGGTCGGCGGCCACATCACCTTTCGGGCGGCTGCCGGTCAAGCGCGGAAAGGCACCCAAGATGAGGTTGTCGTTCACCGTCATGGTCGCGAACACGCGGCGGCCTTCGGGTGAATGCGCCAAGCCCAGCTTGGCAATGTCGTAAGACTCTTTGCCTTCAACGCGCTTGCCGTTGAGAGAAATTTCACCGGCGGTGGGCGCGATCATTCCCGAAATGGCGCGCATGGTGGTGGTTTTGCCCGCACCGTTGGAGCCTATCAATGTGACCACTTTGCCTTTGGGCACGTGGATGGAAATGCCGTGCAGCACTTGCACTTTGCCGTAACCGGCTTCGAGGTTTTTGATTTGCAACATGATGGTTTCCTCAATGAGCGCTGAGTTGGCTTAGGTCGCCGTGCCGCCGAGATAGGCTTCGATCACCTTCTCATCGGCCTGAACTTGGGCGGGCACGCCTTCGGCAATTTTTTGGCCGAAGTCGAGCACCGACACGGTGTCGCACATGCTCATCACCACGTCCATGTGGTGCTCAATCAAGATCACCGTCACGCCGTGTTCGCGGATTTTGCGAATGAAGGAAATCAGCTCTTTGATGTCGGGCGCGGTCAGGCCAGCAGCGGGCTCGTCCAACAACAGCAGTTGCGGGTCCAGCGCCAAGGCGCGGGCAATTTCCAGCAAGCGCTGTTTGCCGTAGGGCAGGTTGCGCGCCTCTTCAAAGGCCAAGTCTTCCAAGCCCACAAACTTGAGCAGACCCAAGCCGCGCTGCGTGGCAGCGGTGCTCTCGCGCATGTAGCGCGGTGTGTGGAAAGACACATCGAGCAAGTTGCTGGCAAAGGTGTGATGCAAGCCAACCTGCACGTTTTGCAGCGCCGTCATTTCGCCGAAAAGTTGCACGTTTTGGAAGGTGCGCGCGATGCCCGACAAAGCGATGTCGCTGGAGGTGCGGCCCACCAAAGAGCGGCCCGCAAAATTCAACTCACCGGCGGTGGGCACATAGATGCCGGTCAGCACGTTCATCATCGTGCTTTTGCCCGAACCGTTGGGTCCGATCAGGCCGTGGATGGTGCCGCGCTGGATGCTGAGGTCTACGTTGTTCAGCGCCTTCAAGCCGCCAAACTGCATGAGCACGCCGGTGGCTTTCAAGATCTCACCTCCAGCGCCGTCTTTGGTGGTGGACAGCGCATCGGCACCTTTGAAGGCCACGCCCGCCATTTCGCCTTCAGCGGACGCGCGCTTCATGTTCAAGGCGCTGCGCACAAAGCCCACGATGCCGTCTTGCAGGTAGTACACGACAAATAGCATGATCAGGCCGAAGATGGACAAGCGCCAATCGGTCATGGTTTTCAGCCAGAACGACAACACCGCCAAGGCCACGCTGCCGACCACAGGAATGGCCATTTGCTTCCACGTGGTGCGACCTTTTTGCACGCCCAGCACGGCGACGATCACCACCAACAGCGCCAGCGCCACCGACACGTAGCGGAACATCACGATGTCGTCCAGCAGCTTGGGCAACAAAACGATGATGGCTGCGCCGACCATGGAGCCGATGCGGCTCTTGCGACCGCCCATGATCACGGCCAACAAGAACAGCACGGTGAGTTCGTTGTTGTAAGAGTTGGGCGAAATGTATTGCTCTGAGTAGGCGTACAAGCTGCCCGCCAAACCGGCAAAACCAGCGCTGATCACGAAGGCGTAAACCTTGTAGCGGTACACCGACACGCCCATGCAGTCAGACGCCACTGGGCTGCCGCGCAAAGCCTCAAACGCACGGCCCAGGTGTGATCGCAGGATTCGGTGCACCACGATGCACGAGAGCACCATCAACACCACCACCAACCAGTAAAACTCACGCTCGTCCAGCTTGTGGCCGAACATGCTGGGCTTCTCCAGCTTGATGCCCAGCGGGCCTTCGGTGAGGAAGCTCATCTCGTTGATGAGAATTTGAATGATGGTGCCAAACGCCAAGGTCACCATCGCCAAGTAAGGGCCCGACACGCGCAGCGCCGGCAACGCCAAGAGCGCGCCAAAACCTGCGGTCAGCAGCACTGCGGCCGGGATGGTGATCCACAACGGCGCAGCAAGTTTGAGCACCAACACGCCGGCCGTGTAGGCGCCGATGCCAAACAAACCCGCATGACCCAGCGAGACCTGACCGGTGTAGCCCACCACGATGTCCAGACCAAACAGCACGATCGCGTAGATCATGATGGTTTCTAGCAAGTGGATGTAGTAAGGGTTGTGTATGCCGACCGGAAACAGCAGCAGGGCTGCGATGCCGACGATGACTAAGATGAGTTGATTGCGCTTCATAGGTCAGACGGCGCGGGGCCGTCCCAAGTAGTCTGTGAACCCGCTGTGGGGCCGGAAACGAAGTGAGGCTTCAGGGAACGGCCTAGACCTTCTTGATCGCGTTTTTGCCGAACAAACCTTGTGGTCGCACAGCCAGCACGATGAGCAGCAACACCAAGCCGGGCACGTCTTTGTAGCCGGTGCTGAGGTAGAAGCCGGTGGTGGTTTCAGCCACGCCCAAAATGATGCCGCCCACCACAATGCCCATGCCGCTGGTCAAGCCGCCGATGATGGCCACCGCGAAAGCTTTGAGGCCCAGCACCGCGCCCATGGTCGCGCCGGTCAGCGTCAACGGCGAAATCAACACGCCTGCAAAACCAGCCGTCATCGACGACAGCGCGTAGGAAAAAGTGATGACCATGCCGGTGTTGATGCCCATCAATTTGGCGGCATCGCGGTCGTTGAAGGTGGCGACCACGGCTTTGCCGTAGATGGTTTTGCGGTTGAAAAACTCCACCGCCAACATCATCAGAACAGCGCCCACCACCACCAAGATTTCCATGGGCAGCACGTTGGCACCCAGAAACTTCAGCGGCGATTCAGGAAGCGGCGAAGGGAACTTCAAATCGTCGCGGCCCCAAACGTTTTCCGCCACATTCTTGAAAATAATGCCCAGCGCGATGGTGGACATGATCCAACCAAACTCGGACTTGATTTTGATGGCGGGGCGCACACCAATGCGCTCCACAAACGCGCCTTGCGCGGCACCAAACAAACACACCAAGGGAATCATCAACCAGTAATTGACGCCCAAACCCACCAAGGTCAAACCGACCAGCGCGCCCAGCATCAAGGCGTCGCCTTGGCCGAAGTTCAAGGTGTCTGAAGTGGCGAAGGTGAGCTGATAGCCGAAGGCGATGACGGCGTAGATCATGCCCAGCGCAATGCCGCTGAAGATGAGTTGGGTCAGGATTTGCATGGTGACTCTCGGTGCGCGCTGAAGCAGGTCAACTTGTCGGCGCGTGGGTGTTGTCAGGGTGCGACTCGAATGGTCACAGCCTCAAGTGAAGACGCCGCTCAAGGAACCTCGAACGGCGTCGGTCTTACACGGTGTCGTCAGTCTGAAAAATTACTTTTTCACGCGGACTTCAGACGCCTTCTTCTGGTCATCAGGGTAGGCGTAAACCACGCGTGAACCTTTGACTTCACCAAACACCGGAATGTTGGCGGTAATGGCTTCGTGGTCGGTCTTGGTGAAGGGCTTGGTGTAGGTGGTGACAACACCTTCCACAGGCGACTTCAGGTCTTCCAACGCGGCCTTGATCTTCGGACCGTCGGTGCTGTTGGCTTGCTTGATGGCGGCTGCCAACAAGTACACCGAGTCGTAACCCTGAGCCGCTGACACCGGTGAATCGATGCGAGCGTTTTTCGGATTGAAGGTTTTCAGATAGCTGATGATGAAGGACTGACGCTTCGGCGTGGTCGGCTCTTGGATGAAGGTTTGCGGCATGCGTGCTGCCTCGCCGCCAGGGCCTGCGTTGTCGATGAAGTTGGCCATCGACAACGTCCAGCTGCCAATCATCGGTACTTTCCAACCCAGCTTGGTCATGCCGTTGGCGATTTGCGCCAGCTCAGGGCCAATGCCGTAGGTCAGCACAACTTCAGCGCCGGCTTCTTTGGCTTTCAACAACTGCGCCGTCATATCGACGTCTTTGATGTTGAATTTTTCAACCGCCACGGCTTTCACGCCCTTGGCGGCCAGCGCCTTTTCCAAGTCATCGCGACCCAACTGGCCGTAGTTGGTGGAGTCGGCCAGGATGGCGACCTTTTTGTAGCCTTTGCGCACAACGGCTTCCTCAACAATCATGGGCGCTTGAATGCTGTCGTGCGCGGCGTTGCGGAAGATGTAGTTCTCTGGTTCTTTGTCGAACTGCTTGGTCACCAGTGTGCCGGTGGCCACGTTGTTCATCACAGGAATCTTTGCTTCTTGGAAGAAGCGATGCGATGCCAGCGCCACGCCGGTGTTGATGTAACCCACCGCTGCAACGACTTTTTCTTTGTTGATCAGTTCTTGCGCTATTTGCACGCCGCGCTCGTTTTTGGCTTCGTCGTCGCGCTCCACCAGCAGCAATTGGCGGCCCATCACGCCACCGGCCTTGTTGATTTCATCGGTCGCCAAGCGCACGCCGTCGCGCATGCTCACACCCATGGACGAGGATCCGCCCGTGAAGGGGCCTGCCACACCGATTTTGATCGGGTCGGCGGCGCTGGCCAGCGTGGTCAAACCAGCCAAAGCGAGGGCGGTGGTCAATTTAGAAATTCGAAACATGGGGTGTCTCCAACGATTGATGAGCTTGTGGGCGGCTGGCCAAGATTCGGGCCTAGGCGCAACACAACGCGATTATCGGTAGCCCGCAACTTTTGCCCATGCGCATGACTGCGTGGAACGCCTGCGTAGTTGTGCATAAGGGAATACGCGCAAGCGTACGAACAGCAAAGTTTGTTGGGCCGCAGCTGCACAATCGTGCGCATGACATTGAAGGCAAAAATTTGGCTGCTCGCTGTGGCACCGCTGCTGTTGGCGGTGGCCCTGATCAGCGGTTTGCTGGCGTTTGAGACGCAGCGCCTGGAGCGCCAACAAGCCCAAGTTTTGGAAGACGCGCTGATCAGCACCAAGCAAGACGAATTGCGCAGCTACATCGCGCTGGCGCTCACGTCGATTGAACACCTTTACGGCACGGGCCGTGACGACGACGTGGCCAAAGAGCAAGTCAAGGCTATCTTGGCGAGCATGAATTTTGGCGACGACGGCTACTTTTTTGTTTACGACAAAGACGGCCTCAACATCGTTCACCCGCGTCAGCCGGAGCTGATGGGTCAGAACCTGTGGAACATGCGCGACTCTGACGGCGTGTTCGTAATTCGCGAGCTGACGGCCCGAGCCCGCGAAGGCGGCGGCTACCAACGCTACCGATGGCCCAAGCCGTCCACCGGAAAAATCGAACGCAAGCTGGGCTACGCGGTCGAGCTGAAGCGTTGGGGTTGGATGCTGGGGACAGGCATTTATTTGGACGACGTCGACGTGGCTGCGGCCAAGTTGCGCGACAACTTGCTCAGCAGCGTGCGGCAAACGTTGATGGGCTTGGCGGCCCTGGCCATGATCGCGGCGCTGGCCGTATTTGGCGGCGGTTTGGCGCTGAACATCAGCGAGCAAAGGCGGGCCGACCGCAAGCTCCAGGTCATGGCGTTTCGCGTCGTCACGTCGCAAGAAGAAGAGCGGGCGCGGGTGTCGCGTGAGCTGCACGACCACATTTGCCAGTTGCTGGTGTCGATCAAATACCAATTTGAGCTGGTGGGCCACCGCATCAAGCACCCCGGTGAGCAACCCGTGACGGGGCTCGACACCGAGATCAATTCGCTGTCGAAGGCCATCGGTGAGGTCAGGCGCATCTCGCACGGCCTGCGCCCCGCTTTGCTTGACGACTTGGGCTTGCCTGCGGCCCTCAAACAAATTGGCAACGAGCTTGCGCAGCGCAGCGGCCTGACCGTGCAAGTGGTGCCCACTGCGCACGCTGACAGGCTGCCCGAGCTGCAAGCCGTGAGCCTGTTCCGTGTGGCCCAAGAAGCGCTGCGCAATGTTGAGCAACACGCGCAGGCCGCCAACGTCGAAGTGCGTTTGGCGGCGTCAAAAGATCAACTGGTTCTGGTCATCACCGACGACGGCTGCGGCTTCGATGTGAAAAACGTCGAGCTCAGCCGGGACGGCGGCATAGGCTTGGGCAACATGCGCGAGCGCGTCGAGCGCAATGGCGGGCGCTTCGTGCTGGTGTCCCCCGGCCGCACCGAGTTGACTGCCAGCTTTCCGCTGGCGGAGGCGGCTTGATGAGCCCATCTGCTTCCGCGCCTTCGACTGTGATCCGTTTGGTCATCGTTGACGACCATTCTTTGGTGCGCGACGGCCTGCGCGCGCGCTTGTCGGTGGTGGCCGGTTTGCAAGTCGTGGGCGAAGCCGGCAGCGGCATCGACGCGCTGCGCTTGGCCGAACTGGAAGCGCCCGATTTGATGCTGGTCGATGTGGGCATGCGCGGCATGAACGGCATCGAGTTGGCGAGTGCCTTGCGAGACCGCCACCCCAACATCCGCGTGTTGATGCTCAGCATGTACGACAACCGGGAATACGTGCTCAGCGCCATCCGTGCGGGCGCGCGCGGCTACGTGCTGAAAGAGTCGCCCACTGAAGAAATCATTGCGGCCATCAGCGCCGTGTGGGCGGGGGGCAATTACTTCAGCGCCCAGGTGGCCACGATGGTGGCGCAACTGGCGCCGTCGGCGTCACAACTGACCAGCCGCGAGCATGAGATTTTGTTGCTGCTCGCTCACGGTGGCAGCAACAAGGTGGTGGCCAACAAACTCGACATCAGTGTGCGCACGGTTGAAACACACCGCCTCAGTCTGCGCCGAAAACTCGGTGTTGATTCCGCCAGCGATTTGCTGAAGATCGCAGTGAGCAATGGTTGGACGACGCTGTGACTTTCGCCCGAACGAGGCGGTGCGGATAATCGGCGACTCATGTCGTCAACGCCCCCAAATTTAAAACCCACGCCGCGCCCCGATCACATCCAAGCTCGGCCTGCTCGCCCCGTGATTTTTGGCAATCCACTGCCGCCCATCACCTTCCCCGAATCGCTGCCCGTCTCGGCGCGCCGCGATGAAATTGCGCAGGCGTTGACCGCGCATCAAGTCGTCATTGTTTGCGGCGAAACCGGCTCGGGCAAGACCACGCAGTTGCCCAAAATTGCCTTGCAACTCGGGCGCGGCAAAGCCAACACCGGCAAGTTGATTGGCCACACGCAGCCCCGGCGCATTGCGGCGTCCAGCGTGGCCAAGCGCATTGCGGAAGAACTGAAAACTCCGCTCGGCGAAGTGGTGGGTTTCAAGGTGCGCTTTCAAGACCGGCTGTCGTCGGGTGCCAGCGTCAAGCTCATGACCGACGGCATTTTGTTGGCTGAAACGCAAACCGATCCGCTGCTGCGTGGCTACGACACCCTCATCATTGACGAGGCGCATGAGCGCAGCTTGAACATCGATTTTTTGCTGGGCCATTTGAGACAAATCTTGCCGCGTCGGCCGGACCTGAAAATCATTGTCACCTCGGCCACCATCGACGCCGATCGCTTTGCGCGGCACTTTGCCAAAGGCGATGCGCCCGCGCCGGTGATTCAAGTGTCGGGGCGCATGTTTCCGGTCGAGCAGCGCTACCGGCCGTTTGAGGAAAGCCGCGAATACGGCTTGAACCACGCGATTCAAGATGCCGTCGATGAGCTGTGGTTGAGTTCAGGTTCAGGCGATGTGCTGGTCTTCCTGCCGGGCGAACGCGAAATTCGCGAAGCTGCTGACCACCTGCGCCGCCATCAGCCGCCAGGCGTTGAAGTGGTGCCGCTGTTCGCGCGCTTGAGCCAACAAGAACAAGACGCTGTGTTCGAGTCGCACAGCGCGCGGCGCATCGTGCTGGCCACCAACGTGGCCGAGACTTCGCTCACCGTCCCGGGCATCCAGTTTGTGGTTGATGTTGGTACCGCGCGCGTCAAACGCTACAGCTACCGCAACAAGGTTGAGCAGTTGCAAATTGAGCCGGTGAGCCAAGCCGCAGCCAACCAAAGGGCAGGGCGCTGCGGCCGCGTGAGCAACGGCACTTGCATACGCTTGTACGAAGAAAAAGACTACCTGGAGCGGCCGCGTTTCACCGATCCGGAAATCATGCGGTCGTCACTGGCGGGCGTGATTTTGCGGATGAAATCGCTGGGCTTGGGCTTGGTTGAAGACTTCCCATTTTTGGAAGCGCCACCCAAACGCGCGGTGGCGGACGGCTATCAATTGCTGGCCGAGTTGGGTGCGGTGGACGAGCAAAACGAGCTCACCGCCACTGGCCGCGAGCTGGCCAAATTGCCGCTCGACCCGCGCGTGGGCCGCATGATTTTGGAAGCCCGCACGCGCGATGCGCTGACTGAAGTGCTCATCATCGCCAGCGCCATGAGCGTGCAAGACGTGCGCGACCGGCCGTTGGAAGCGCAGCAAGCGGCCGATGCCGCACACAAAAAATTTGACGATGAAAAATCTGAATTCATCGGCGACTTAAAGTTGTGGAAGTGGCTGGAAGCCGCACGCGGTGGCAGCGCCGAGCACAAGCTTTCGCACCGCAAACAAGAGGCTTTGCTGCGCGACAACTTCATCTCGCCGCGCCGCGTGCGCGAGTGGCGTGACATCCATTCGCAGTTGCACACCGTGGTGGCCGAACACGGTTGGCGCTTGAACGGCGTGGCCGCCACTTACGAGCAAATTCATTTGTCGATGCTGGCTGGTTTGCTTGGCAACATCGGCCTGAAGAGCGATGAAGACGAGTGGTATTTGGGAGCGCGCGGTATTCGGTTTTATCGCCATCCGGGCGTCAATTTGTCAAAGAAGCCAGGCCGTTGGATCGTCGCAGCCGAGCTGGTCGAAACCACGCGTTTGTACGCACGCGGCATCGCCCACATCGAGCCACAGTGGCTGCCCGGTTTGGCCGGTCACCTGATCAAAACCCAACTGTTGGAACCGCACTGGGAAAAGAAGGCGGCCGAGGTGATTGCACTGGAGCGCGCCACCTTGTACGGCATCGTGATTTACGCGAACCGGCGCGTGAACTTTGGCAATGTTGATCCCGTCACGGCACGCGACATCTTCATCCGCGAAGCCTTGGTGGGTGAGGCTTGGGACACCAAGCTGCCTTTCCTGGCGGCCAACCGAAAACTGATTGCGCAGGTCGAGGAGCTAGAGCACAAATCGCGCCGTCAAGACGTGCTGGTGGACGACGAACTTATCCACGCTTTCTACGACCAGCAACTGCCCGCAGAGGTGCACAGCGGCCACAGTTTTGAGCGCTGGTATCGCCACGAGTCTCAGCGCCAGCCACAGCTTTTGATGTTGACGCGCGACGAGTTGATGCGTCATGAAGCCGCAGGCATCACCACGTCTGCCTTTCCCAAAACTTTGCGCATGGGCGGCGTCGATTGCTTGGCCGAATACTTGCATGAACCCGGCGACGTGAAAGACGGTGTGACCGTGACGGTGCCGATTTACGCGCTGAACCAAGTCGTGGATGAACGCTGCGAATGGTTGGTGCCGGGCATGTTGAAAGACAAGGTGCTGGCATTGGCCAAAAGCTTGCATCAGCGCCCGCGTTCGCGCTTGGTGCCCTTGCCTGATTTTGCGGACGCGTTTGTGGCGCAAGTGCACGCAGCGAGCGGTTTTGGCGGTGGCAGTTTGGTTGACGCGTTGCAGCGTGCGGTGCGCGATAAAACGCAGGTGGACGTGAAGCGCGGCGACTTCAAGTTAGAGCAACTGCCGCCGCATTTGTTCATGAATTTTCGCGTGGTTGACGAGCACGGCAGGCAGCTTGGCACAGGTCGCAATGTGGCGGCGTTGAAGGCCGAGTTGGGTGGACAGGCGAGGTCGGCGTTTCAGGCTTTGGCTCAAATCAAAACGGCGTTGAAAACGCAGTTGCCTGCTGGTGTGTCAACGAGCGCGCCCGCCGTTGTGTCGCAAGGTAAAGCCGTGGTGACCGCGCCGCCCAAACCCCCTGTATCCGCCTCTGCCAAGCCGCACACCGACTGGACTTTCGGTGAGCTGCCCGAGCTGATGGAAATCCGCAAAGGCGACCAAACCTTGGTCGGCTTCCCGGCGCTGATCGACTGCGGTGCTCACGTGGTGGTGGAAGTGTTTGACGAGCCTGCCGTGGCAGCCGCCAAACACCGCGCCGGCCTGCGCCGGTTGGTGGCGCTGCAAATTCGCGATGCCTTGAAGTACTTGGAAAAGAACATCCCCGACCTGCAAAAAATGTCGGTCTACTTCATGCCCATCGGCACGGCTGACGAGCTGCGTGACCAGATCATTGAGCTGGCCTTGGACCGCGCCTTCTTGTTAGAACCGTTGCCCACAGACGCTGCCAGCTTCAAACGCCGCATCGACGACGGCCGTGGCCGATTGACCTTGATTGCGAATGAGATCGCGCGCAGCGCACTGAACATACTCATGGAATACGCCGCCGCATCGCGCAAGTTGAAAGACGCGCGGCCTGCCAAAGACACTGCCGATGACGTGCAAGCCCAACTGTCGCGGCTGATGCCCAAACGCTTCGTGATGCTCACGCCCTGGGCCCCGCTGGCGCACCTGCCGCGCTACCTCAAAGGCATCACCCTGCGCCTGGATAAATTGCGCGCCGACCCCGCCCGAGACGCACTGCGTTTGGCCGAGCTGCGGCCCATCGAGCAGCGTTACCTGCGCTTGCTGGCCGACCGCAAAGGCGTGGTCGATGCGAGGCTGGATGAATTTCGTTGGCTGATCGAGGAACTAAGAATCAGTTTTTTTGCCCAAGAGCTGCGCACACCGCAACCGGTCAGCGTCAAGCGGCTGGAAAAGGCTTGGAGTCAGTTTTCTTTTTGAGCATTTCTTCATTCAACGGTTTTCGCCTTGGAGCACCGAATGGCACTTGTCACCAAAACCGCCGTCACCGCATGGGAATTGATGCCCGATTCCGTGTTGCAAATTGACGCTGTTGCCGACAAGTGCCGCAGCCTCGTCAAACGCCGCGCCATGATGGCGGCGGGCGTGGCCGTCATCCCGATTCCGGGCTTGGATTGGCTCACCGACATCGGTGTGCTGCTCAAACTCATCCCCGACATCAACCGCGCTTTCGGTCTTACCGAAGCGCAAATCGAGCGTTTGGCCCCCGACCGCCGCTTGGCGGTTTACAAAGCCATCTCGGCCGGTGGCAGCATGCTGGTGGGCAAGCTCATCACCCGCGACTTGATACTGCGCGCGCTGCGCATCGTCGGCGTGCGTCTCACCACGCAACAAGCCGCCAAGTTCGTGCCCATCGCAGGGCAGGCGCTGTCGGCAGCGCTGACTTACAGCGCTTTGCGCTACGTTTGCGAGCAGCACATACGCCAATGCATGGACGTGTCCAAGCAACTCATGCTCAGTCATGCCAAGCCGACGGCTGTTGAAAGATAGCCGGGTATACAATTCAACGTTCGGGGCGTAGCGCAGCCTGGTAGCGCACCTGGTTTGGGACCAGGTGGTCGTGAGTTCGAATCCCACCGCCCCGACCAGAATTTGCAGACAAGAAAATGTGAATCAAAAAACCCGACCTTGCGTCGGGTTTTTTGTTGAAAATCACAAGTCAAATTTTGTAGTCTCGCAAGACAGCCCGTAGCTCAACTGGATAGAGCACCGACCTTCTAAGTCGGATGTCGGGGGTTCGAGTCCCTCCGGGCTGGCCACTTCAACGTCCACCACCCAAGGTCACGCAAGCTCGTTCCGGCCAGGGCAAGCTCAATTGTTCAGACGCGGCTCAAGCCCGCACCCTGGCCGCGCAGCGCCGTCATCAAGCGCGCTGCAATTTGCGACAGCGGCAGCACCTCGTTCGCTGCGCCGGCCGCGATGGCCTCGCGCGGCATGCCGAACACCACGCAACTGTGCTCGTCTTGCGCCAAGTTGAAACTGCCTGCGTCGCGCATGGTGCGCATGGCCTTGGCACCGTCACTGCCCATGCCAGTGAGCATCACGGCCAAGGCGTTGGGGCCGACCGTTTGGGCCGCTGAATTGAACAGCACTTCCACTGATGGCATGTGGCGGTTGACAGGGTCACCGGCTTGCACTTTGGCGATGTAGTTCGCACCGCTGCGCGCCACGCTGAGGTGCATGCCGCCGGGCGCGATGTAGGCATGGCCTGGCAGCACGCGTTCGCCGTCGCGCGCTTCGGCCACACGAATTTGGCACAAGCTGTCCAGGCGGGCTGCGTAGCTGCGGGTGAAACCGGGCGGCATGTGCTGCGTGATCATCACCGCGGGGAAATCGTGCGGCAGTTGCATCAGCACTTCGCGCGTGGCTTCGGTGCCGCCGGTCGATGCGCCGATGAAGACTATTTTTTCTGTCGACAAACGGTGCAGGGCGGTCGTGCTGCCCAGTGACGTGGCAACGGCTGTTTGAGTTTGCGTGGGCCGCGGCGTGGTTGGGTTGGAGGGCAGCGCTGCGGCGGCACGCCGCACGGTTGAGCGCGCGGCGATGCGCACTTTGTCCGTGATGTCCTGGGCCAGGAGGTTCAGCCCGTCTGTGATGCCGATTTTGGGCTTGGCAACAAAGTCCACCGCGCCCAGTTCAAGCGAACGCAGCGTGGCGTCGGCGTTGCGTTCGGTCAGGGTGGACACCATCACCACCGGCATCGGCCGCAGGCGCATCAAGCGGCTTAGAAATTCGATGCCGTCCATGTTGGGCATCTCGATGTCGAGTGTCAGCACGTCGGGGTTGAGGTTGCGAATCATCTCGCGCGCAATCAGCGGGTCGCCGGCCGCGCCAACGCACTGCATGTCGTGTTGGCCGTTGATGATGGCCGTGAGCAGGCCACGCACCAGTGCCGAGTCGTCAATCACCAAGACGCGTGTTTTTGTGGGGCTGATGTTCATCGTGAGCCTCGTTTCAAAAAATTGCTAGAAAAGATCGACCGAGCCAGCGGTGTTGGCAGCGCCGCTGCGCTGAGTTCGCGCTTGCAGCGCGTCTTCGCGGGCTTGCGCTTCCAAAGCCAAGGCGCTGCTGCTGGTCAGGCGCTTGAGCATGGCTTTGCCGCTGTGCGGAAAAAAACACACGGTGCGCGGGCATTCGCCTTCCACGTCTGTCACCACCACAGGAATGCGCTCCGTGGTCAGATAGTTGAGGGCAAATTGGGCGTTGCGTTGACCGACCTTCATGCTGTCGGGTTTGAGCGAATTCAGCACATGCGCACCGCCAAAAACCTTGGCCTCCAAGGTCATGCGCTGAGCACCCTGCTTCATCAAGGCATTGATCAACATTTCCATCGCATATGGGCCGTAGCGCCCTGATTCGGCCGGGCTGTCCGGCAGCATGAAGTGGTTCATGCCGCCCACGCGCGCCTGGCGGTCCCACAAGCAAACGGCAATGCATGAGCCCAATGTGGTGAGCAACAGCATGTCTTCGTGGTGCACGAAATATTCACCCGGCAGCAGCTTCACGGCGTCGCTGCCAAAGTGGGTGTTGTAGTAGAAAAACGAAGCTTCACCGGGCTGACGCTTTTGAGATTTCAGCTGATGCAAACGCGTGCCGGGGGCGCTGCGCGTGTCCATGACCGACAGCGCGTCAGCAGGGCGCAGGGTGGGAGATGCAAAGGCAAACATCGCGGGTCAAGTTGATGTGATGGCGGGGTCAGGCCGACGAGCCTTCAGACCCGTTCGTAAATTGTTTTTCCGCGCAGCCGGAACAAGTCCTTGGCGTCATTGAAGCTTTCTGAGTGGCCCACAAACAGCAGGCCGCCTGGCTTCATGGCTCGGTGCATGCGCTCCAACACCCCGTGCTGGGTGGGCGCGTCGAAATAGATCATCACGTTGCGGCAAAAAACAATGTCGAAAGGGTCGCCCAAATTCCACTGCGCATGAATGAGGTTGTGCGCCCGAAACTCAACGCCGCGAGCCAATTCTGGTTTGATGCGCATCAGGGCGCTGTTGTCGCCTTTGCCTTTCAAGAAATGACGGTGCATGCGCTCGGGCGACAGGCCCCGAGCGCCGATGTTGTAGACCCCGCGCCTTGCTGCGGACAGCACATTCGTGTCGATGTCGGTGGCCAACAAGCTCACTGCTGCGTTGGGCCCCAAGGCTTCGTTCATCGTCATGGCAATGGAGTAGGGCTCCTCGCCTGTGGACGCAGCGTTGCACCAAATGCGCAGCGGCTTGCCTGCGCGCCGGGCCAATTCGGTCTCCAATTCGACGAAGTGATGTTCCTCGCGGAAGAAGGCCGTCAGGTTGGTGGTCAACGCGTTGACGAAGCTTTGCCAGCGCTCGCTGCTGCTGGTGCCGATACTTGTGTTGACACCGACACCGACACCGACACCGCCGCTACCGCCGCCGCTTTCCAGCCACTTCAAATACTCTTGAAAGTTTGTGTGCCCCGTCTCGCGCAGCAAGCGCGAAAGGCGGCTGTAGACCATGGCTTGCTTGCTGTCGCTCAGGCTGATGCCTGCGTGCTCATAAATCAGGCGCCTGACGCGGTCGTAGTCCGCTGCACCGAAGCTGAATTCGCTGTCGGTCAGTGTTGGTGTAGACGGCAGGGCGGGGCGCAGCTTGGTGGCTGGAACCACGCTGCGCACGTTGACCGCAGCGCAGGGAGCGACAGATGCGTCGGCTTGACGAAGGGCAAAGCTCATGGCGACTCCAGGGGCAAAAGCGCTCCTTTACGCCCTTGTTATCGAACCGCGTGGCCCATCCTTGAGGCCCGCTCGTTGGTTTGTCGGTTCGTCAGTCCAAGCATTCGAGCCAAATTTCAAACAGCCTGTGAAAACAGGCCCGCTTCGTCCGTTTGCTCGGGCAGCCACGCTCCTACACTCGGCCCCAATTGACGTCAGCCACGAACACTTTTCAATCTATGTCCACCTCAACGGCTCCTGATACCAGCCTGCGCCTGAATGCTGCATTGCAGTTGCTTCAGCTCGCAGGTCATGAGTTGCCCGATGGCCTGGCCGCTGGTTCGCAGGCTTGGTTGCAAGCGGTAATCGACGGCCTTTGCGAGCTGTCCAGCCGCGACGCGCTGACCGGCTTGGCCAACCGCCGCCAATTCGAATTGACCTTGGCCCGCGAGATCGACCGTGTCGCCCGCGCCGGTGAACCCGCCTTGGTGCTGATGGCCGATGTCGATCACTTCAAAAAGGTGAACGACACCTACGGCCACCCCGCCGGTGATCAAGTGCTGAAGGCCGTGGCGCAGGCTTTGCTGGACTGCGTTCGTCCCATGGACACCGTGGCCCGTTTTGGCGGTGAAGAATTTGCCATCATCCTGCCCAATTGCCCTGCTGCATTTGGTCAAACCGTGGCCGAGCGCATACGCCGCAAGGTAGAGCTGAAATCCATCAACGTGGCGGCCGGTGCATCAAGCGGCGTCGACGTGTCGGTGACCATCAGTTTGGGCGGTGCATTTGCGCCGCAGTGGGTGCGCTCATCGGCAGCGCTTTGGGTAGAGCGCGCCGACCGCCAGCTTTATTTGGCCAAAACAACAGGCCGCAACCGCGCTTGCCTAGAGCAGCCCGCCGTCTCTCAAGTCAGCGCCGAAGAAAAAGGCATGTTGTTCGGCACCTCCCAGTTTCAGGATCTCTTCGAATGAATTCGCCCGCTAAAAAGTCCGACGCTCGCGGTGCCGACCAGCGGGCGGCTCCGGTTCACCAGCGGGCGCCTGACATCGATGCCGTCAAGCGCGCCACGATCACGGCGGTCACCAGCGGCAAAGGCGGCGTTGGCAAAACTTTTGTGTCGGCCAACTTGGCGGCTGCGCTGACGCTGCGCGGTGAGCGCGTGTTGGTGCTTGACGCCGACTTGGGTTTGGCCAATTTGGACGTGGTGCTCAACCTCACGCCCAAAATCACCTTGCATGACGTGTTCACCGGCAAGGCCGACTTGGACGACGCAGTACTCGCCGCACCGGGTGGTTTTTCAGTCGTGCTGGCGGGCTCGGGCATGGTGGAGTATTCGCGCCTCACGCCCGATGTGCGCAACCAATTGCTGGCCACGGTCCAAACCTTAGCCCCGCGCTTCGACCGAATATTGTTGGACACCGGTGCCGGTATCTCTGACGTTGTTTTGTTCGCTGTGTCATTGGCCGACGAGGTGTTGATCGTCACCACGCCCGAACCCACCTCGCTGACCGACGCCTACGCCACCATCAAAGTGTTGGGCTCGCAACAGCAGCGCCGCAACATCCGTTTGGTAGTGAACCAGGTCACGCGCGTCGGCGACGGCAAATTGATACGCGGCCAGTTGCAGCAGGTGGTGGACAAATTTGTGACGCCGCATTTGTTTGATCCCATCACGCCTTTGAAATTGGAGTTCTTGGGCGACGTGCCGTCTGACCCGGCCGTGCGCGAAGCCGTGCTGCGCCGTCAATTGCTGTTGGAAGTGATGCCGGGCACAGCAGCCGCTGTCGCCATTTGCGGAGTGGCGGACAAGCTGATGGGTTGAAGGGTTGAAGGGTTGATGCGCTGATGGGCTGAGGCCTTTGGGCTGAAGCGAATGGCGACAATGTCGTCATGAACATTTCTGAACCCGATCCACTCGCTGCCAGTCACACGCCCTTTGAGCGCATGGGCGGCGAGGCACCCGTCCGCGCCTTGGTCGACCGCTTCTATGACCTGATGGATTTGGAGCCCGGCTTTGCCGCGCTGCGCGCTTTGCATCCCGAATCGACGGACGGCTCACGCGACAAACTCTTTTGGTTTTTGTGCGGCTGGCTTGGCGGTCCTCAGCACTACACCGAACGCTTCGGCCACCCCATGCTCAGAGCACGCCACATGCCGTACACCATAGGCATCAAAGAGCGCGACCAATGGATGGCGTGCATGACCCAGGCCATGACCGAGCAGGCGCTGGACACCGCCTTGGCAGCGCGCTTGGTGGAATCTTTTTTTGGCACCGCAGATTGGATGCGCAATCGCGGTGGTTGAAGAGTCTTCACCGCACAGACGCGCAGTGACGTTGAGCTAGGCGGGGGAACGCACAGGAAAAAAGGAGGAAAAGCCCCCCGGCAGTTTTGCGCTTGCTGAGTAGACTCAAAGGCCACAACCCTGCTGCTCACTCTGAAGGCCTCTGATGCTTGCCATGCTGAATTCCTCCGCGGTCTGTTCCACCTTGATCGCCGCCCGATGATCGCGGGCATCCCCGAGTGCTTGCAAGAGTTTGAGCCCACGCACGCCGAGGCGTTGCGCCGTGTCGATGCTTTGCATCCGGCCAAATACGCGCTCAGCCGCAACGCACTCGACGGTGCCGTCAGCGGTTTGTCGCCTTACTTCACCCACGGTGTGCTGGGCATGCGCCAAGCGGTTGCACGGGTGGTGCAGCGACAGCGGTTGAACTTTGAAGACAAGCTGATGTTTGAGTTTGCGTGGCGTGAATTTTTTCATCACGTTTACAGCCGCGAAGGCGACAAGGTGCTGACTGACATGCGGCCCACCAGCGTGTGGGCGGGCAGCTATGCCCGCGAGTTGCCGGCCGACATTCGCGAAGGCCGCACGGGTGTCAACGTGATCGACGCGGCGGTGCGCCAGCTTTATGCCACCGGCTATTTGCACAACCACGCACGCATGTGGCTGGCCAGCTATGTGGTGCATTTACGCAAAGTGCATTGGCGCGCAGGGGCCGATTGGTTGTACGGCCACTTGCTCGACGGTGATGTGCCCAGCAACCACCTGAGTTGGCAGTGGGTGGCAGGCACGTTCTCAAGCAAACCGTATTTGTTCAACGCCGACAACGTGGCCAAGTACGCACCCAAAGGCGACTTCAAAAGCTGGGTGTCCAAAGGCAGCGTGGTGGATCAAAGCTACGACGAGCTTGACGACATCGCGCGCCATCAGGGCGACGTTGGCGTCGAGAAGGGCACGCATGCAGGTGTCACTGAAGCGGCGACGTTGGCTGCGCCGCCTGCTGAATTCGCCTCCACTTTCCTCAGTTCGGCCGCACTCAGCGGCAAACCTTGGGGCAAACGCAGCATCGAACTCATCCACCCGTGGGCTATGAGCGAACGCAGCAGCAGCGATGCGTCAGGCGCGTGGCGTTTGGGCGTGGTGCATGTGCCCGCACATTCAGCGCTGCCTTGGAGCGAGGCACGCTGGCGCTGGGTGCTGCGCCGCATGCAGCATGCCTGCGACGGTGTTTTCATGGGCGATGTGAGCAGTCTGCGCTTGCCTGCAGAGGGCCAAACCACCAGCACCGCGGCGCCGTTTCCTGGCTATGCCGCGGCCTTGCAAGCGGTGGCCGAGGTCAGCGCCGCGCCGCGCTTGCTGGTCAACCCGCAACAGACGTGTCGTTCCTTCAGCACGTTTTATGAACAGGTGAAGCGACAGTCCCGCTCGGTGTCGGCCCTGCTGAACGGAGAGCTTTTTTGAGCGGTTTTGTGTTCAGGCAACAGCAACCGCAACCTCAACCCCAGCCGTTGGCGTTGAAATTGGGCTACGGCGGCTTGCTGCCATTTGTGTTGGGAGCCGCGTTGATTTGGATCGTGCGGGCCGATGCCCATGCCTACGTCACTGAGTCGTTGTCGGCGTATGCCGCCGTGATTTTGTCGTTTCTTGGCGGCATCCATTGGGGCTTGGCCATGCAGTTGCAGGCGCAACAAAAAGTCGCGCCCACATCCATGTTTGTGTGGGGCGTGCTGCCCTCGCTGGTGGCCTGGGTGGCGGTGATCATGCCGGCCTACGCTGGCTTGGTGGTGCAGGGCGCTGCCTTGGTGATTTGCTATTTGGTCGACCGCAAGGTGTATCCGCGCTGCGGCGCAAGTGCGTGGCTCACGCTTCGTTTTCGGCTGACGGCGGTGGCCAGTTTGAGCTGCTTTGTCGGTGCAGCGGGAAGTTGACCGAAGGGCAAAAATGATTCTGCACCGCATCACCCTAGAAGACGCACATGCGCATTTGTTCCGCGTCACGTTGACCGTTCCACAGCCTGCGATAGCGCAGCGTTTGAGCATGGCGGTGTGGATACCCGGCAGCTATTTGGTGCGTGAATTCGCCCGTCACATTTCCGCCTTGACCGCAAGCCAAGGTAAACGAAATGTGGTGTTGCAGCAGCTTGACAAAGCCACTTGGGTGGCAGCTTGCACAGGCAAATCGCCCCTCGTCGTGAGCTACTTGGTCTACGCGTTTGACACTTCGGTGCGCGCGGCGTTCTTGAACGCACAGCGCGGTTTTTTCAATGGCACGGGCGTGTTTCTGCGGGTGGAGGGTCGTGAAGATCAAGCTCAGCAAGTGGCCTTGCCCGCGCTGCCGAAATCTTGGCGCGTCGCCACCGCCATGCCTGCGGTGAAGGTAGACAAAGCCGGTTGCGGCATTTACCAAGCTGAAAACTTTGACGCGCTGGTCGATCACCCTTTCGAGCTGGGCGACCACTGGCGCGGGCATTTCATTGCCCACGGGGTGCCGCATGAGTTCGTGGTGGCCGGTGCCTTGCCCGACTTTGACGGCGCGCGTTTGCTGGCAGATGTCCAGCGCATTTGCGAGACCGAGATCAAGTTTTGGCACGGCGATGCCAAAGGCAAGAACAAACCCGCACACCCACGCTACGTCTTCATGCTGAACGCAGTGGAAGACGGCTACGGCGGCTTGGAACACCGCGACAGCACGGCGCTGATTGCCGCGCGGCGCGATCTTCCCCAAACCGGTCAGGCGAAAGACGCACCGTTGACCGATGGCTATGTCACCTTGCTGGGCCTGATCAGCCACGAGTACTTCCACACCTGGAACGTCAAGCGCCTGAAACCCAGCGAATTCGCGCCTTACGACTACACGCAAGAAAACTACACCGAGCTGTTGTGGTTTTTTGAAGGCTTCACCTCTTACTACGACGACATGCTTTTGTTGCGCGCCGGTTTGATCGACGAGGCACGCTACTTGAGCCTGCTGGGCAAGGCCGTGAGCGCCGTGCTGGCGACACCCGGCCGCAAAACCCAAAGCGTCGCGCAAAGCAGTTTTGATGCCTGGGTGAAGTACTACCGTGCCGACGAAAACACCCCCAACGCCACGGTCAGTTACTACACCAAAGGCAGCTTGGTGGCCTTGGCGTTGGACCTGACCCTGCGGTCTTCAAGCGCTGGCTCGCTGGACGCGGTGATGCGGTTGTTGTGGCAGCGCAGTGGTGCGGGTGCAGGTCAAGGAGGCATCACCGAAGCCGACATCCTCAGCGCCATTGAACAGGTCGCAGGCCGTTCATTGGCGGTCGAATTTCAAGCCTGGGTGCACGGCACCGATGACTTGCCTTTGGCTGCTTTGCTGAAAACTGTGGGCGTTGATTTCAAACCGCAAATCGCCACCATGGCGCACCGCTTGGGCCTGCGCGTCAGCGAAAGCGCGCTGACCGGGTCGCGCGTGACTCACGTGCTGCGCGGCGGTGTGGGCGAGCAAGCGGGATTGTCGGCGGGTGATGAATTGCTGGCCTTGGACGGCTGGCGCTTGCGCCGTTTGGACGATGCGCTCAGGTTGGTGCAGCCTGGCAAAAAGTGCCGCTTCATGGTGGCCCGCGATCAGCGCGTGCTTGAATTGCAAGCGACGTGGCCCAAGGCCGACGCCATTGCGATTGCCGCGCCGGGTAGCGTGAATTTGGTGGTGAACGCCAAGCCCGAACCCGCAGCCTTGGCCTTGCGCAAGGCATGGCTGGCGGGTTGATCCGCTGGCACTGCGGCGAAGTGAGAGCATGCGTTTGACGCCCTGGTCACGCTGGGCCTTGTGCGTGTTGGCGGTGCTTGCGCTGCACGCCTTGATTGGTCAGCGGATGGCTGAACACCTGGCTGATTTCGGTGATGCGGCTGCGATGCCGCAGCGCATCGATGTGGCTTATGTGCGCGACATGGAAGTGGCGGTGCCGCCTGCTGCGGTCGCCCCGCCAACGCTGCCAATCGCGACGCGTGCCAAGCGCGCGCCCGCAGCAAGTCCGTCGGCGTCGCAGCCACAAATGCAGCCACAAATGCAGCCACAAGCGCAACAACAAGCGCAACCACAAGCCCAGCCACAACTTCAACCGCTGCCTCTGCCTCTGCTTGAGCCAGTTGCCGCAGCAGAGCCAGTTGAAGCCAAGCCAACCGTCGAAGCGGTTGCGGTTGCGGTTGCAGCAGCGGTTGAGCCTGCGCCTGAAGCGGCGACCCCAGCCGTCAATTCCGAA
>JANYJJ010000122.1 GCA_025358485.1 Burkholderiales bacterium | reverse complement strand
TTGATATACGCCGTTTTCTGACCACTCCTTGACCCAACCCGGCTCGCGCTTGGGCAGGTCGCCGCGCATGGGGAAGGGCGTGTCGGGCAGGTTCAGGGTGGCGCGGTAGTCCACGGTGGAGGTGGACGAGGCTTGCGGCGTGTCAGCCATGGTGAATCCTTGAGTGCGGCCTGCGAATGCGAATGGTCAGCGGGCCTGGGTTTGAACGATGTGCGTCGGCTGGATCAGCCTGTCTTGTCCGGGCCTGTCGGGGTGACGGCACCGGTACGCGGGTCGTTCAAATTCGATTGCGCGTGTTCTCGCGCGCGTTGTTGCGTGCGTTATGGCGTGCGTTCTGGCGCGTGTTCTGGCGCATATTGCTGTGCTGTCTGGCAGCCTGACAACCATACGAAGTTTGGGTAGAAATCATGCTCAGATTCTATCGGGGCAGCTTGACCCGCCCGTGCTCGCTGAACCAAGCCCGCGCGTCGCGTTCGTCGCGCGCAATGCCGTCAGTCAAGGCTTGCATGCCGTCGTACTTCAACTCGTCGTGCAGCTTGCGCAGCAGCTCAACCTTGATGCACAGGCCGTAGCCGCCTTCTGTGCCCAAATGGTCCGGCCAATTCAGGCAATGCGTTTCCAACAACACGCGGCCAGCGTCTTCGACCGTGGGGCGCACGCCCAGGCTGGCCACACCTTCCAAGGGCTGATCTGACAAGCCGTGAACGCGCACCACGAAGATGCCGCTGGCCGCAGGCTTGGCATGCGGAAAGCGCAAATTCAATGTGCGAAAACCCAGCTCGCGGCCAAGTTTGCGGCCATGGATGACGTGACCGCTGACGCTGTAGGGGCGGCCCAACAAGATCGCGGTTTGCGCCATGTCACCGGCGGCCAAAGCGACACGGACCGCCGAGCTCGACACGCGCAGGCCATGGACTTCGTAGCTCATCATTCGGGCCACATCGAAGCCACCGGCCTGCCCGGCGCGGTCGAGCATGGCGTAGTCGCCGGCTCGTTTGGCACCGAAGCAAAAGTCGTCGCCCACCAGCACGTATTTCGCGCCCAAGCCGCGCTGCAACACATCGGCGATGAAGGCATGTGGTGACAGCGCGGCAAAGCGGCTGTCAAAGCGCGCCACGATGACTTGCTGCACGCCGCAGCGCTCTAGTTCGCTGAGCTTGTCTCGCAAGGTGGCGATGCGCGCGGGCGCACTGTCGGGTCTGCCTGCCAAACGCGCAAAGTGGTCACGCGGGTGCGGCTCAAAGGTCAGCACACAGCTTGGAAGCTGCCGGTGTTGAGCTTCGCTGCGCAGCAGGGCCAGCATCGCCTGATGGCCGCGGTGCACGCCGTCGAAGTTGCCGATGGTCAAGGCGCAGGCAGGCGCGAGGTGGGGATGGTGGAAGCCACGAAAAACTTGCATGCGCCGCATTATCGGCTGGCACTTTGCACCTTTGCCGCGCCTCACTGAGTCACTGAATCAGTGAGCCAGTGAGTCAGCGTGAAGGTGCCTGCTTGCCTTGTTTCAAGTGGCGGTAAATCAAGCCGCGCGACACACCCAGGCTGCGCGCTGCTTTCGACACATTGCCTTGGTTGGCTGCCAAGGCGGCCTCGATCAGATGCAGCTCGCTGTGGCGCAGGGTTGCGGGCGCTGCGCTGGTTTGTTGAATCGTGGGGTGGCTTGTGGCTTGGCTCGTGGCTTGGTTCGCGGGACTGCCCTGCGCTGCTTGCGTTTTGAAGGGCTGCGAGGCTGCCATGCTGAACACCGGCGCGGCTGCGCCGTCGCGCGCTTGCAGACGCATCAGCATCCACACCTGCAAGCCGCTGGGCAGGCGATGGCTGGAGGGTTGACGGCTGCGCGTCAAGGCCACCAGTTGGTTTGCATTCAGGGCCAACGTCGCTTCGGCGTTCAATGTTGCGCCGCCTGATTTGGCACCCGATGTGGCACCGGACGTGGCCCCGGACATGGCACCCAGCGTGGCACCCAACAAGCGGCTGGCTGCACGGTTCATCCACGCAATGCGACCGTCGGGTGCGATGCCCGCCAAACCTTCCATGGGCGTGCCCAAAAACGAGGGCGAGGTTTGAAATTGAATGACGATGTGGTCGCTGGACTGCGCGCGCAGCAAATGGTTTTCTATGGCCGTGGCGTACAGGCCCACCACGGCGGCGGCGTCAAAACCGAAAGGCCGCGATTCGGTGGTGAGGTCCAGCACACCGGCCATCTGGCCGTGGATGTCGCGAATGGGTGCGGCAGCGCAGTGCATCACTTGCACGCTGCCAAAAAAGTGCTCGGCACCCAGCACCACACTGGGCTCGCCGGTGTGCGCCGTCAAGCCGGGGGCGTTGGTGCCGATGCTGTCTTCGCTGAGGTTGCAGCCGACGCGGCGGGCCAGTGGCAGCAGCACCTCATTGGCGTTGTAGTCGGCGTGGGCGTAGTGCACCACCACGCCCTGCGGGTCGGTCAAGAACATGGTGCAAGCGGTGCCCGACAAGGTGCTGGCGAGTTGCTTGAGTTCGCCGCTGGCCGCCTCAAGCAGCACGCGGCTGCGCGTCATGGCCGAGTGCGCGCGACTGGCGGTGACGGTGGCAAAGGTGACGGCATCGCCGGGTTGACGGCGCGCCTGTTGGCAGCGTGACCACGACTGAATCACGCTTTCACTGATCAAGCCCGAAGGCCGCACGCCCTCTTCAAAGTAGCGTTGGCGAGCCAACGACAAACGCTGCTCAGGCGTTGAAAAAAATGGCTGTACAGGCAAGCTGGCGGTGACTTGGCGAGGGTTCATACCCAAGTTTTCTTCAGATTCATTCTCGAAGCAAGTCGGCCATGCCCATGGGCTCTCCGATGTTCGGCGTGCCGGGCTCTGTCCACGTGGCACCGGCGTCCGCAGTCCAACGTTGCAGTTCGCCGCTGGCGCGTGCGGTGGTGATGACTTTGTTGGTGGCCGCCAAAACATCAGATGCGCTGGCAAGTGCTACGAAACCAATGTTGATGCGCGCCGGATGCACATAGCTTTCACGGCGCAGTTGGTGCTTGGGGGTTTTAGCGCGCCATGCGTCGAAGCGGTCGATTGGCACCAAGGTGGCGTCCAGGCTGCCTGCTTCCAGCATCTCCAAAACTTCTCTGTCGCGCGACACGCTGACGATGTGCGCCTTCAGCAAGCCGCTGCGATACAGGTTGAGGGCCGTGCCTTCAAAGGTGCCCGCCACCGCGCCGACTTTCATGCCGACCAGATCGGCCAAGCGCGCCACGGGCCTGCCGGGCTCGCGCACCACCACGCCCAAGGCTGCGCTGTGATACGCCGCGCTGCCCGCCAGAGTGCTCAGCGGTATCCATGGGCGCAGCGGCGGCCGGGGCGCGCCGGGGTGGTCGGGCACGCGTGCGGTGGGACGGGTGGGTGCGCCGAGTTCTGACTTCAACAGCACGTAGCCGCTGGCCAGTTCACACACGCCCGACGACAACATGGCGTTGACTTCATGCGCCAGCGAAGTCTCTTGTTCGTACTTGGATTCAAACGGCACCAGCTTGAGTTCGCGGCCCAACTCGGCCGCGATGGCCTGTGCCACGCGCACGTCCAAGCCTTGCATATTTTGGGTTGCGGGCTGGGCTTTGACCTTGAGCGACAGCGGCGAGTTTTCTTCGGAAATGCAGATCTTCAGCGGCACAGGCTGTGCAAAAACGCCAGCGCAACACACCGCCAATAAACCGATCCCGAGCAAGCGTTTCAGCACTTCAAAGCTCCTTGCCACCGCGGCTGCCCACGTAGGCCCACAACATTTTGATTTGCTCAGGCGTCAATGCGTTGTCAAACGAAGGCATGCTGCCTTTTCCTTTGGTCACAGACAGCATGAAGCGATCCACTTGATCCACCGGGAAGCGCCGCAAGTCGTAGCTCGTAGAGCCAGAGTTGACCATGTTGCGGCCGTGACACTGCGCACAGCTGCGGTTGTATTGAACGCTGCCAGCGGTGATGTCGTCGGCAGTGAACCCAGCAGCTTTGCTGGGTTCCGCTGATGCGCTGGCCGCAGCGGCAGAGGCAGATTGAGCGCTGGAGTAAGTCCCTGCCACGGCAAAACCCGTGGCCAAGGCGGCACTCACCAACCAGCGCGTTTTCATCGAACGGCGAAAGTCCACAGCGATCCGCCCGATGGCGTTTTGGCCATGCGCTCGTCGCCCAACAAAGCCCACACGCCACCGCCGCCCGAGGTGATGGTCACGTACTGCTGGCCTTTGTGCTCCCAGGTCACGGGCAAACCGATGATGCCCGAGCCGGTTTGGAACTCCCACAGCTTCTTGCCGGTGTCGGCGTCGACTGCCATGACTTCGCCTGTGGCCGCGCCGGTGATCACCAATCCGCCTGCGGTGCTCAAAGTGCCTGCCATGCTGGGTTGACCCGGCCAAGCCATTTGCCATTTGGTCTTGCCGGTCATGGGATCCAGCGCACTCAGGAAGCCGTGCGGCTGGTCTTTTGGCATGGTCACGCCGCGGAAGTTCACGCCCAAATACCACTCACCGCGCTTGTACTCGGGCTTGGCAAATTGATAGGGCCAGCTGATGTTCAGCGTGTTGGCGTAGGCCAATCCCGTGGCGGGATTCCAAGACATGGGTTGCCAGTTTTTGCCGCCGAGAACGGACGGGAATATCTCTTCATCAGCACCCGTGCGAACGCGTTTCATCACCGCCGACTCGACTGGGCGACCGCTGGCCAAGTCGATCTTGTCGGCCCAATTCACCTTCACGTAGGGATTGGCCGCCAGCAGCTTGCCGTCGGTTCGGTCCAGCACATAGAAGAAGCCGTTTCGGTTGGCTTGCACCAGCGTTTTACGCATCGCACCGCCGACCTTCATGTCCACCAACATGCCCACTTCGGTGGCATCGTAGTCAAACGGATCGTTGGGCGAAAACTGGTAGTGCCACGACATCACACCCGTCTTGGGTTTGAAGGCAACGACTGAATTGATATAGAGGTTGTCACCTTTGCGGGCCTCGGCGTTCCACGGACCACCGTTGCCTGTGCCCCAGTAAACCAAGTCCAATTCGGCGTCGTAAATGCCGGTCAGCCATGTGGGCGCGCCGCCTTTCATCGCGGTGTCTCCTGGCCATGTGTCAGCACCTTTGTCGCTGCCGGCCGCCGTGGTGTACATGCGCCACAGCTTGGCACCTGTGTCGGGGTTCCAGCCGTCGATGAAGCCGCGCGTGCCGTACTCGCCGCCTGCGATGCCTGTCATCAAAACGCCGTTGGCGATAAGCGGCGCTGCCGTCATGGCGTGACCGTCTTGGTAGTCGGCGGCCTTGGATTTCCAAAGCTGTTTGCCGGTTTTCGCGTCATACGCAATCACGTGCGAATCCAGCGTGGCGCGAAACACCTTGCCGTTGTAAATGGCCACGCCTCGGTTGAGCAACCCGCAGCACGCCATCTTGAAAACATCAGACGCAAACTCCAAGTCTTGCTTCCAAATTTGACGGCCCGTGAGCGGGTCAATCGCCATCGTGGCGGTGTGCGTGGTGACGTACATCATGCCGTCGAAAATGATGGGCTGTGACTCCTGGCCGTGCAGGTTGTTCAAGTTGTAGGTCCACACCGGAACCATCTTGTCGACGTTGCCCTTGTTGATTTTTTTCAGCGCGCTGTAGCGCTGGTTGTTGTAGCCCATGCCATGGGTGGTAATGTTTCCTGGCGTGGCTTGGTCGTTGCGTAGGTCGGCATCCGATTGCGCTTGCACCGAGCCCATGCTTCCAAGTGCTGCCGCGCAGGCCCAAACCAAAGTGCGAAATTTGTGTGACTTCATGTTGTCTCCTGTTGGGGGTAGGCAGCCTCGTCCACCGAGAAGCGGTGCGTACTGCTTGAGCTGAACGTTAAAGGTCAGCGCGGCTGCCAGGAACCTAGGGGCATCCCTGATAGGGCTTGTCAGGCTCACCGGCCCGGCAGCGCGAGCGTATGTCGCAGTTCGGAACAAACGCCATCTCATCGATGCGTTTGCGTCATCAACCGCGCCTTCAGTCAAGCACAGGCAGCCCACATCGAACAGGGCCACAGCGGCGGACATGCTTTTCGCGAGAGCACCAATCTCATCGCCTTCGGCTGTCGTCCATGGTTGCCACCGCTGCGGCCTGGTCTGTCAGCTGGGTCGGGGGTTTGTTCGAGGCGATGCATGGAAGTCGGTCTGTATCCTGACAGGCGAAGTTCAACATCGAACTCACCACAAATTTCAAGGAAACAAAATGAACGGATTGATGATGCAGCAGCCGCTGCTGATCTCGTCGTTGTTGGTACACGCCGAGCGGCATCACGCAGACCAAGAAGTGGTCTCGCGCCGCGTTGAAGGTGACATCCACCGAGAGACCTACCGCGAACTGGCTGTGCGCGCACGTCGCATGGCCAAGGCGTTGATCGCTTTGGGTGTGCAAGACGGCGAACGAGTGGCCACCTTGGCTTGGAACACGCATCGTCATATGGAGCTTTACTACGCCGTATCGGGCACGGGCGCGGTATTGCACACCTTGAACCCACGCTTGCACCCTGACCAAGTGGTCTACATCGCCGACCACGCCGAGGATCAGGTTTTGTTTTTCGACCTGAGCTTTTTGCCGCTGGTCGAAGCGATTGCCGGGCGCGTGAAAACCATCAAACACTTCGTCGCCATGACAGGTCGCGCGCACATGCCTGCCGCCAGCAAGGTGCCCAACTTGCTGTGCTTCGAAGACTTGCTGGAAGCGCAAGATGACAGCGCAGCCAACCGCTACCAATGGCCGCATTTCGACGAAAACCGCGCCTCATCGCTTTGCTACACCTCGGGCACCACGGGCAACCCCAAAGGCGTGCTGTACAGCCACCGCTCGACCATGCTGCACACCTTTGCAGCAGGCCTGCCCGACGCGCTGAATTGCTCGGCACGCGACGTGATCTTGCCGGTTGTGCCCATGTTCCACGTCAACGCTTGGGGCCTGCCTTACGTGGCCTGCATGATGGGCAGCAAGATGGTGTTGCCAGGCCCAGGCTTGGACGGCAAATCACTGTATGAGTTGTTTGAAACCGAAGGCGTGACTTTGTCTGCCGGTGTGCCCACCGTGTGGCAAGGGCTGCTGGGTTTTGTAGAAGCCAACCAGCTCAAATTCAGCACCATGCGGCGCACCGTGATCGGCGGCTCGGCCTGCCCACCGGCCATGATGTTGACCTTCCAAGAAAAGCACAACGTGCAGGTGCTGCACGCATGGGGCATGACCGAGATGAGCCCGCTGGGTACCGTGGCGACATTCAAAGGCAAGCATGTGGCTTTGTCGGCCGAAGGTCAGCGCGCGGTGCAAGCCACACAGGGCCGTGCCATCTACGGCGTTGACATGAAGATCGTCAGCAGCGACAACGATGGTGGCAGCGCCGAGCTGGCATGGGACGGCAAAGCCAGCGGCGAGCTGTTGGTGCGCGGCCCGTGGATCGTCTCGGGCTACTTTAAAAGCGAAGGCGGCAATCCGCTGATAGCTGACGCTCACGGCGACGGCTGGTTCCCCACGGGCGACGTGGCAACGATCGACGCCGACGGCTACATGCACATCACCGACCGCAGCAAAGACGTCATCAAATCTGGTGGCGAGTGGATAGGCTCCATCGACCTGGAAAACATTGCCATGGCCCACCCCGCTGTGGCCATGGCCGCCTGTATCGCGGCCTTTCACCCCAAGTGGGACGAGCGGCCGTTGTTGGTGGTGGTGAAGAAGCCGGGTGCTGAGGTGACGCGCGAAGAACTGCTGGCGTTTTTTGAAGGCCGCATCGCCAAGTGGTGGACGCCCGACGACGTGGCGTTTGTCGATGCCATTCCGCTCGGTGCGACCGGCAAGATGTTGAAAAACCGCTTGCGCGATC
>JANYJJ010000093.1 GCA_025358485.1 Burkholderiales bacterium | reverse complement strand
TCATCGCCTGCGCCTTGGGGCCACTGCAGCCCGACTTGAACGCACGCGCGCCCGACTTGGCGGGTTTTGGGGAGGTCCAATTTCCCATCACCACGCGTTCCGCTGCGGCGCAGCGTTGGTTCACTCAAGGCGTGTTGCAAGCCTACGCGTTCAATGAAGTTGAGGCTGTGCGCATGTTCAAAGCGGCATTGGCGCAAGACGCCAACTGCGCTTTGTGCGCTTGGGGAGTGGCTTGGCAACTGGGCCCAAACATCAACGACCCCAGTCGCAGCAACGTGCCCGAAGCTTTGCGCTATTTGGAACTGGCGTTGCGACACGCTTCAGGATCGACCGCCTCTGAACGCGCCTTGATCGACGCCTTGGCATTGCGTTACGGCCACGGCAGCCAAGCCAAAGCCGCGCGCGACATGGCACCGTTGCTGGCTGAGCGTTGCGCACAGGGCAAAGGGGACAGCGAGGACGACGTCAAACCCGACCCCTTGGACATCGCCTACGCCGAACGCATGCGCGATCTGAGCCTGGCCGCCCCACTGAACGCGCACGTGATGACGCTGTGGGCCGAAGCAGAAATGATCGCCACACGCGGCGATTGGTGGAAGGGCGGAGCAAACAAGCCCGCCGGTCGCATCGGCGAATTGGCCACTGCCTTGGAACGCGGCTTGATGCAGCAACCGCAACACATAGGCTTGAATCACTACCTGATTCACGCTGTAGACCACACCGCCGTGGCGCGGCGCGCCGTGGCCGCTGCCGACCGCCTGGGCGCGCTGGCACCTGCCTCACCGCATTTGGTGCACATGCCGTCGCACACCTACTCGCACATTGGGCGCTATGCCGACGCCACTTTGGCCAACGAAAACGCCATGGCAGCCGAAGCGGTGTTGACCGACACACAAAAGGCCCAAGGTTTCACAGTCAGCAAAGACTGGCGCAACCACAACCAACACTTTTTGTGGTTTGCGGCGTTGATGGAAGGCCGCGGTGACGTGGCCGTTGCTGCGGCGCGTGAGATCGCTGGCCGCGCGGCCAAATCCGACCACGTGTATGCCGAATACCGACGCAGCCTGCCGATGCTGGCCATGCTGCGCCTGCAACGCTGGGACGCGGTGTTGGCCGAGCCGGTGCCCGACAACAAACACGGCTTGGCGCAAGCGCTGAACGAGCAGGCTCGCGGCGTGGCCTTGCTGCGCGCCAGTGGCCACACAGCCTTGGTGGACGCACGCGCGGCGTTGATCAAAGCCGAAACTGGCTCAGCCGCCATCTCCAAAAAACACACCGCAGCAAAAGGCTTTGACCGCTTGCTGCGCGACATGGCTGGCAGTGCGGTGGACGGCCTGCGCGCCGAGATCGCGCTGGCCGAGGGCCGCGCCGACGATGCCTTGAAACTGCAAGCGCAAGCGCTTGAACAGGCCAAGCGGGCTGACGATTCAGAGCCCCCTTTGCTGGGCGCTGGCGCGCGTTTGTCCTTGGGCAACATGCAACTGCGTGCTGGCCGCGCGGCATTGGCCGAGGCCTCGTATCGCAGCGATTTGGCCGATCAGCCAGGCAGCGGATGGGCGCTGAAGGGTTTGCAGCAGGCCCTGCAAGCGCAAGGCAAAACCACCGAGGCGCAAGCTTTGCAAACATCGCTGGCGCAAACTTGGCGTCAGGCCGATACGAACCTGCGCTAGCGACAAGACAGTCATCGCCTGCGACACGGCGTTGATTTGACATTGATGCAGCCGAAGTCACTGCTCGAAATCACTGTTCGAAATCACTGTTAGGAGTAATGCGTCGGCTGAAGCGCAGGCGGCGCCTTGTCTTCAGCCCGCGATTCGAGGCTGCCCTGAGACCGTTCCGGTCAGATGCGCTCTATGCGCGCTCTACCCTTGCGTAGGCACTGTGCGCATGAATCGACTCGAAGTTCTCAACATCCACCGTGTAGCCGCCCACACGCGCATCGGCGTTCAGGCGCAGGGCAACGTCGCGAATCAAGTCTTCGACGAACTTAGGATTTTCGTAGGCGTGTTCTGTGACCCACTTTTCATCGCTGCGTTTCAGCAATGACCACAGTTCACTCGAAGCCGAGTCTTCGGCGAAGCGAACGAGCTCAGTCCACTCGATGTCAGCCAACAGCTCAGTGCAAATCGTGACGTGTGAACGTTGGTTGTGGGCCCCGTAGTCGGAGATTTCTTTGGAGCACGGGCACAGCGACTTCACCGGCACGCAAACTTCGGCGTGGATGCGTGTCGCGCCAGCGCGGCATTCGGCGATCCATTTGCCTTGGTACTCAAGCAAACTCTCTTGGCCCGAGACTGGCGCGCGCTTGCGGATGAAAAACGGGAAACGCGCTTCGATGCGACCTTCCGAAGCGTGCAAGGCTTCGAGCATGCGGGCCAGGCCGTCGCGCATTTCAACTCTTCCCATCGGACGGTTCAGCTCTTCCAGCCACACCACAAAGCGCGACATGTGGGTGCCCTTTTTCTCGGCGGGCAAGGCCACATCCAAGTCCCACTGCGCCACGGTGTGAGCGGTTTTGCCTTGCACATGAATTTGCAGCGGGTAGCGCACATCTTTGACGCCCACGCGCTGAATGGCGATGTGACGCTGGTCGCTTTCGCTTTGGGTGTCGGCAATGGGCGGTGCAGATTGCAGCGCGTTTTTGATGTCGCTTGCTTGGTTCATGGCAACTGCCTTGCGATCACTGATTCACCGCAGGCCGCACCAATGCAGGCCGTGCGCCGAAACGCTTGATGATGGACTGCTCTATGCCTGCGGCGTCCAAGCCGCAGAGTTGCAGCAGTTTGACCGGGTCACCATGCTCGACAAACTCATCGGGCAAGCCGAGCACCAAGACTGGAATCTCAACACCTGCGGTTTGCAAAGCTTCCAACACCGCACTGCCCGCGCCGCCTTGTGTGCAGCCTTCCTCGACGGTGACGATAACGTCGTGGGTGCGGGCCAGTTCGGTGACCAAGGCCACATCAAGCGGCTTGACGAAGCGCATGTTGGCGACCGTGGCGTCGAGGCCTTCTGCGGCTTGCAGCGCGGGGTAGACCATGCTGCCGAAAGCCAGGATGGCAATGCGCTTGGCGCCGTGGGCTTGGTTGATGCTGGCTTCGCGACGCAGCTCGCCGGTGCCCAGCGGGATTTGCGTCATCGCGCTTTGCACTTCAACGCCTGCCCCGCGACCGCGTGGGTAGCGCACGGCCACGGGGTGGTCTTGCATGAAGGCGGTGTACAGCAACTGACGGCATTCGTTTTCGTCACTTGGTGTGAATACGCTCATGTTCGGGATGCAGCGCAGGTAGGCGATGTCGTAAGCGCCTGCGTGCGTGGCACCGTCGGCACCGACCAAACCGGCGCGGTCGAGTGCAAAAACCACGGGCAAGTTTTGGATGGCGATGTCGTGAATCAGTTGGTCGTAGCCGCGCTGCAAAAAGGTGGAATAAATGGCCACCACCGGCTTCAAGCCTTCGCAGGCCAAGCCGCCCGCAAAGGTGACGGCGTGCTGTTCGGCAATGCCCACATCGAAGTAGCGTTTGGGAAAACGCTTTTCAAACTCGACCATGCCCGAGCCTTCGCGCATCGCGGGCGTGATGCCCACCAGGCGTTCGTCTTGAGCCGCCATGTCGCACAACCACTGCCCAAAAACTTGGGTGTAAGTGGGTTTGCCTGCGGCTGATTTTTTGATGCCCACCGTGGGATCGAACGTGCCCGACGCGGCGTGATAACCGACCGGGTCGGCCTCGGCCAATTTGTAGCCGTGGCCTTTGCGCGTGACCACGTGCAAAAACTGCGGGCCTTTCAGGTTGCGCAAGTTTTCCAAGGTGGGGATGAGTGATTCAAGGTCGTGGCCGTCGATAGGCCCAACATAGTTGAAGCCAAATTCTTCGAATATGGTGCCGGGCACCACCATGCCTTTGGCGTGTTCTTCCAAGCGGCGTGCCAGCTCCAACAAGGGCGGCGCGTTTTTCAGCACGCTCTTGGCGGTGTCGCGCGCCACTGAGTAAAACTTGCCGCTCAGCAAGCGCGCCAAATAGCGGTTCAACGCGCCGACGGGCGGTGAGATCGACATGTCGTTGTCGTTCAACACCACCAGCATGTCGGCACCCGACACACCCGCGTTGTTGAGCGCTTCAAACGCCATGCCGGCCGTCATGGCACCGTCACCAATGATGGCCACTGACTTGCGGCTATCACCTTTGATTTTTGCGCCCAAAGCCATGCCGAGCGCGGCCGAAATGGAGGTGCTGGAGTGCGCCGTGCCGAAGGTGTCGTAGTCGCTTTCGTCGCGACGCGGGAAGCCGCCGATGCCGCCCAGCGTGCGCAACGTGGGCATGCGGTCGCGGCGGCCGGTGAGGATTTTGTGCGGGTAGGTTTGATGGCCCACGTCCCACACCAAGCGGTCTTCAGGCGTATTGAAAACGTAGTGCAGCGCTATCGTCAATTCCACTGTGCCGAGGTTGGAACCGAGGTGACCACCGATGTGCGACTGCGCCACGGTTTGCAACACGCAGTCGCGCAGTTCGGTGGCGAGTTTTGGCAGCTCGGCCCGAGGCAGCTTGCGCAAGTCGGCGGGGCTGTTGATGGTTTTGAGCAAGGTGTGATTCATCGCGTGCGTCTTCAACTGTCTCGTTCAACCACTCTGTCGGCCAAAGTGGCCAGCAGGGTCACATCATGAAGGCCGGATCGCGCGAGCGCAGCATGCGCTTTGTCGCGCAATTCCCAGGCGTGTTGCATGGCGGCGCTCAGGCCCAAAAGGCTGACATAGGTGGGCTTGTTCGAGTCCACATCTTTGCCAGCAGTTTTACCCAAAGTCTCAGACGCTTGTGTCACGTCCAGCACATCGTCCACCACTTGAAAAGCCAAGCCCAATGCGTCGCCGTAGTCAGACAGGGCTTGCCATGCCGTGGCATCAGTCGCCCCACAGGCCGCACCCATCATGACGCTGGCTTGCAGCAAGGCGCCGGTTTTGCGGCGGTGCATGTCGCGCAATGCGGCTTCAGTCAACGGCTTGCCGATGCTGGCCAGGTCAATGGCCTGACCGCCGGCCATGCCCGCATGGCCAGCCGAACGAGCCAGCAAAGCGCACAAACGCGCTTGCAAAACAGGCGGCACCTCATCAATGGCTGTGAGCACTTCAAAGGCCAAGGCCTGCATGGCGTCACCCGCCAACATGGCCTGCGCTTCACCGAATTGCACGTGCACCGTGGGCTTGCCGCGACGCAGCACGTCGTTGTCCATGCAAGGCATGTCGTCGTGCACCAAAGAATAGGCGTGAATCAACTCAACGGCGCAGGCGGCACGCAAAGCGGCTTGCCGGTGTCCGGCGACGGCTTGGCTGGCGGCCAGCACCAGCAGGGGGCGCAGACGCTTGCCGCCGTCCAGCACGCCGTAGCGCATGGCCAAACCCAAACCGGCGGGTGTGTCGGCAGGTACCCAGGCGCTGAGGCAGGATTCGACGGCGTCGAGTTCTGATCGAGACCAGGCGCCGAAGTCCATACCGCTCAAGTCTTGGGGCTTCAAGACGCAGTCCACGGCTTGAGTTGGCCGTCTTCCAAGACCTTGACTTGCACTTCCACAGCCTCAAGCCGGGCGCGGCACAGGTTCAGCAATTCGGCACCACGCCGGTAGTTGTCCAGCAATTTGTCGAGTGGCAATTGGCCGCCCTCCATCGCCGCAACCAGACGCTCCAATTCGGACAGCGCGTCTTCGTAGCTGGGAGGTGCCTTCTCAGGCAGGGGAACGGATGCAGTTTTCGCCATGTTTTACTAACTCGATTGTAGTCAGCCGCAACTGTCATTTTTAGGCGTGTGCCCTGCCTTGGGAGAGCGGCTGCCGCACAGCAGCGCGCGGCTAGAATTTCCACCCCGCGCCAGCGTCTTGCAGGCATCGCAAGACGTTGAACACACCAGGAGATCCACCGGATCATGTCCGACCCCCATTTGCCGCCTGAGCTCATGAAACCTCCTCTGAATTTCATGAACCACGGCGAGCTGCCGTTGCAGCCATCGGCCTATTTCGACGAAGCCTTGTTTGAACGCGAAATGAGCACCATCTTTCGCCACGGCCCACGCTATTTGGGTCATGAGTTGTCGGTGCCCGAGGCGGGCGATTTCTACACCCTGCCGCAAGAAGGCGACGGCCGCGCGCTGATTCGCACTGCCAGCAGCGTGGAGGTGATATCAAACGTGTGCCGCCACCGCCAAGCGCTGATGCTGCACGGTCGGGGCAACACGCAAAACAACATCGTCTGCCCGCTGCACCGCTGGACTTACGACCTGAAGGGTCAGCTGATAGGCGCGCCGCACTTTGCCGAGTCGCCCTGCTTGCACCTGAACAATTACAAAACGCGCAGCTGGAACGGCTTGGTGTTCGAAGACAACGGCCGCGACATCGCCGCCGACATGGCCGCTTTGGGCCCGCGCGCGGACTTGGACTTCAGCGGCCACGTGCTTGACCGCGTACACATGCACGAGTGCAACTACAACTGGAAAACCTTCATCGAGGTGTATTTAGAGGACTACCACGTCGGCCCCTTCCACCCCGGCCTGGGCAACTTCGTGGACGCTGGCAATTTGCGTTGGGAAATGGGCGCCGACTACTCGGTGCAAACCGTGGGTGTGGCCAGCGCCGCATCGGGCGAGGCTTTGGGCAAACCCGGCTCTGAGGTGTATCGCCGTTGGCACGACGAAGTGCTGCGCTTTCAAAACGGCACACCGCCCAAGCACGGTGCCATCTGGCTCACCTACTACCCCGGCGTGATGATTGAGTGGTACCCGAACGTGTTGGTGGTGTCCACGCTGTACCCACGCGGGCCGCAAAAAACCACCAACGTGGTGGAGTTTTATTACCCCGAAGAAATTCACGCCTTCGAGCGCGAGTACATGAACACGCAGCAAGCCGCCTATTTGGAAACCTGCGTAGAGGACGACGAAATTGCCCTGCGCATGGACCAAGGCCGCGCCGCTTTGCACGCACGCGGCGACCATGAGTCCGGGCCCTACCAAAGCCCCATGGAAGACGGCATGGAGCAGTTTCATGCTTGGTATCGACGCACCATGGGCATGCCCACGCAATGAGTCTGCGCCTCAGATGAACGCCGCCTGGCTGATGGTGGGCGCGTCGTTTTTATTCGCCACCATGGGCGTGTGCGTGAAGTTGGCCTCAAGCGATTACTCGACCGGAGAGATTGTTTTTTACCGCAGCGCCATCGGCATGCTGATGGTGTGGAGCGCGGTGCGATGGCGCGGCGGCTCGCTGAAAACGCCGGTGCCGCAAATGCACTTTTGGCGCACGGCCTGCGGCACCAGCGCGCTGTGCCTGTGGTTCTACGCCATCGGCACCTTGCCATTGGCCACGGCCATGACGCTGAACTACATGTCGTCGGTGTGGATGGCTTTGTTCTTGATCGGCGGCGCCGCCATGTTGGGCACGGCGCGCATAGACGGGCGTTTGGTCGCCACGGTGTTGTTGGGCTTTGGCGGCGTGGCCTTGATCTTGCAGCCCACCATCGCCGACAACCAGTTGTGGCACGGCTTGATGGGTTTGATCTCGGGCGTGGTGGCGGCCACCGCATTTTTGCAAGTTGCAGGCTTGGCCAAAGTGGGTGAACCGGCGCTGCGCATCGTGTTTTATTTTTCACTCGGCGGCGTGGTGGCGGGCGCAGGCTTGGCCACGCTGACCAACGGCTGGCACGCCCACCATTTGCGAGGCATGGCGCTGCTGCTGGCGGTGGGCTTGTTGGCCACCACAGCGCAGTTCATGATGACCCGCGCTTACGGCCGCGGCAAGCCGCTGGTGAATGCCAGCTTGGCCTATTTGGGCATCGTGTTTTCGTTTGGCTACGGCGTGTGGTTGTTTGATGACCGCATCACGCTGTCGGCTGTGGCGGGCATGGTGTTGATCGTCGGCTCGGGCATTGCCGCGACGCTGCTCAGGCAAGGCACGCCGGCGGCAACGGTGACCAACTCTGCCGAAACTTGAAGGAAATTTGATGCATCAGCCAAGCTACAACACACTCATTCAAGCCAGCGATTTGGCGGCCTTGATGAAATCGCAAAGTGATGTTGTCGTCTTGGATGCGAGCTTCGATTTGACTGACACCCAAGCCGGTGAACGCAGCCATGCGCAGCGCCATGTGCCAGGTGCGGCTTACATGCATTTAGAACGCGATTTGAGCGGCACAAAAACGGGCCACAACGGACGCCATCCCTTGCCCGATCGCGCTGCCTTCGCAGCCACCGCAGGCCGTTTCGGCATACGCCCCGGCGTGCAAGTTGTGGCACTCGACCGCCAAGGCGGCATGTACGCCGCGCGGCTGCGGTGGATGCTGCGCTGGTTGGGTCATGCCGAGGTGGCCGTGCTGGATGGCGGCATGGCGGCTTGGGAAAAAGCGGGCGGCGCGATGAGCTCGGAGGCCGTTGCTGCCCATGCGGCTTCCTCCTTCTCTTCCTACCCCGCGCGCCCTTCCCTCACATCGACCGTGAGCGCTGACGATCTGCTGAAACGCATGGGCAAATCACCGCTGATTGACGCCCGCGCCGCAGAACGCTTTCGCGGTGACGTGGAACCACTCGACAAACAAGCAGGCCACATTCCAGGCGCACGCAACCGGTTTTACAAAGACAACTTAGAGGCATCCGGGCACTTCAAATCTGCCGAGTTGCTGCGGCAAGATTTCAACGCGCTGTGCGCATCGCACGCGCCCACCGAGGTCGTGCACCAATGCGGCTCGGGTGTCACGGCCTGCCACAACTTGCTGGCCATGGAAGTGGCGGGCTTGGGCGGGTCGGCGCTGTACCCGGGTTCGTGGAGCGAATGGTCGTCAGACCCAACCCGGCCGGTTGCGCGCGGCTGAAAGCTCAGTTCAATGAATCAGTGGTGGAGCCCCGTCGTGGCCGCCAACACGATGCCCAAACCCGCAGCCAACCACCCCAACTGCGCCGCCGTTTCTTTCAATGAAAGCCGGTGCTGCAACTGCGGTATCAGGTCGGCCACCGCCACATAAATAAAACTGCTGGATGCGATCACCAGCAAGTAAGGGAACAGCGCCTGCCACGGCCCGACCACGTAGTAGCCGACGACGCCACCCACCACCGCAGACAAGCCCGAGGCCGCGTTGTAAAGCAGCGCTTTTTTTCGCGACAAGCCTGCGTTCAACAACACGATGTAGTCACCCACCTCTTGCGGAATTTCATGCGCAATGATGGCCAGTGAGGTGGCAATGCCGAGCTGGACGTCGGTCAAAAAAGCGGCAGCAATGATGATGCCGTCGCAGAAGTTGTGGATGCTGTCGCCCAGCAAAACGCTCCAACCGCCCCGCCCCGCTTGCTGAGCGTCAAAGCCGTGGTGATGGTGGTGGTCATCCCCTTCATGATGGTGTTGATGGCGGTACAGCTCGGCTTTTTCCAGCAAAAAGAAAAACATCAAACCGCCGAGCAGCGTGGCAAACAAACTTTGCGGACTGGCTTTGCTCTCAAACGCTTCGGGCAACACGTTGAGCAGTGCGGTGCCCAGCAACACGCCGGTAGACAAACTCACCAAGTGCCGCACCACGCGGCTGAGCACACCGACGGTCAAGCTGGCGGCGATGAGCACAGACAACAAACCGCCCGCGAAGGTGGCGATGAGGATGTAGGCGAGGGTCATGGTGTTTAGGTGCGTGCGGGTGCGGGTGTGGGTGCGGGTGCGGGTGTGGGTGTGGGTGTGGGTGTGGGTGTGGGTGTGAATGTTGAAAAGTGAATCTCAGCGAAGGGTTCAAAAATCCCCGTTCGGACTGAGGTATCGAAGTCCTGCGCAGACTGTTCTTCCTTCCTTCGATACCTCAGGATGATCGGGAGAGACACCTCAGGGTGAGCGGGACTTCCTTCCTTCGGTGCCTCAGGATGATCAGGCTTTCCTTCAATACCTCACGATGATCGGGACTTCGATACCTCAGTCCGAACGGGGTGGGTGGCCGCCGCTGACCCTAGAACCCGCAGGACGCGAGGAAACGAGGGCACGAATGTCGGGCCTGCGCGCCAGTCAAACAAATCAAGCCACGCCGTTCGCCTTGAACCAAGCAGTGGCGCGCTTCCAACCGTCGTCGGCCGCTTCTTTGCGATAGCTCGGCCGGTAGTCGGCGTGGAAGGCGTGCGGGGTGTCGGGGTACACCACGAATTCGCTGCGCTTGGCCGCGTCGTTGCCGGTGGCCAAGGCAGCCTTCATTTTGTCGACCGACTCTTGCGGGATGCCGCTGTCGGCACCGCCGTACAAGCCCAACACTGGAGCGTTCAACTTGCCCACCACATCGACCGGGTTGGTCGGCGACAGCGCGTTCGGCGCACCCACCAAGCGCCCGTACCACGCGACACCGGCTTTGACTTTGGGGTTGTGCGCGGTGTACATCCAAGTGATGCGTCCGCCCCAGCAAAAACCGGTGATGGCCAGCTTGCTGGTGTCACCGCCGTTGGCCTGCGCCCACAGCACCGTGGCGTCCAGGTCGCCCATGACTTGGGCATCGGGCACTTTGCTGATGACCTCGGCAATCAGTTTGGAAACTTCGGCGTAACTCTGCGCATCGCCTTGGCGTAAAAACAGCTCGGGCGCGATGGCCAGGTAGCCCAATTTGGCAAAGCGGCGCGCCACGTCGGCAATGTGTTCGTGCACACCAAAAATCTCAGAAATCACCAACACCACCGGCAAATTGGTTTTGCCCGCAGGCGCAGCGCGGTAAGCGGCCATTTTGAAATCGCCCACCATGATGGTGACTTCGCCGACCGTCAAACCGGTGCTGTCGGTTTTGACAGTTTGGGCGCTCACGGGCAGCACTGAAGCAGCGAAACCCACACCCACCGCAGCAACTGTCGCAGCACCCGCGGCTGTGCCGACAAAACCACGTCGGCTGAAATTTTGAGTTGGAACCAGGCTGTTGAAATCGTTCACGAGCATGCGTATCTCCATCGGGTTAAGGGGCTGCCAGACGCGCATTCTAAAAAGTTTGTGCGCACAAGCGCCCTGTGGTTTGCCGTGACAATCCGCGCCATGCTTGACACCGCCTCACTCACGTCTGCTTCAAAGCCCAGTCATGAACGTGCGCACGGCACCTCGCGATGGCCCGATCACCTCGCCGCGATCGACATGGGCTCGAACAGCTTTCGGCTGGAAATTGCGCAAATCACCGACGGCAAATACCGCCGAATTGAGTACCTCAAAGAAACCGTGCGTTTGGGTGCCGGGTTGGACGAGCAAGGTTTGCTCAGCGAAGAAGCGGTGCTGCGCGGCCTGACCTGCTTGGCACGTTTTGCAGACCGGCTGCGAGGCTACGAGGCCTGGCAAATTCGCGCCGTGGCCACGCAAACTTTGCGGGAGGCGCGCAACCGCGATGCCTTTTTGGCGCGCGCTCAAGCGGTGCTTGGTTTCCCGATAGAAGTGATCTCGGGCCGCGAAGAAGCGCGCTTGATTTACGCTGGTGTGGCGCGCCTGCAGCCGTCCAACCAAACGAGGTTGGTGATCGACATTGGCGGGCGCTCGACCGAGATGATTTTGGGCAAGGCGCGCAAGCCCTTGCAGGCCGAGTCTTTCCAAGTGGGCAGCGTCAGTTTGTCGATGAAGTATTTTGGTGACGGCCGCTTTACAGAAGCCGCTTTCCGCGCTGCGCAAGTGGCCGCCGGGGCCGAGTTGGAAGAAGCCATGGAGCCGTTTTCTGCCAAACACTGGAAGGAGGCGATGGGCTCGTCGGGCACCATGGGCGCGGTGTCGCAGGTGCTGGCCGCCAACCACATCACCGACGGCCGCGTGACGCCCGATGCACTGCGTTGGTTGATGGAACAGTGTTTGCGCGCAGGCAGCGTCGAAAAACTTGCCGTGGCGGGCATCAAAGAAGACCGCCGCGCGGTGATTGCTGGCGGCTTGTCAATTTTGTACACCGTGGCCATGCATTTCGGCATTGAAAACTTGTTCCCGGCGCGCGGCGCGCTGCGCCAGGGTGTGGTGTTCGATTTGCATGAGCGGCTCGCCACAGAGGCTGGCAGCCACAGCGGCGCTCAGGACATCCGCGATGCGTCGGTGCGCGAACTGCAGCGCCGCTTCATGGTCGATCTGACGCAGGCGCAGCGCGTCGGCAAGGTGGCAAACGCGTTGCACATGCAGGTGCAACCGACCGCCGAACGCGAAACACAGCGCGAGTTGCAGTGGGCCTGCGCAGTGCATGAGATCGGCATGATGGTGTCGCACCACGACCACCACCGCCACAGCGCCTACATGCTGGCGAATGTGGACGCGGCCGGGTTTTCACAATCGCAGCAACGCCACTTGGGCGAGCTGGTGCTGGCCCAGCGCGGCGGGCTGCGCAAAGTCGAAAACGCGTTGACCAACGAAGACTTCGCCTGGCAAGTGCTGTGCTTGCGCTTGGCCACCATCAAGTGCCATGCCCGTGGTGAGGTCAGCCACAAGGCATTGAGCTTGAAGCGCGATTGGGCGCAGGCCACGTTGTCGTTCAGCGCCGAATGGGCGCAAACACATCCGCGCACGATGTATTTGTTGCAAGAAGAGGTCGCGGCTTGGGAGCGCAGTGGCAGCTTGAAGTTGGTGTTGCAGGGGTGATCTCGGGACCTTCGCGCCCATCAGTTTTCTCGTCGCTGTGGGTCGCTGTGGGTCGCTGCGGATCACCCAGTTTCACGAAGTGCCCCGCTCCCACCGCTCCGCAGTGCACTGCACTGCGCTGCAAAAAACTTTACTCGGCGTAGCTCAACGCACCGCTGTGGCCTTTGGTTCGGGCGGCCGCCAACGCAGTGGGTGCGAATGGCCGGTACACCAGCATGACGTGCCGCACCATGGCCGCGCCTGTGCGCGCCAATCCGATCATTCCAATTCGCAGGTTTCGGCTCGTGCATTTGAAGCTTGCGATGTCTGCCCTAATGCGGCGGCCGGGATTGCGCATCAAAACCCAAATCGTCAAACACGGATTGAATTTGCGCCGCAGTCACGCGGCCTGGTTCGACGGTAACGCTGGCACCGCCCGGGTTGAGCGTCACGGCAACATGGCTCACGCCGTCAAGCTGGCCGAGCGCACGTTGGACGCTGGCAGTGCAGCCGCCGCAGGTCATGCCTTGAACATCAAAGTGGAGGGTTTGCATAGGTGATCTTTCGATTGAGGCAAGATTGAGTAAACCGCTGGCGATCTTGTCACCGATCCTCTTGCCACATGTCACATGGCGCGATGCGTAGCCGAGGTCAAAGGCGCGGTCGGTGGGTTGGCGCACTGACGGGCGTCACGGTGAGTACGATCTGAGGCGCGACGGCGGCTCGACACCGCCGCCGCGCAAAGCCTCCCCGCCGCCACAGTGAAAGGATTCATGAGTCCAGCACCCTTCACCAGCGCTCTACGCGATTGGGTCTTTCCAGTCACTGGCATGACCTGCGCTTCGTGCGTCTCAAGCGTTGAACGCGCCTTGATGAAGGTGCCAGGGGTGAGCGCAGCGACTGTGAACTTGGCAACTGAATCGGCGAGTGTCCAAGGAAGCCCTGAGGTGAAACTGAACTCGCTGACGGCTGCGGTAAAGAAGGCGGGCTACGGCGTGCTGGAGCGCAGCATGACCCTGAACATCGAAGGCATGACCTGCGCATCGTGTGTGGCAAGGGTTGAGAAAGCCTTGCTCAAAGTGCCCGGCGTGGTGAGCGCGGAAGTGAATTTGGCCACTCAAACGGCCACGGTGGTGAGCACAGGCACAGAGCCGAAGGCGACCGCCACCTTCACCGACGCCGTGCAACGCGCAGGCTATGTAGCCACGCAGCGCGTTGAAGCCCCCGATGTCGCTGCGTCAATCAGCGCAGAACTCGCCAAACAGGCCGCAACCACGCGCGAGGGCTGGTGGGTAGTCATGGCGGCAGCGCTGTCCCTACCTTTGGTGTTGCCGATGTTGGGCATGCTTTTTGACGTGCACTGGATGCTGCCCGGCTGGGTTCAATTCGCGCTGGCTACACCGGTGCAGTTTGGGTTGGGTGCGCGCTTTTACCGCGCCGCTTGGCGGGCTGTGAAAGCGGGCAGCGGCAACATGGATTTGTTGGTAGCTTTGGGCACCAGCGCGGCCTACGGTTTGAGCGTGGTGCAGCTGTGGCGCTACCGCATGGCCGACAGCATGCAGGCTGCTGGGGCGTTGTATTTCGAAGCCTCGGCCGTCGTGATTACCTTGGTGTTGTTGGGCAAGTGGATGGAAACGCGCGCCAAGCGACAAACCACCGCCGCCATCCGCGCCTTGAACGCGCTGCGACCCGACACCGCGCGTGTTCGCCGTGACGGCGTTGATGTGGAAGTGCCTGCATTCGAAGTGCGCCTGGGCGACGTGGTGGTGGTGCGGCCTGGTGAGCGGCTACCGGTAGACGGCCAAGTTGTGCAAGGCAGCAGCGAGGTGGATGAATCACTCATCACCGGCGAGAGCCTGCCTGTGGCCAAGCAAGTGGGCGATACGGTGACGGGCGGCGCGGTGAACGGCGTGGGTTTGCTGCTGCTGAAAACCACGGCGGTGGGCGCGGAATCAACCTTGGCGCGCATCGTGCGTTTGGTGGAATCGGCTCAGGCCAAGAAGGCACCCATACAGCGCTTGGTGGACCGAGTCAGCGCGGTGTTTGTGCCGGTGGTGGTTGCGTTGGCGCTTCTCACTTTGCTGGGCTGGGTTTGGAAGACAGGTGATTGGGAACAGGCGGTTTTGAACGCCGTGGCGGTGCTGGTGATTGCCTGCCCTTGCGCCTTGGGTTTGGCCACGCCCACTGCCATCATGGTGGGCACAGGCGCAGCTGCCAGGCGCGGCATTTTGATCAAAGATGCCGAGGCTTTGGAGGTGGCGCACAGCGTGAACGTGGTGGCGTTTGACAAGACGGGCACGCTCACGTTGGGCCAGCCGCAAATGGTGGCGGCCGTGCCTTGGCAGTTCGAGCGCTCGGCCCTAGTGGCCGCTTCCGCCGCCGTGCAAGCTGGCAGCGAACATCCCTTGGCGGCGGCCGTGACCTGCGCAGCACTTGCCGAAGGTTTGCAGGTTGCGTGCGCCACTGAAGTCAGCGCCGTGACCGGGCGCGGCGTGCAAGCCACACTCAACGGCCGCATGCTGCGTTTGGGCAGCACGCGCTACATGGCCGAGCTGAAGGCCGACACCTCCATGCTGGCCGACCAAGCCGCGCATTGGCAAGCACGCGGCTGCACGGTGTCATGGTTGGCGGAAGTGGACGCCGTTGATCCCAACAAAGCCACCGTACTGGGCCTGCTGGCCTTTAGCGACACGCCCAAACCGAGCGCAGCGGCGGCCGTGGCAGCGCTGAAACACATGGGCATACGCAGCGTGCTCATCACCGGCGACAACGCAGGCAGCGCCCGCGTGGTAGCCGACGCGGTGGGAATCACTGAGGTTTACGCCGACGTGCTGCCGGAAAACAAAGCCGCCATAGTGACGCAGCTCAAAGCCCAAGGTGAAATAGTGGCCATGGTCGGCGACGGCATCAACGACGCGCCTGCTTTGGCAGCGGCCGACGTGGGCATTGCCATGAGCACCGGTACAGAGGTGGCCATGCACACCGCCAGCATCACCCTGATGCGCGGCGACCCGGCCTTGGTCGCCGATGCCATCACCAGCTCAAAACGAACGCACGCCAAGATTCGGCAAAACTTGTTTTGGGCCTTTGCCTACAACGTGATCGGCATCCCGTTGGCCGCGTTGGGTTACTTGAACCCGGTGCTGGCCGGTGCGGCCATGGCGTTTAGCAGCGTGAGCGTGGTGGGCAACGCGCTGTTGCTGCGGCGTTGGAAAGAAAGCGAGCTCACGCCGCATCAGTGAGACGTGAGATGGGTGTCGTTTGAGGCGCCGTAGACCTGCCACACGGCGAAGCACAGCGCTGCAATCACCGGGCCCAACACAAAGCCGTTGATGCCGAACACCGCCAAGCCGCCAGGGCGGAAATCATCACCAAGTAATCGGGCATGCGTGTTTCCTGGTCCGTCAACTCCGGGCGCAACACGTTGTCAACCAAACCGATGACCAACACGCCGCAGGCGGTAAGCGCCACGCCTCGCCACGCCTTGCAACACCGCGCCATTGACCACAAAGTACAGCGCCTACATGATTGCGAATGTGGACGCGGCCGGGTTCTCGCAATCGCAGCAACGCCACTTGGGCGAGCTGGCATTGGCCCAGTGCGGCGGGCTGCGCAAAGTCGAAAGCGCGCTGAGCAACGAAGACTTCGCCTGGCAGGTGCTGTGCTTGCGCTTGGCCACCATCAAATGCCATGCGCGTGGTGAGGTGAGCCACAAGGTTTTGAACCTGAAGCGCGATTGGGCGAAGGCCACGTTGTCGGTCAGCGCCGAGTGGGCGCAAACACATCCGCGCACCGTGTATTGGTTGCAAGAAGAGGTCGCGGCTTGGGAACGCAGTGGGAGCTTGAAGTTGGTGTTGCAAGGCTGACGAGAAGCCAGTGTTGATCAATCCGTAGGCCTAAAGGCAACTTATTCATTTGGCCACTTTTACTACCCCGTTCGGACTGAGGTGTTTTCTCCGACAGTCCTGAGGTAGCGAAGGAAGGCTGGCGCAGGACTCCCTTCCTTCGATACCTCAGGATGACCGGAAAAACTACCTCAGGGCGGTCGGAAACCCACCTCAGCCCGAACGGGTTTTGTTTGTATTTCAAGTAAACCGAACAGTCTGGACCCGAGAAGTGAATGCGCAGGATTTCGCAAGGAGGCGCATCGCAGAAAACCAAAACTACGCCTCAGGCTGCGCCCGCAAAAAACCAGTGCCTAAAACAATACTGCGCTGGCCCGCTTCAAGAAAATCGACAAGCACGCATCGGTGTCCGTCCACCACTTGCAACTCGGTCACGATGCCCCCGGCCTGGTCAACGTACCCCATCACGACCGCTCGCGGTTCAACGCTAACAAGCGCCGCAGTTTTTCTTCGTCTGTGGTTCGCGGCGTTTGGTTTGAGTGGACACAGGCAGTTGATGCGTGAGAAATCTGACTTCAACACGGCCTGCTAACCTCACCGCATGCCTTTTGATCCCCTTGTCCGCATCCGCATGAGCCCCGTGGTGGTGGTTGCGATGCTGACCTTGCTGATGGGCACACAGCCCATCACCACCGACCTGTATTTGCCCGCGCTGCCCACACTGGTGCTGTCGCTGAAAACCGATGTGGCGGCGGTGCAGTTGACCTTGTCGGTGCTGATCATTTGCTTTGGCGTGGCGCAGTTGGCCTTCGGCCCGCTGTCTGACAAATACGGCCGCAAACCGGTGTTGCTGTGGGGCATGGCGGCCTACACGCTGGCCAGCGCGTTGAGTGCGGTGGCACCCAGCATCGAGTGGCTGGTGCTGTGCCGCGCGCTGCAAGGCGCGGCCATGGCGGCAGCGGTCACGTGTGGCCGGTCGATGGTGCGCGACTTGCACGCGCCGCAAGAAGGCGCGCGCGTGATGTCGCGCGGCCTGAGCGGGCTGGGTGTGATTGCGGCGGTGTCGCCGCTGTTGGGCGGCTGGATGGTGGGCGCGTGGAACTGGCATGCGGTGCTGTGGGTGTTGGCGCTGTACGGCGCGCTCACCATGGCTTTCATTGCGCTGAAATTCCAAGAAACGCTGCCCCAACGCAAGCCTGACGCCACCCAACTCAAACCGCTGCTGCGCAATTGGCGGCAGGTGCTGAGCCACCCCACATTTCGCACTTGGACGGCCTTGATTTCATTCAGCTACGGCGGGCTGTTTTTGTTTTTGGCGTCGTCGTCGTTTGTCTACATCCAGGTGCTGGGTTTGTCGCGCTTGGCGTTTGGTGCGGTGGTGGCATCCAACTCGGTGGCCTACGTCACCGGAACGTGGTGGTGCCGCCGTTCGTTGGCCCTGCGCGGTGCGAAGCGCACGGTGTGGTGGGGCGGCTTTTTGAGTTTGGGCGGCGGCTTGAGCATGGCTGTGTTGAGCTTGGCGGGGCTGCATTCGGTGTGGGCGATGTTGCTGCCGCAGTGGCTTTACGCGCTGGGCCACGGCGTTCACCAACCCTGCGGGCAGGCCTTCGCGTTGGGGCCGTTTCCGGACAAGGCCGGCACCGCCGCATCGCTGTCGGGCTTCATCGTGATGGTGATGGCGTTTGCCGTGGGCCTGTGCTTGGGCCGCGTTCTGAACGGCACGGTGTACCCGCTGACCTTGGGCTTGGGCGCATTCAGCATCGCCGTGGCCACGGTGGCCTGGACATGGGTGCAGCGGCACGGTGAGGCCCCCGTCAACAACATTTCTTTGAGCCCTCAAGCCACATGATTTCACTTCCGTTTTACCTGTGCCTGGCAGGCCCGACCGCGTCGGGCAAAACCGCTGCGGCGCTGGCGGTGGCCGAAGCGCTGAAAGACACGCGCCCGGTTGAAATCATCAGCGTCGATTCGGCATTGGTGTACCGCGACATGGACATCGGCACCGCCAAGCCCACAGCCGCTGAGCGGGCGCAGGTGCCGCACCATTTGATCGACGTTATTGCAGCGTCTGAAGCCTACTCAGCCGCGCGTTTTGTCACAGACGCTGAAGCGCTGATCGTTGACATCACCGCGCGCGGCCGCATGCCTTTGTTGGTGGGCGGGACGATGCTGTATTTCAAAGCCTTGTTCGAAGGACTGGACGCCATGCCCGCCGCCGACCGCGAGGTGCGCGCCAAGATCAACGCGAAGTTGGAAAGCCAAGGCCTGCACGCGCTCTACACCGAGTTGCAGCGTGTTGACCCGGTGACTGCCGAGCGTTTGAACCCGAATGACCAGCAGCGCATTTCACGCGCGGTGGAGGTGTTTCGCGTCAGCGGCAAACCGCTGTCATCGTTTCACACAGAAGGCGCTGATAAACCCTCCAGGCCGCTGCCGCCACTCATTTCGCTAGAGCCCTCAGACCGCGCGTGGTTGCACCAGCGCATCGAAAATCGCTTCATGCAAATGTTGGAACAAGGCTTGGTCACTGAGGTGCGCAACCTGGGCAACCGCGGCGACCTGACGGCCGACATGCCGTCGATGCGCTGCGTGGGTTACCGGCAAACCTGGGAGTGTTTGGTGGAGGACGATTTGTTCACTTTGCCCGAACGCGGCATGGCCGCCACGCGCCAACTTGCCAAACGCCAAATTACGTGGCTGCGCAGCATGCCGCAGCGTCAGGTGGTGGCGTGCGATGCCCCGGACGCCACCGCGCAGGTCACGGCCTTGGCTTTGCAAATCGTTGCTCAACACCTGAAACCTGCGCATTGAACCCACTGCTTGAAACCCATGCGCTGACCAAGCGCTACGGCGACACGGCGGTGTTTGCCAACGCCGACTTGCAAGTGCAGCCCGGCGAGTTTGTCGCCGTCCTGGGCGAATCGGGCGTAGGGAAATCCACTTTTTTGAATTGCATTGCCGGGCTGGACACCGTCAACGAAGGCTCGGTGCGCATCAACGGCACTTGCATCACGGCGTTGGGTGAATCGCAGCAAGCCTTGTTCCGCCGCGCCCATTTGGGCTTTGTGTTTCAGGCGTTTCACGTGCTGCCGCATTTGAGCGTGGCACACAACGTGGCGCTGCCTTTGTTGCTGCTGGGCCAGCCCAATCCGGCGCGGGTTCAACAGGTCATTGATGCCGTGGGGCTGCAAGGTTTGGAGTCGCGCTTGCCGCAAACCTTGTCGGGCGGGCAGATGCAAAGGGTGGCGATTGCACGCGCCTTGGTGCATCAACCGCAATTGATATTGGCCGATGAGCCGACCGGCAATTTGGACCCGAGCACAGCTGCCCGAGTGCTGGACGTGCTGGTGGCGCAAGTGCGCGAGCAAGGGGCGGCGTGCGTGCTGGTGACGCATTCGCGAGCGGCAGCGGCACGCGCAGATCGGGTAATGACTTTAACGGCCACGGGCATGGTTGAAGGCGAACAAACAAGCTCCCTCCCCCTCGACGGGCGAGGTGCTCGCATTGACTCCCTCCCCCTGGACGGGGGAGGCATCCGCATTGACTCCCTCCCCCTGGACGGGGGAGGGTTGGGGAGGAGGTGAAAGCTTTGAACACATGCGGTCTTCTTTGCGAGTTCTCACCTCTCCCCAACCCTCTCCGTCAAGGAGAGGGGGCAATTCGTTTATACGCCGGGTGAAAGCTTTGAACACTCTCTGTCTTACTGAGCCGTTCTCACCTCAGCTGCGCACCGCGCATCGGCTTGCAAGCCGATGCCGTTCAGTGGGCTCGGCGCATGCGCCTCGAAAGCCCCACCTCACCCCCAACCCTCTCCGTCAAGGAGAGGGGGCGATTCGTTTGTGCGCGGAGTGGAAGCTGTGAATACTTGTGGTCTCGCTGCAAAGTCGTCACCTCAGCTGCGCACCGCGCATCGGCTTGCAAGCCGATGCCGTTCAGTGGGCTCGGCGCATGCGCCTCGAAAGCCCCACTTCGCCCCCAGCCCTCTCCGTCAAGGAGAGGGGGCAATACTTCCATGCGCGCGCTGCTGACCCAACTCTCTTGGCCCGAACTTCGCCACCACCCCTGGCGCAGCGGCGCGGCTTTGCTGGCGGTGATCTTGGGCGTGGCGCTGGCCTTCTCGGTGCAGCTCATCAACCAATCGGCACTCAGCGAATTCAGCTCGGCCGTGCGCTCGGTCAACGGCGACCCTGACTTTGAACTGCGCGCTCAGCGCAGCGGCTTTGACGAGGCGCTTTACGAGCGCGTGGCCACGCACCCGCAAGTGGCACTCGCCAGCCCCGTGGTCGATGTGGAAACACTCGCCGTGACCGAGGCCGGACAACGCATACCGCTGCGCATCTTGGGACTAGACGCCTTGGTCGCGGCACCCCTGTCACCTGCCTTGATGCCACGCGTGGACAAGCGCAGTGACCAGCGCATCAACGAGCACGTTGACAGAACAGACGACCGTTTCGCGCTGTTCGATCCGCAAGCCGTTTTCCTGAACGCCACCGCGCGCCAGAAACTCGGCGACTCACCCACAGTGCGCGTGCAAACACCCAACGGCATGACCACCCTGCGTGTGCAAGGCAGCGTGGCTGCGGGCGGATCTGCGTTGGCGGTGATGGACATTGCGGGCGCGCAATCCAACTTCGGCTGGCTGGGCAGACTCAGCCGCATCGACGTTCGCTTGCAACCCGGCGCCGACCGCAATCAGGTGTTGAAAGAACTCGCCTTGCCCGAAGGCGTGCGCGCTGCGCTGCCCGATGAAGCGGCACAAAAAGTGTCTAACCTGTCGCGCGCCTACCGAGTCAACCTCACCGTGTTGGCGCTGGTGGCCATGTTCACTGGCGCGTTTTTGGTGTTTTCAATTTTGTCGTTGTCGGTGGCCAAACGGCAGCCGCAATTGGCGCTGCTCGGCGTGTTGGGCATGACGGCCCAGCAGCGTTTGCGATTGGTGTTGACTGAGTCGGCGCTACTGGGTTTGGCGGGCAGCGTGTTGGGCTTGGCATTGGGCACTGCCCTGGCCGCGCTGGCGCTGCGCTTGTTGTCGGGCGACTTGGGCGGCGGTTACTTTCCCGGCGTCACGCCCACGCTGCAATTCAGTGTGGTGTCGGCGCTGATTTACGGCGGCTTGGGCGTGGCGGCGGCGTTGATAGGCGGCTATGTGCCCGCGCGCGCGGCGCAACAAATGGCACCGGCACAAGCGCTGAAAGGCTTGGGCGATACGACGCGCAGCAATCACTTCGCGTGGGTGGGGCCGAGCATGTTGGTTGCCAGCGTTTTCCTCGCTTTTTTGCCCCCGATATTCGACTTGCCGCTGGCCGCTTATGTGTCGGTGGCCTTGCTGCTTTTGGGCGGCATTGCCTGCGTGCCTGCGGGTGTGGGAGTGCTGCTGAAATTCTTGCAGCCACCTGCACATCCGCTGGCCTTGTTGGCGATTGAACGTGCACGCCATCAACGTCATACCGCCACCATCGCCGTGGCGGGGGTGGTGGCGAGCTTGAGCTTGTCGGTGGCGCTGACTGTCATGGTGGCCAGCTTTCGCGAATCGGTCACGCAGTGGCTGAACACCGTGCTGCCGGCCGACTTGTACGCACGCGCCGCGCCCAGCGTGTCGGCCGGTGACGTGATCACGCTGCCCACGGCCATGGTGCTAGACGCGGCCGCGTTGGACGGCGTGCTGCGCGTTGAGGCACAGCGTGTTTTGCAAGTTCAACTCGACCCCAAACGCGCCTCGGTGTACGTGATCGCGCGGCCTTTGGCTGACCCCGCCAAATCGCTGCCCTTGGTCGGCGACTTGCTGCCCCTGCCTGCCGGTGAGACGGCCATTTATGTCAGCGAGGCCATGGTTGATTTGTACGGTGCCAAACCGGGAACGGTGTTGAGCTTGCCTTTAACGAAAGCTGCAAATCGCTTTTATGTGCGCGGGGTGTGGCGCGACTACGCTCGCCAGTTTGGTGCGGTGACGATGGCTGCGTCTGAGTACCAAAAAATCACCGGCGACACGCGCGTTAACGACATGGCGCTGTGGCTGAAAGCAAATGCCGACGTGACACAAATTCAGCAGCGTCTGCGCGACCGTGCCACAGCCCGCGGCTTCGACGGCGCGCTGCTCGAATTTGCGTCGGTCGGAGAAATACGCAGCACCTCGCTGCGCATTTTTGACCGCAGTTTTGCGGTGACGTACTGGCTGCAAGCCGTGGCCATTGCGATTGGTTTGTTCGGCATCGCGGCCAGCTTTTCAGCGCAAGTTTTGGCCCGTCGCAAGGAGTTCGGGCTGCTCGCGCATTTGGGTTTGACGCGCTCGCAAATCTTGACGGTGGTGGCGGTTGAAGGCGCGGTGTGGACCGCCACCGGCGCGCTGCTGGGCTTGCTGTTGGGCCTGGCGGTGAGCGTGGTGTTGGTGCATGTGGTCAACCCGCAAAGCTTCCACTGGACCATGGATTTGCTGCTGCCTTGGGGGCGCTTGGCAATGCTGTGTGGCGCAGTGATGTTGGCGGGCACAGTGACGGCCTGGTTGTCTGCGCGCAGTGCGGCCGGGCGGCACATGGCCTTGGCAGTGAAAGAGGATTGGTGATGGGCATGACGAGCGATGCGAATTCTTTGGCCGGTGCGGCCCCCTCCCCTGGTCGGGGAGGGTTGGGGAGAGGTGAAAGCCTTGAATACAAACCGAAAGTGTTCGACGCTTTCACCTCCTCCCCTGCCCTCCTCCGTCAAGGAGGAGGGAGCGTGCACCGCCGCCTGTTGCTCGCGGCGGAAGGAGGATCGGTGATGGCCAGTCACCCGAAACCCAGTGCTGATGTAGCCCTGTCATCAACGCAGGGCACCGGTCAAGCTGGTGCGGCCCCCTCCCCTGGACGGGGAGGGTTGGGGAGAGGTGAAAGCCTTGAATACAAACCGAAAGTGTTCGACGCTTTCACCTCCTCCCCTGCCCTCCTCCGTCAAGGAGGAGGGAGCGTGCACCGCCGCTTTTTGCTCGCGGCGGGAGGTGCATTTGCGCTGCCCGCACGCGCGGCAAGTGCTCCCCAAGGCATCGCACCAAGACCCCTCACCTTTCCGGCCGACCACGGCTCGCACCCCGACACACGCACCGAGTGGTGGTACGTCACCGGCACCTTGCAAAGCGGCCCCGACAACTTCGGTTTCCAAATCACTTTCTTCCGTTCCAAAACAAACGTCGCGCCCGACCACCCCAGCCGCTTTGCCGCCAGCCAATTGCACTTTGCACACGTCGCACTCACCGACCTGCAAGCCAAAAAAATGCAGCATGACCAACGCATCGCGCGTGCTGGTTTCGGCCGCGCGTCAGCAGCTCAGGGCGATACGAATTTGACGCTTGAGGGTTGGACGCTGAAGCGCAACGCGGCCGCGATTCAGCCGACGTATCAAACCAAAATCAACACCGCTAACTTCACGTTAGCCCTCACCCTCAGCGCCACGCAACCCCTGCTGCTGCAAGGCGACGCAGGCTACTCACGCAAAGGCCCGCAGCCTGAACAGGCCAGCCACTACTACAGCATTCCGCATTTGGCAGTGACCGGCGAACTCACGCGCCAAGGCAAAGCCGTCGCAGTGACAGGGCGCGCTTGGCTGGACCATGAATGGAGCAATTCGGTGCTCGACCCCCAAGCCGTGGGCTGGGACTGGACAGGCATGAACCTGAACAACGGCGGCGCGCTGACGGCCTTCCGCCTGCGCCGCGCCGACGGCAGCGCGCTGTACGCAGGCGGCAGTTTTCGCAGCGCCGACGGCCGCTTGACCACGTTCAAGCCCGATGAGGTTCGCTTCACACCTGGCCGCATGTGGCGCAGCGCATCCAGCAAAGCCAACTACCCCGTGGTGTGGACGGTGGACACGCCCGCAGGCCGCTTCAAAGTGCAGTCGCTGCTGGACAACCAAGAGCTGGATGGCAAAGGAAATGGAAACGGAAACAGCGGCACCGGCTCGGTGTACTGGGAAGGCTTGAGTGAACTGCTGGATGCGAGCAACCCGGCGAGCAACCAAGTGATAGGCCGTGGTTACCTTGAAATGACAGGCTACGCAGGCGCATTGGTTATCTGACTGCGCGGCCTCATTAGACTGCGCGCATGCCCACACAAAATTCTGCTGCGACCGTAGCCATCAACATCCCAACGCCGCAAGGCACCCAACCCGAGCCCGGCAAAAACGTCAAATCGCTCAGCGGTTTGCTGCCGTTTTTGCGGCCCTATCGTGGCCGCATTGCGTTGGCGGTGGTGTTTTTGGTGGGCGCAGCGGTCAGCACTTTGATCTTTCCTATGGCGCTGAAATCACTCATCGACCAAGGCATCGTTGCCGCCGACCCCGGCACGCGCGTGATGGCGCTGCGTGAACATTTCTTCGCGCTGTTTGGTGTCGGCGCGGCTTTGGGTTTGTTCTCAGCCTTGCGCTTTTATGCGGTGACTTGGCTGGGCGAACGCGTGACGGCCGACTTGCGCAACGCGGTGTACGGGCATGTGATCAAGCAAAGCCCGCAGTTTTTTGAGACCACACAAACCGGCGAGGTGCTCAGCCGATTGACCACCGACACCACGCTGGTGCAAACGGTGGTGGGCTCAAGCCTGAGCATGGGTCTGCGCAACGCGGTGATGGGCATTGGTGCCATGACCATGCTCATCATCACCAACCCGGTGGTGATGTCGCAGGTGCTGGGAATTTTGATTTTGGTGGTGCTGCCTGCCGTGTATTTTGGCCGCCGAATTCGCAAGCTCAGCCGCGCCAGCCAAGACCGCGTGGCCGACTCCAGCGCCATCGCGGCCGAGGTGCTGAACGCCGTGCCGGTGGTGCAAAGCTACAACCAAGAAGCGCGCGAGGCACAGCGTTTTGTCGACTCGACAGAGCGCGCTTTTGGCACCGCCATTTCGCGCACGCGGCTGCGATCTTTGCTGGTGGGCTTCATCATCACAGCCACCTTTGGCGCGCTGCTGTGGGGCTTGTACCAAGGCACACAGGCCGTGGCCAAGGGCGAAATCACCGCCGGCCATTTGGGGCAAACGGTGGTCTACGTGATCATCTTGGTCAGCGGCGTGGCGGTGTTGGCCGAGGTCTACGGTGACTTGCTGCGTGCCGCTGGGGCAACAGAGCGCTTGATGGAACTGTTGGCGACCGAATCGCCCATTCAATCGCCAGCCAAACCGATGCGTTTGCCCCTTGCTGCCGCTGGCGCAAGGCGCGGCTCGACCCTGGCCTTGAACAACGTGAGTTTTCGCTACCCATCGCGGCCCACGCAAGCCGCACTTTCGCACTACACGCTCAACATCCAGGCCGGTGAAACGGTGGCCTTGGTGGGGCCGAGTGGCGCGGGCAAGAGCACGGTGTTTCAATTGCTGCTGCGCTTCTACGATGTGAGCGAAGGTGAGGTCAGCGTTGACGGTGTGCCGGTCAAAAATCTTCACCTTGACGCGCTTCGCGGTTTGATAGGCATCGTGCCGCAAGACAGCGTGATCTTCTCAGCCAACGCGATGGAAAACATTCGCTACGGCAGACCGACCGCCTCTGACGCCGAGGTGCAAGCCGCTGCTGAAGCCGCCTTCGCGCACGACTTCATCGCCGCCCTGCCCGAGGGCTACCTCACCTTCTTGGGCGAGCGAGGTGTGCGCTTGAGTGGCGGCCAACGCCAGCGCATCAGCATTGCGCGCGCCATGTTGAAAAACCCGCCGCTGTTGCTGTTGGATGAGGCCACCAGCGCGTTGGATGCCGAAAGCGAGCGCATGGTGCAAGCCGCGCTGGAAACCGCCATGAAAGACCGCACCACCCTGGTCATTGCGCACCGCTTGTCAACGGTGCAACGCGCCGACCGCATCGTGGTGATGGACGCAGGACAGATAGTCGAGACCGGCACGCACGCCGAATTGGCGGCGGCCGGCGGCTTGTACGCGCGGTTGGCGGCGTTGCAGTTTGATCAGTGAGGTTTTGTGGTGCGTTGGAGGTCGGCTTTTCGGGAATGCCTCAGTGCCTTACCTTCAAAGCCCCTAGGTTCTGGCATCACAACAGCAGAACCCGACCTGACGCGACACTGAAAATTCGTCCGCTGCATGTCAAGCGCGCACAAGAAGAGTCCACAAAGAGCGTGCATAATCTATGCGCATAGCTTCTGGAGTTTGCGAATGTTGCAGCAAGAGAAAGTCGTCAAGCGCGCCACCAATCTGAGCCTGTCCTCGCGCACGCTTGACATGGCGCGCGAGATGGGCATGAACGTGTCGCAGACCGTTGACGCTTTGTTGACGGAAGAGGTTCAGCGCCAATACTGGGCCCGTTGGAATACTGACAACAAAGACGCCATTGCAGCCTACAACGCACGGATTGAGACCGAAGGTCTGCCGCTGGCCAAGTACCGCAGCTTCATGCAAGGCGGTTGAGCTGTGGCGCGTTTCGATGTATTTGCCAACCCTACAGTCGCGGAGCGCAAACACACACCCTACTTTGTGGATGTGCAAAACGACTACATCAACGCGCTGGCAACACGGGTGGTCATTCCGTTGCGCAGCGAAAGCGTGATGACGCTGCGCGCGCGCAACCTCAACCCAAGTGTCACGGTAGGTACCGCACGCGTGGTGCTTGACACCGCCGCGCTGGGTGCCGTTCCGATGAGTGCCCTGCGCAAACCGGTGGCCAATTTGGGCACGGCAAGATTAGAGATTCAAGAAGCGCTTGATACGTTGTTCGGCTCCTTCTGACTGCACCTTCGACCAGATTTACAGCCCTGCCATGACCCTTCACCAGCCCCACCCCGTCCGCCATCAATTTGAAGACCTGATGCGCCACGTGCACACCACGGGTGTGCTCAAGGCCGACCGCACAGGCACCGGCACGCGCAGCGTGTTCGGTCACCAAATGCGCTTCAACTTGAACGAAGGCTTTCCGCTGGTGACCACCAAAAAAGTGCACCTGAAATCCATCGTGTTGGAGCTGCTGTGGTTTCTGCGTGGCGACAGCAATGCCACCTGGTTGCAAGAACGCGGCGTGACCATTTGGAATGAATGGGCCAAGCCCGACGGCGACCTCGGCCCGGTCTACGGCGTGCAGTGGCGCAGTTGGCCCACGCCCGACGGCGGGCACATCGACCAGATTGCTGAGGTCATCAAAACCTTGAAGACCAACCCCGATTCGCGCCGCATCATCGTGAGTGCCTGGAACGTGGCCGAGCTGTCAAAAATGGCGCTGATGCCATGCCACGCCTTCTTCCAGTTTTATGTGGCGCCATCGAATGTGGCAGGAGAGCCAGGCAAGCTGAGTTGCCAGCTTTACCAACGCAGCGCCGACATATTTTTGGGCGTGCCCTTCAACATCGCCAGCTACGCACTTTTGACGCACATGGTGGCGCAGCAGTGCGATTTGCAAGTGGGCGATTTCATTTGGACCGGCGGCGATTGCCATCTGTACAGCAACCACACTGAGCAAGTTGACCTGCAACTGTCACGCGAGCCGCGCGCGTATCCGACGTTGAACATCAAGCGCAAACCGGTGTCGATATTTGACTACGAGTTTGAAGACTTCGAGTGGCTGGGTTATGAGCCGCACGCGGCGATCAAAGCGCCTGTGGCGGTGTAAAAAAAGCCCGGCCTCAAATCGAAAGCGCTGCGATCACGTCGGCAGGCGCCTGCACCAACTCAATCAACACGCCCTCGCCCGCGATCGGAAATTCGTCGTTGCTTTTGGGGTGCAAAAAACAGATGTCGTAGCCTGCCGCGCCTTTGCGTATGCCGCCTGGGGCAAAGCGAACGCCGTTGGCGGTGAGCCATTGCACCGCGCGCGGCAGGTCGTCTATCCACAGGCCCACATGGTTGAGCGGCGTGGTGTGAACGGCGGGTTTTTTGTTGGCCTCGATGGGTTGCATCAAATCGACCTCGACCTTGTGAACCCCAACGCCGATGGCGCAGATGTCTTCATCCACGTTTTCGCGCTCACTGACGAAGTTGCCGGTGACTTGCAAGCCCAACATGTCCACCCACAAGTTGCGCAAGCGCGCTTTGTCGGTGCCGCCGATGGCGATTTGTTGGATGCCTAAGACTTTGAACGGGCGTGGGGTCATGGCGGCTTTCATTGGGGAGGGTGTTTTGAGTTGCGGACTGCGCGCGTTGTGCGGTGTTTTCGTGGTTTAGAAAACGCAACCTCATCCCGTTCGCACTGAGGTATTGAAGTGTCAGCGCTGGCACTTCGATACCTCAGTGCGAACGGGTTGGGGTGACGGGTGACGGGCAAGGGTCAACGGTCAATGGGAACGCAGACCTGTACTTTCGGTGGCGTGTTCTCAGCTCCGATTCATACTTCCTACATGCATTCACGCACGCCCCAAAACCCGTTCGCACTGAGGTCTCGAAGTGCCTGCGCCAGCACTTCGATACCTCAGTGCGAACGGGGCGGGGGAAGCGTGCGTGGTGGGCAGGCATGCGCGGTTGAGAAGGCTTGCAGAGTCGAGTGCAAATCAGCACCGCGCTTGCTCACTCAAACCGGATGATGACTTGATCCACCGACAGACTGTCGCCTTTTTTCGCCGCCACCTCCGCCACCACACCGTCCTGCGTGGCCAGCAAAATGTTCTCCATCTTCATCGCCTCGATCACCGCCAACCGCTCACCGGCTATCACTTTTTGACCCACCACCGCCGCCACATTCACCAACAACCCCGGCATCGGCGACAGCAAAAACTTCGACAAATCGGGCGCAGCTTTGAACGGCATCAACTTGCTGAGTTCAGCAGCGCGCGGCGTCAACACCACGGCTTCGATCTGCGCGCCGTTGTGGCTGACGCGGTAGGCCAAGCCCATGCGCATGCGCTCGATCTGCGCCACGAAGGGCTCGCCGTTGCAGCGGCCTGCGATGACGATGTCGCGCAACTCGGCGTCCAGCTCAACCACATAAATCTTGCCGCACACATCGACATCGACGCGCTTGCCGTGCAATTTCACCGTCATGGACAGATGCGCTGGTGTCTGCGCACCGTCGCGCGTGACCACCACAAACGCATCACCAATTTCAAACTCATGGCCCGGCAGCTGGCCTGATATTCCGGTGGCGCGTTCTAGGTGCAAGCGGTTGGCCACGGCCGCCAACACACGCAAAAAATCAGGCTCGGCGCTGACCACCGACGTGGCCGAAAAACCTTGTGGGAAATGCTCGGCAATGAAGCCGGTGTTGAAGTCGCCCGACACAAATCTCGGGTGCGCCAGCAAGGCCGCTTGGAAAGGAATGTTCGAGCTGATGCCGCGTATCGCAAAGCCGTTCAGGGCTTGGCGCATTTTGTGGATGGCATCCAAGCGGTCACTGCCGTGCACGATGAGCTTGGCGATCATCGAGTCGTAGAACATCGGAATTTCGCCGCCCTCGACCACCCCGGTGTCCACACGCACGCCGTTTTTTTCAGCCGGTGGCGTGAACTTCACCAAGCGCCCCGTGCTGGGCAAAAAGTTGCGGTACGGGTCTTCGGCGTTGATGCGGCATTCCATGGCCCAGCCGCTGCGCTTGATGTCACTCTGCGTGAACGGCAGCGCCTCGCCTGCGGCCACGCGAATCATCAGCTCCACCAAATCCAATCCGGTGATGGCCTCGGTCACTGGGTGCTCTACCTGCAAGCGCGTGTTCATCTCCAGGAAGAAGAAGCTTTTGTCCTTGCCCACCACAAATTCCACCGTGCCGGCCGATTGGTAGTTCACCGCTTTGGCCAGCGCCACGGCTTGCTCGCCCATGGCACGGCGGGTGGCTTCGTCGAGGAAAGGACTCGGTGCTTCTTCGATCACCTTTTGATGGCGGCGCTGAATCGAGCATTCGCGCTCGTGCAAGTACACGCAGTGGCCGTGCGCGTCGCCCAGCACTTGTATTTCGATGTGGCGCGGCTCTTCGACAAACTTTTCGATGAACACGCGGTCGTCACCAAAGCTGTTGCGCGCTTCGTTCTGGCAAGCGGTGAAGCCTTCAAAAGTTTGCGCGTCGTCGTGCGCCACGCGCAGCCCTTTGCCGCCACCACCGGCCGAGGCTTTGATCATCACGGGGTAGCCGATGCTTGCGGCAATCTGCACGGCTTCTGCTGGCGTTTCGATGGCGGCGTTGTGGCCAGGAATGGTGTTGACCTTGGCCTCAGCCGCGAGCTTCTTCGAAGCAATCTTGTCGCCCATGGCCGAAATGGAAGCGTGCTTGGGGCCAATGAAGACGATGCCTTCGTCTTCCACGCGCTGGGCGAAGGCGGCGTTTTCGCTGAGGAAACCGTAGCCGGGGTGAACTGCTTGCGCGCCGGTTTGCTTGCAGGCGGCGATGATTTTGTCCATCGACAAATACGATTCACGCGAGGGTGCGGCACCGATGTGCACCGCCTCATCGGCCATCGCCACATGCCGCGCATCGCGGTCGGCGTCGGAGTAGACGGCCACGGTTTTGATGCCCATTTGGCGCGCGGTTTTGATGACGCGGCAAGCGATTTCGCCGCGGTTGGCTATCAGGATTTTGGTGAACATTGATATTTCTCGCATTTCTCTGTTCGGACACGCGCAGCGAAGTCCCCCATCAAGCAACTCCCGTGGATCCGGCTTTGCCGGTCCAGTGGGAGGCACCCCCTCGGGGGGCAGGAGCGACAGCGACGTGGGGGCTCCATCAAAGCGGAATGTTTCCGTGCTTGCGCCACGGGTTGTCAAGTTTCTTGTCGCGCAACATCACCAACGACCTGCATATCCGCTTGCGCGTTTCATGCGGCTGGATCACGTCGTCAATGAACCCACGCGCACTCGCGATGAAAGGGTTGGCGAACTTGGCTTTGTACTCAGCCTCGCGCGCGGCAATCTTCACCGGGTCGCCCTTCTCTTCGCGAAAGATGATTTCCACCGCGCCCTTGGCACCCATCACCGCAATCTCGGCGTTGGGCCATGCAAAGTTCACGTCACCGCGCAGGTGCTTGGAGGCCATCACGTCATACGCGCCGCCATAAGCCTTGCGGGTGATGACGGTGATTTTTGGCACCGTGCATTCGGCGTAGGCATACAGCAATTTCGCGCCGTGTTTGATGATGCCGCCGTGTTCTTGGCTGGTGCCGGGCATGAAGCCGGGCACGTCAACAAACGTGACGACGGGGATGTTGAAGGCGTCGCAAAAACGCACGAAGCGCGCGGCCTTGATGCTGCTTTTGATGTCCAGGCAACCGGCCAACACCAAAGGTTGATTGGCAACGATGCCCACCGTGTTGCCTTCCATGCGGCAAAAGCCGATGACGATGTTTTTGGCGTAATCGGGTTGCAGCTCAAAGAAGTCGCCGTCGTCGGCCACTTTCACGATCAGCTCCTTCATGTCGTAGGGCTTGTTGGCGCTGTCTGGCACCAAGGTGTCGAGCGACATGTCGATGCGCTCGGCCGGGTCGCTGCTGGGCCGCATCGGCGCACGCTCTCGGTTGTTCAGCGGCAGGTAGTTAAAGAAGCGACGCAGCATCGCGAGCGCGTCCACGTCGTTGTCGAACGCGAGGTCGGCCACGCCGCTCTTGGTCGTGTGGGCCGAGGCGCCGCCGAGGTCTTCGGCCGTCACCTCTTCATGGG